>JBJFHK010000252.1:0-2971 GCA_051893535.1 Eubacterium sp. | reverse complement strand
GAATTCTGTATACATACGGTTCTTACATGAAGAAGGATGTCAATGTCGAGACGGCGACTTATCAGGTTGTTGCCTTTGATTCCGGCATTGCGATTATGGCCGGCCTGATGGTTATTCCGGCGGTATTCTCCTTCTACGGCGGCAAGCCGAGTGTTCTGAACGCCGGTCCGTCACTGATGTTTATCACCCTGCCGAAGGTATTCGCAAGCATGGGTCTGGGACGGATCGTCGGGGTCATGTTCTTCCTGCTCGTGCTTTTTGCCGCAGCGACAAGTGCGATTTCCCTGGCGGAGACGAGTGTATCAACCTTCGAGGATGAGCTGGGCTGGAGCCGTGCTAAGGCAACGGTGATGATTTTCATCATTATGATTGTTCTGGGATCTCTGTCATCCCTGGGTTACAGTCTGCTGGACTCCGTGCGCATTCTCGGCATGCAGATCCTGGACTTCTTCGATTTCCTGACGAACTCCATCATGATGCCGATCGCAGCCATGGCAACCTGTCTGCTGGTTATCCGCGCCGCAGGGACAAAACTCATCGAGCAAGAGGTCACCTTGTCTTCGAAATTTGTCATGCGTAAGATGTATAATGTTGTAATCCGTTACATCGCGCCGATTTTCCTGATCATCATTCTGATCAGTTCCATTCTGAACGTGTTTGGAATCGTGACGATTTAACTGGAACATATTTCTCAGGTCAGGAGAAATTCGCAGGGAAAATCCGGATATCTGCAGAACTATATAATATGAAAGAAACAATCCCGCTGAGACAATTCAGGTTTCAGCGGGATTGTTTCTTCTGAATGATGATCAAACAAACGAGCGGTTTGAAGATTCGACACTTAATGGGGAATAGGCAGTGGCCCCTCTGTTTTTTTAATACTTGTACCAATTTTTCCTTTACTATATGTATTAAAAAATGTAACCTTTAACATATTATTCAAATGTGCCGGATTCGTAATATTTGTTATTTGTAAAAAACAGGGAAAGCGCCCTATTTTACAAAAAGCAGAAAGTTTTTTGTATGATCGAAGAGTATTCTCGATTTATACAAAATAAATGTATTTATATGAGTACAGTTGCGGAGGGGGGATTTACAGATTTATAATTATTCGCAAAAATGATTAAGCAAGGACTATTCACATTTCAGAAGGGAAATAATAGTGGTAATCAAAGGAGTATGTGAATGGGAATTAAATAGAAAATGCTTTTAGCTGAATTGTCGGAAAAGTGTTTTAGTAAAGAATCTCGGTTTCACCCTTTTTTACAAAAGAAGTTACTATCTATGTTAATAGGTTTTATGTAAAAAAGAGGGATTTCCACCAATTTTACAAAAATAAATTCATGGATTTTGTAGGATCGGCAGCTGCAACGGGATAATACAAAAAAATATTGAGTGTATATCCAATTTTAGCTGATTTTCAATGTTGAACTATGAATAAAAAATGAATAGAGGATAGGCGATGATGTGAACACAGTAATCTGTGATAGGATTGTATTTAGTATACAGATTTCGTTCTCTATAACTTCAACTGCTGCATGAAATCCCGTTTGTTCTTATAGGCCTGCCGATTCTATAATTTCAACAATTACATGAACATACTGCTGCTCTCATGCCCCCGCTGATTTCCCGTATAACAGGAATCGCTGGCTTTCCCTTGCTATTTCAATTTTGACATATCCGATTATTTCAGCTAGAATTATGTTGCTGTAAAACAAAAAATCTGCATGTAACTTGTTCCAATATATTAATGACTGCCAGACAGTATGCATGTGGACAGCCGCGAAAACCGCTAATACGGTATACACGCAGATATCTGCGAAAATCAGTCATTCTGCATTTACGGAGCTGCCCCTGAACGGCAGGCAGATGAATGGGAAAAACGGAGGGTTCAATGATTAAGAAAATTACGATTGCAGGCGCGGGAACGATGGGAAGTTCCATGGCGCAGATTTTCGGCGAGTACGGGTATGACGTGATTCTGTGGAATCACCGTGAGCCGAAGCTGAAGGCGGCGCAGGAAAATATGCCGGAATCTGCGGCGAAAAATATTTCCTTTACTATGGATATGGATGCCTTCAAAGGCAGGGACCTGATCGTGGAATGTGTGTCAGAGAATAAAGAGATAAAATATGATGTTTACCACAGTATCAATGAAATAGTAGATGATGAGACGATCGTGGCGACGAATACTTCTGGAATTTCAATCAATTCTCTGGCGCCGGCCGTGAAAAAGCCGGAGCGTTTCCTCGGTATGCACTGGTTCAACCCGCCGACACTGATTCCTCTGATTGAGATTATCAAGAATGATCAGACGTCGGACCAGGCAGCACAGGAAATCTATGACCTGTCCCTTGCCATCGATAAAAAGCCGGCACTTCTTGAGAAAGACGTTCTCGGCTTTGCCGCAAACCGCCTGCAGGTAGCCGTTCTCCGCGAGGCCTGTTATCTGGTCGAGCACGGCGTCATCAGCGCAGAAGGCATCGACGCGGTCATGAAGTACGGAATCGGCTTCCGCTGGGCCTGCCTGGGACCTCTGGAAACCATTGACCTCGGCGGCATCGACATTTTCACGCACATTTCCGACTATCTCTGCCCGGATCTGGACAATTCTGAGGAAATCCCGCCGCTTTTGAAGAAGCACTACGATGCGGGTGAGTACGGCGCCAAGACCGGCCGCGGTTTTTACGACTACAGCAATGGCAGGGCGCGGGAGGTCATTCAGGAGCGGGATAAAAAGCTGAAAGCCATTAACGACGCACTGTATAAGAAGTAATTTTTACCTGGACAAATTTTATACAGCAAGGAAATAGATTGGATATATCGGTGAATCGGGGCATCAGGGCGCTTAGCGCAGCTGCAGTAAATGATCATGCGGGATGCTTCTGATCATCGCTATCTCCTTTTATAAATAATTTTGAAGAGGATAAAGAGAATGAGAAAGTATGTAATTATCGGTGCCGGAGGGACA
>JBJFHK010000251.1:0-6476 GCA_051893535.1 Eubacterium sp. | reverse complement strand
TTCTGCTGGAAAAAGGAGGGAAAGCCGTGATTGATTTAAATCATATCGGACCGAGGATTATCCTCACGTTCGGAAATGGTCACGTCTTTCTGAGTGAGAGTGTCTGCTTTGAGATTCTGATCTGCATAATCTTATCGATACTCGGCATCTGGATGGGAAGCAATCTGAAACCAGTCCCGAAAGGGAAACAGGCAGTTGCAGAGACCATCGTCGGGTTTATCTATAAGTTTGCACACACGAATCTCGGCAAAGAAACAGGAGATGTATACGCACCGTACCTGGGAACGCTGATTATCTTCCTGCTGTTTGCCAACAGTCTGGGACTTCTCGGACTGCGTCCGGTAACAGCAGATCTGAATGTGACAGCCGCCCTTGCGCTGATGTCCTTCCTGATTATTCAGGTAAGCTCGGTAAAACACCTGGGCTTCAAAGGAAGACTGCGTGAGCAGACGGATCCGTATCCATTCATGATCATCATGAATATCATCAGTGACATTACATTCCCGGTAACGCTTGCACTGCGACTGTTTGGTAACATTTTCGGCGGCATGGTCGTTGTCGATATGTGGCTGGCATTCATGGGCAAGCTGAGTCTGAAATTCTGTTCCGTACCAATCTTAAGGTGCGTGACCGGAATTCCTCTGAACTGCTTCTTCGATATCTTCGAACCAGTCATTCAGGCGTATATCTTTACTGTATTGACTGCTGTCAACCTGAACAGCGCTCTTGCCGGAGAGATGCCCGAGACAGCAGAGAAGCGCAGACAGAAGAAGCTGCGCCGTCAACAGAAACGTGAGCTGAAATCAGCTGAACAGGAGGCTTAACAATGGGTGGACTTATCGCAATCGGTGCAGGACTCTGCATGGGTCTTGCCGCAATGGGTGTAGGAATTGGACAAGGTATTGTATCTAACGGAGCGATGCACGGAATTTCCCGTCAGCCGGAAATGAGCAACAAGATGGTTGCCTACATGATCGTCGCCATGGCCATCATGGAGACCGCGCTGGTATTAGGATTCGTTGTCGCACTGATTCTTTTGGCGAAGATTTAGTGTATTCAATGCACAGTATACAGACAAAAAGCAGCCGGGAAGAGGAAATTCCGGGACGGATGTACGCGGAGTTTTCTTGCCGGTCTGGCTTTTGTCTATAGAGTAATATGAAGGAGGTCAGAAGATGAAAGTTACACAGGGATTGTTTGAATTCAACTGGAATTTCCTGTTTGCGATCATCACCTTCCTGGTGCTGTTCGGCATCCTGAAGCACTTCTTCTTCGAGAAAGTGCATAATTATATGGAAGCCAGAACCAAGTCTGTACAGGATACACTGGATCACGCAAGTAAGACGAGCCGGAAAGCGGAGAAAAAGCTGAAGGCTTATGAGAAACAGATTGCCGGTGCAGAGGAAGAGGGACGCCAGATCATTCAGGATGCCCGTAAAGAGGCAAGAGTGCAGGCGGACCGCATCGTCGATGAAGCCAATGAACAGGCGCATCAGGCAGTTATGCGCTCTCAGCAGGAAATTGAGCGTCAGCAGCAGGCTGCAAGACGTCAGCTGCGTACTGAAGTCGGCGATCTGGCCGTAGAAGCAGCCGGCAGAATTATGGAGAAGGAAATTACTCCTGAAGACCATAAGGAGATCATCGATAAAGTATTGAAGGATGCCGGTAAGAAGAAATAACCGGATCCGGAAGAGGTGAAACGGCTATGGAAATTGCAATCGCTGAAGTATACGCGAGAGGCTTGTACGGTGCCGCAATCGACAGCAAGAATACCGGAGAAGTCCGGGATGAGCTTCACCAGCTGGAGAGCATATTCAATGACAATAAAATGTTCTGCAGATTTCTGCAGGATCCGGCGATCTCTAAGGTCATTAAGAAACAGAAGATAGATGAAATTTTCAAGGATAAGATTACCGATATCAATGAGCATTTCCTCTGTCTGCTGGTAGATAAAGGCCGTGTCGCACTCTTCCACCAGATCGTGAAAGAGTACGATGCAATTGATGACCGTGAGAAGAACGTCGGTGAGGGCGTGATTGAATCTGCCGTTCCGCTGAGCGATGACGAGATGGACCGCTTTAACCGCGAGATTTCAGACTTCTATCATAAGAAGATCAGGCTGCACAATCGGATTAATAAGAGTCTGATTGGCGGCGTGAAGATTTACGCGGAAGATCAGCTGATGGACGCTTCGCTGAGAAGCCGTCTGGAAGAGCTGCATGCGAAGATTCAGAATGGATCGCTTTAACGGAAGCCATCTGAATGATGCGGCGGAGATAAGCCTGGAAAGTCGGGGAGGAAGATCGTTATGGATTTAAAACCTGATGAGATCAGTACATTAATAAAAAATGAAATAGAAAATTACAATAGTGAATTAGATGTTTCCGATTTCGGCCGCGTCATGCAGGTCGGAGACGGAATCGCCAGAGTTTACGGTCTGCGCAACTGTATGTCCGGAGAACTGCTGAAGTTCCCGCATGATGTTTACGGCATGGCCCTGAACCTGGAAGAGGATAATGTCGGAGCCGTAATTCTGGGTGATGACTATGAAATCGGTGAAGGCGACATCGTCAAGCCGACGGGACAGGTTGTCCAGATGCCGGTCGGTGATGAAATGATCGGCCGTGTCGTTGACGCGCTGGGCCGTCCGATTGACGGAGGCGCTGCCATTCACACGGAAGAGTCCAGACCAGTTGAGTGCCCGGCACCGGGAGTTCTGGACAGACAGCCGGTTGAGCAGCCTATGCAGACCGGAATCAAGGCCATCGACTCCATGGTTCCTATCGGAAAGGGTCAGCGTGAGCTGATCATCGGAGACCGTCAGACCGGAAAGACCGCTCTGGCAGTTGATACCATTCTGAATCAGAAGGGTAAGAATATGATCTGCATTTATGTCGCAATCGGACAGAAACAGTCCACCGTTGCACAGCTGATGCAGACACTGAAAGACCACGGCGCAATGGATTACACCACGATTGTATCCGCAACGGCCAGTGCCGCAGCGCCGATGCAGTACATTGCCCCGTACGCAGGATGCGCGCTGGGTGAATATTTTATGTATAAGGGAAGGGACGTGCTGATCATCTATGATGACCTGTCTAAGCACGCGGTGGCATACCGTGCAATGTCCCTGCTCCTGAGAAGACCGCCAGGGCGTGAAGCTTATCCGGGAGATGTTTTCTATCTGCACAGCAGACTTCTGGAGCGTGCCGCAAAGCTTTCCGATGAACTGGGCGGCGGTTCGATGACGGCAATTCCTTTGATTGAGACGCAGGCCGGAGATATTTCCGCCTATATTCCAACCAACGTTATTTCCATCACCGATGGACAGATCTTCCTGGAATCGGAACTGTTCTTCTCTGGACAGCGTCCGGCCATCAACGCCGGAATTTCCGTATCCCGTGTAGGAGGAAAAGCACAGATCAAGGCGATGAAGAAAGTTTCATCCAAGATCAAGCTGATCCTGTCCCAGTACCGTGAGCTGCAGTCCTTCGCGCAGTTCGGATCGGATGTAGATCCGGCTACAAAGAAGAGTCTGGAGCACGGTGCCACACTGATGCAGATTCTGCGTCAGCCGCAGTATCATCCGCTGGATATCGCCGATCAGGTTATGATCCTGTATGCGGCCATTCACGATATGCTGGATGAGATTCCGAATGAGAGACTGGGACGTTTCGAAGAAGAGTTCTATCCATATATGAACGACCGTTATCCGGAAATCGCGCAGGAGATTCATGAGACCGGCGACCTTACAGATAAGGCGGAGAAGTCTCTGGTAAAGGGAATCAGCGCATTTAAGGAGCAGTTTAAGAAGGAGATTGAACAGTAAAGGAAGGCAGGTGTGAAGTATGGCGGAACATATGCAGGACATTAAGCGCCGTATCCGGAGCATTCAGAGCACCGAGCGCATTACCAACGCCATGAAGCTGGTTTCTGCCTCCAAACTGAGGATTGCGAAAGCAACGCTTCTGCACAGTCAGTATTACCTTCAGCGTCTGATTGAATCCGCTCAGGAAGCGTTTGCGGATGCCTCACAGGTGCCGCAGCGCTACATTCTGGGCAGACGGGAAGTAAAAACGACGTGTTTTGTAGTCATCACAAGCAGCAGCGGACTTTGCGGGTCATTTAACGGAGATGTTATCCGTGCCGCCCAGGAAGCCGTTGACCACTGTGATCACAAGGTCAAGATGCTCTGTCTCGGATCCCGCGGCGAAGAATATTTCAGACGCCGCGGCTATGATATGCCGGACAAGACACTGGATGTAGACGCATTTGCCGACAAGGTCGATTACAGTGCCGTGCACGAAATCGCCCAGCCGCTCATGCGCGCATTCAATGAAGGAGAGATCGACGAGATCGTCTTCATTTCCACGGCTTACGTCAACCCACTGGTGCAGAAAGTCGCCACACAGCGGATTCTCCCGGTTGATGTGAACAAGCTGAAGAAAAAAGAAGATAAGGAAGTAAAGAAGAGCGGATTCCGCCACCCGGTTGAATACGACCCTTCCGCAGAAGCCGTATTTGAATACCTGGTTCCGGAGTACGTCGAGCTTCAGCTGTACAGAGCGGCAATCGAGTCCGTGACCTGCGAACACGCCGCAAGACGTGAAGCCATGGAGAACGCCAACGACAACGCGTCCGATCTGCTGGATCAGCTTCAGACGCAGTACAACCGCGCTCGTCAGACACAGATCACCAACGAGATTATCGAGATCGTATCCGGTTCGGAAGCAATGGGTTAGAAATAGAGGAGGTAAGATCATTGAACAAGGGAAAGATTCATGAGATTATCGGACCAGTTATAGATATTAAATTTAAGCCGGACGAACTTCCGGAACTGATGAACGCCATTGAGATCAAGACGAAGGACGGCGGAAAGATCGTCGCCGAAGTCGCTCAGCATAAAGGAGACGACCAGGTCCGCTGCGTCGCCCTGTCCTCCACGGACGGACTGTCCAGAGGCATGGAAGCTGTAGATACAGGCGCTCCGATTTCCGTACCGGTAGGGAAAAACGTCCTCGGCCGTCTGTTCAACGTCCTCGGTGATCCGATCGACCGCAAGGGCGAGGTAAAGTGCGATGAAAAGTGGCCGATTCACAGAAAGGCCCCGGCATTCGAAGACCAGGATACATCATCCCAGATTTTCGAAACAGGCATCAAGGTCATCGACCTGATCGCTCCGTACACACGAGGCGGAAAAGTTGGTCTGTTCGGCGGAGCCGGAGTAGGAAAGACCGTTCTGATTCAGGAACTGATTCACAACATCGCCACAGAGCGTAACGGAATTTCCGTATTCGCCGGCGTTGGAGAGCGTACCCGTGAGGGTAACGACCTTTACGGAGAAATGTCCGCATCCGGCGTTCTGGATAAGACCGCCATGGTATTCGGACAGATGAACGAGCCGCCAGGGGCCAGAATGCGTGTAGCCCTGACCGGACTGACCATGGCCGAGTACTTCCGTGACCATGAGAAGCAGGATGTACTGCTCTTCATCGATAACATTTACCGTTTCACCCAGGCAGGTTCTGAGGTATCCGCGCTGCTGGGACGTGTTCCTTCCGCAGTAGGCTATCAGCCGACACTGGCCAATGAAATGGGTGACCTGCAGGAAAGAATCACATCCACCAAAGATGGATCTATTACCTCCGTTCAGGCGGTATACGTCCCTGCAGACGACCTGACCGACCCTGCGCCGGCCACCACATTCGCCCATCTGGACGCGACCACCGTACTGGATCGTTCCATCACCGAGCTGGGTATTTATCCGGCCGTTGACCCGCTGGCATCCACGTCCAGAATCCTGGATCCGCTGATCGTCGGCAAGGAGCACTACGAGACCGCCCGCCGTGTACAGGAGATTCTGCAGAAATATAAAGACCTGCAGGATATCATCGCTATTCTGGGTATGGATGAACTGTCTGAGGAAGATAAGAAGACCGTATCCCGTGCCCGTAAGATTCAGCGTTTCCTGTCCCAGCCGTTCACAGTTGCAGAGCAGTTCACTGGCATGAAGGGCCGTTACGTTCCGCTGAAGGAGACCATTGCAAGCTTCCAGGGCATCCTCGACGGAAAGTACGACGAGATCCCGGAGGAAATGTTCCTGTTCGCCGGCGGAATCGACGACGTCGTCGAGAAATATAAGAAGTCTAAGGCCGACAGCCAGGTTTCCATGGCCGGAGCTGCAGATGACGATGACGAGGACGACGATAAGGCAGAGGATGCTTCTTCTTCCGACAAAAAGAACTAGGCAGGAGGCCGAATATATCTGAGAGTATATAGTGCGGAGGAATCAAAATGGCTCGTAAAGTAAAAGTAGAGGTAATGACTCCGGAAGAATTATTCTACTCCGGTGATGTGAATTCCGTTACCGTACAGACAATCAGCGGTTCAGAAGGATTCCTTCCCGGACACGAGTGGTGCTGCAAACTTCTGGCCGAAAACGGATCCCTGAAGATCCGCGAAGACGGCTCAAAAGT
>JBJFHK010000250.1:0-33901 GCA_051893535.1 Eubacterium sp. | reverse complement strand
TTTCCAGATAGAGAAGCGGATAGGGAAGATCGGAAGATCCATACCGAGGACCGGAGGCGGAAGAAATCGTGCCGCCGGCAGATGCATGCTGCATGCCGGACGCGGAGGAATCCCGGGAATCATCCGGCTGCATGATCGAGAAAGCCCCTGTTTTCAATGGATTCCCCTTCCCTTCTGAACCATCGCTGTTCCCAGCATCAAGTTTACCATAATCATTTCTTGTGTTATCCCGATTTCTAAGCAGCTCTCTGAGAGTTCTGTTTACGTACCAGCTGTCGTGACTGTCGCGGCGGAAGAGCATGGATACTTCCCTGCGTTTTTCCTTTGTCCAGGGATGCTGAAGAAGATGCTGGTAAATCCGCTCTGCGGTCAGCATGCCGGCCTGATCCTGCAGCCGATCGATGATTTCCCGTTCTTCCCGGTCTCTTTCCAGCGAGAAACAGGACTTGTGCTGAGACAGAATGATGCCTTCTGCGGCGATGTCGCAGGACAGATTCCAGAGAGCCGGATCATCGGTCCGGGAAGCAAATGGATGAAGAAAGAGAAGGTGAAGAAGGGTGTGAAAAAAGGCCCGGCTGACTGCGTTCTCGTCTTTCTGATAAGAAGAAATCACATATTCAGGATTATATTGAAAGGTCTGTCCATCCAGGGCATAATCTTCTGTCACTTCCGGAGGAACTGCAGCCAGATCAAGAGAAAACAGTGCGCTGTCCAGAAAGCGTTCCTGCATGAGAATCCGCTTTCTGGCATCGAAAATGATCGCCCGGGCAGCGCTGCTTTCACGCCTCTTCTCTTCATCTTTCCTGCCATTCAGATCCTGTTCTTTCATCATCTTCCCTCCCTTCATCGCTGTCCTTTCTGCTGAAACCCTTTCACATTCACCGTGGCAGCCGGTCCTGCCCGGATACTGTTTCCTTTATTATAGCATATTCGTATTTATTATAGCTTTATCTCCTGCAGCTGTCATTTGGTATAATCGCCACGTTGATATGATAGCCGGACTTCACTCATATTCTTACACGGCACATCTGAGATTTCACCAAAACAAATGATAATCATTCTCACTATGTGGGCAGGATTGTGATGAAAATGTGATAGAAATGCTCTTCTCAGGGCTGCGGTTCGGCAAAATCCGTTTTTTTGGAGGAAACTACGAACCGAATATCTATACATCAGAAGGAAACCGAAGAAATCGAGGGGCGATTTCTCCGGTTTCCTCCATCTTTCTCAGATACCTGCATTTTCCAGAAACCTTCCTCTCCGCTCAACAGGTCTTCATGATAATATTAACGATATATTTTCACGTATAGTTTATTTTATCTCTATATATTATTCATTTATCCAATTCGTCGCAATCACATTCTGATTTCTGGTTCGTTCTTTTGTAAAATAATCATGATAATGCCGAATTAAAAATTTACAGATAGCACGCAATGAAATAATCACTTATTTTTCTGTATGATTATTTGAGACGGTGCTGAATTTCCAGCATTGTGTATACAAACATATTCCTTTCTGCAGGATAATTGAACAGCGACATCGTAGATTCTGATTTTTCCCGTCCGCAGACAAAAACGCACCGTCACACGGCGATGCATTTTTCAATCAAACCTGATTTCATACCCAGCATTCCTTCAGCTATGTAACAGAAGATCCATCTCTGCCGGCGCGATGACTCCAGGAAGTGCCGGACTTCTACCGCTTCTCCCGCGCCCTCTTCACTGCAAACACGATGCAGCTGGTCAGAATAACGACTGCGCCGACAAACAGAAACAGGAATCCCGTCGGAAGCAGGTAGAAATTTTCGTGCAGAATCCCGTGCTTGTCCACGTACTCTACGGAGTTGGCCTTAATGAAGAGGCACATCGCCCCCATCAGCATCAGCACCCCGCCGATCACCGTGGACACCATATTCATCTTCGCCCGTCTTCCTTCGCTGCCATCTTTAATCAGTTTTTCCGTCATCTTATTCATATCTTCTTTTCCTCCCAGAATAAGTTCATCAAGAGAAAGCTGAAATTCCTGCGCAATCACAATCAGGGTCTCGATATCCGGAAGATTTCTGTCATTCTCCCAGTTAGACACCGCCTGGCGCGTGACGTTTACCCGTTTCGCAAACTCCTCCTGGGTCAGATGATTGTCTTTCCTGATTTTTTTAATCTGCTCACTGAATTCCATAGTTTCTCCTTTACAGCCTGGCATAATCCGGCCTGCTTCTCTTTCTCGCAGAGGCCATCTGCCAGATCCATGATCTGATTGTCTCCGGCAGGATCTTTCATCCCGCCGCCAGCTGTTATTCTGGGACAAAATCTATCTTAGCACAAGAAAGCCGTGCTTTCCACAGGCAGATTCACTGTGACAGCACGGCTTGCATTGTGTAAATTTCAAGGGGAAACGGGATTTTACTTCGTAAGTTCCACGCCTTCTCCCCAGGCCTTTCCGGCTTTCTCTCCGAGGCGGAAGTAGTTTCTTCCGAAGGTGTCGAAGATAATCGGATCAACTTTATTAATGTCGATATTTCCCTTCTCATCCAGAATGCTTTCATCGGCAAGGACATTCAGAATGTCGCCGTATACGTGCAGGCAGGTCTTGCCTTCTACGATTTCATCGACTTTGCACTCCAGTGTGATCGGATACTCTTCAACGACCGGCGCATCGACGCGGCTGCTCTTTACGGCATGCATGCCGCTTCTTTCAAATTTATCAGCCATCTTGTTTCCTGTAGCGATTCCGAAGAAATCAGATTCCTTCATATGCGCGTAGTCTGCAACGCTGAGTGTGAATGCACCGCGCTTTTTCAGGTTTTCTGTGGTCTTGTGGTCGGCGCTGATATTCAGAACTACCTGAGAAGATCCGCAGATTCCGCCCCAGGCCATGTTCATGACATCGACCTTGTCATTATCTCCGTAAGTCGCAATCATCAGAACCGGCATCGGTGTGAGAAGCGGCTGAACACCCATATCTTTTTTCATCATACTTACCTCCTGTGTTTATTTACTACTCTGTAATATTTACACAGCAGACCAGAGCTTGAATCATGAGAAAACTGGTAATAGCCGGCTTCCCATCTGCCGGGACTCTCTCCACTCATCAACGATATATTTTTCAGACCCAAAGACTCTGTCCTTTCACCCTTTAAATGGCGAAGCTGCAGCCTGCCCGTGCGGCGTCGTGCAATTAAATACTCCCCTTATGGAAAACAGCATCTTCTGCTGCATCCACAAAGGGAGCGTATCACATACCAGGCTATTTCCCCTGCTGCTTTTTCTTTTGTCCTGCTGCCTTATTCAGCTGGCGTTTCTTCCGCTCTTCTTTCTGGGCGCGGATGAAACTGCTCTCGTTCTTCCATTTCAGGGCCGCGGCGCCGATGATGATGATGTAACCGATCCAGCTCAGAAGGTCCGGAACTTCATGGAAATACAGGAATCCGAGAAGCGCCGAGAACAGCACCTGCGAGTAGTTGAAGACGGATACGTCCTTGGCCGGCGCGTATTTATAGGCGGCGGTAACGCCGAATTGTCCGACGGCGGCAGATGCGCCAGTTCCGATCAGCCAGAGAAACTGATGCAGAGTCGGCATCTTGAAGTCCAGCAGGATAAACGGTATGCAGGACAGACAGGACAGGAAGGAGAAATAGAAGACGACGACGGCGGAGCGCTCGCCTTTATTGGTGATCAGGCGCAGGAAGGCGTAGGCCATGCCGGCGGAAAATCCGCTGAAGAGGCCGACCAGGGCCGGAACCGCCGCCATTCCTCCTGATGGTTTGATGACAAAAATCGTCCCGGCAAAAGCAAGAGCGACAAGGGCATTGTCCAGCTTTGTCGGCTTTTCCTTCAGAAGAAATACGGAAGCAATGATCGTAAAGAAGGGCGACATCTTGTTTAAAATATTGGAATCGGCCAGGCCCAGCCGGTCGATAGCCCAGAAGTTGGCAATCATGCCGAGTGTCCCGAACAAAGCCCGGAGAAGGAGTCCCACCCGTGTTTCCTTCTTGGTCTTGAACCTTCCCGGCCCCGGCATTCTCATAATGGTGACGGATGCGATAACGGCCGCAACGGCGTTTCGGAAAAATGCCTTTTCCATCGTCGGAAGATCGCCCGCTCCTTTTACACAGAAGGTCATCAGTGCAAATCCGAGCGAGGAGATGATCGTATAAATAATACCTTTTGAGATGTTGCGCCGGTAGGACATTTCCATAAATCTATTTTCTTCCTTTCTATATATACATTCTTCTGCGTGAATTTCCTGCTCCTGCCATGCCGGGCGGAGCCGCGTTTTTCTGCGTATCCGGGATTCATGCAGCGCCTGCCCGTCTTCTGAATGAAGAAAAAACAGATGACAGCAGAAAACAGACCGCGTCTTCCGGATTTTTCCGCCGGAATCCGCGGCCTGTTCAATTGTCTTTATACGGTAAAATTCCCCTCAGATCTGACAGCCTTATTTGAAGTACTCAACGGCAGATTCGAACATGTGAAGATCGAAGCTGCCCGGTACATTCTTATAAAGGTACGGTCCTTTACGCTCGCAGTGAGCCATCTTTCCGAAGACTCTTCCGTCCGGTGATGTAATTCCCTCGATAGCGTTCATGGAACCGTTCGGATTGTACTGAATGTCGAAGGAGACATTTCCGTCCAGATCAACGTACTGTGTCGCGATCTGTCCGTTTTCTGCCATCTTCTTAATCAGGCTCTCCGGCGCGATGAAGCGGCCTTCTCCGTGAGAAATCGGGGAGGTGTAAATCTCACCCGGCTTGCACTTTGCCAGCCACGGGGACTTGTTGGATGCGATTCTGGTCCGGATCAGCTTGGACTGGTGGCGTCCGATGGTGTTGAAGGTCAGTGTCGGGCTGTCTGCATCGGCTTCCGTGATCTTTCCGTAAGGAACAAGGCCCAGTTTTACCAGTGCCTGGAATCCGTTGCAGATTCCGGCCATCAGACCGTCACGCTGCTCCAGAAGTTCGGTGACGGCTTCCTTGATCTCTGCGTTTCTGAAGAAGGCAGTGATGAATTTTCCGGATCCGTCCGGCTCGTCTGCTCCGGAGAAACCGCCCGGAATGAAGATCATCTGTGCCTGGCGGATCTTCTCTGCGAACTGCTCGACGCTCTTTCCGACGTTTTCAGAAGTCAGGTTGTTGATGATGAACTGCTCCGGATCAGCGCCCGCATCAGCAAATGCCTTTGCAGAATCGTACTCACAGTTGTTTCCAGGGAATACCGGAATCAGCACCTTAGGAGCTGCTGTCTTGACGTTCGCGTGGAGGGTTTCTTTTGCCTCAAAGTTAAAGGCCTCTGTGTCGCCCTTCTCGGTCTCGATGTTGCAGCGGTAAACCGGCTCCAGTTTATTCTCATAAAGATCACAGAGGTCGGAAAGCTGAATGGTCTCGTTAAATCCTGTAATGGTCTTCTCTTCTGTTGTCTTTCCGAGAAGAAGAGCACCGTCAACCCTGGTTCCTGCTGGAACTTCCAGAAGGAATCCGCCGTAGCAGTAACCGAAAATCTGATCCCTGGAAACGGCATCTCCGTAAACGAATCCGATTTCGTTACCCATAGCCATTTTCAGAACGGCCTCGGCAATTCCGCCGTAACCTGGTGTGTACGCCGCGCAGGCCGTCTTATCGACGATCAGCTTGTTGACCTTCTCATAGAGGCTCTTCACTGAACCGCAGTCTGGAAGTCCGTCTTCTCCGATCTCCGGAAGCAGCAGAATGACATCGTCTCCGGCTTTCTTGAACTCCGGTGAAATGATGTGCTCTGCCTTGTCTGTTGTAACCGCGAAGGAAATCAGTGTCGGCGGTACATCCAGATTCTCAAAGGTTCCGCTCATGGAGTCCTTGCCGCCGATTGCCGCAGCGCCCATTCCCATCTGCGCCTTATATGCGCCGAGCATGGCCGCCATCGGAGCGCCCCAGCGGGAAGGAACATTTCCAGGCTTTCCGAAATACTCCTGGAAGCTCAGGTAGGTATCCTTGAAGGATGCGCCGGCTGCGATCAGTTTGGAGATGGACTCGATTACCGCAAGATATGCACCGTCATACGGGCTTGCAGAGGAAATCATCGGATTAAATCCATAAGCCATGGCAGAGACAGTGTCTGTATGCTTCTTTTCTACAGAAATCAGGTGAACCATGGCCTGAAGCGGCGTTCTCTGATACTTTCCTCCAAATGGCATCAGTACGGTTCCTGCGCCGATGGTGGAGTCAAATTCCTCGGAAAGTCCTCTCTTGGAGCAGACGTTCAGATCTGACGCCATCTTCTTATACTCTTCCGTGAAGTCTCCGGCTGCTTTTCTCTGATAGTCTCCGCGCTTTGGAACTTCAACGTCGATATGCTTTTCAACACCGTCTGTATCCAGGAATGCTCTGGAAATGTTGACGATGGTCTCTCCGTTCCACTTCTCAGTCAGGTACGGATTTTCCTTGACGACAGCGACTACCGTTGCCTCAAGGTTCTCACTGTGGGCAAGCTCGATGTAACGGTCTGCATCTTCAGCAGCAACGACAACCGCCATTCTCTCCTGAGACTCGGAAATTGCGAGTTCCGTTCCGTCCAGACCCGCGTATTTCTTTGTTACCTTGTCCAGGTTGATGTCCAGTCCGTCTGCCAGCTCTCCGATGGCAACAGATACACCGCCTGCTCCGAAGTCGTTGCAGCGCTTGATCATCCTGGAAGCTTCCGGATTTCTGAACAGTCTCTGCAGCTTTCTTTCTTCCGGAGCATTACCTTTCTGAACCTCAGCACCGTCCTTTTCCAGAGAATCGACATTGTGCTTCTTTGAAGAACCGGTTGCTCCGCCGATTCCGTCGCGGCCGGTACGTCCGCCCAGCAGAATGACCACATCTCCCGGAACCGGGCGTTCACGTCTTACATTCTCCTGAGGAGCCGCCGCGATAACAGCACCGACTTCCATTCTCTTTGCCGCATATCCCGGATGATAGAGCTCGTCAACCTGACCAGTTGCAAGTCCGATCTGGTTTCCGTAGGAACTGTATCCGTCTGCCGCAGTCGTTACGATCTTTCTCTGCGGGAGCTTTCCTTCCATGGTCTCGGAAACCGGAGTCAGCGGATTGGCCGCGCCGGTAACACGCATGGCCGCGTAAACGTAGCTTCTTCCTGACAGCGGGTCTCTGATCGCGCCTCCGATGCAGGTTGCAGCGCCTCCGAACGGTTCGATCTCTGTCGGATGGTTATGGGTCTCATTCTTAAACAGCAGCAGCCATTTCTCTGTCTTTCCTTCAACGTCAACGTCGATTTTAATCGTGCAGGCGTTGATTTCTTCGGACGCATCCAGTTTGTCCAGCATGCCGCGCTGACGGAGAACCTTGGCGGCGATGGTGCCGATATCCATCAGGTTGACCGGCTTCTTGCGGTTGATCTCTTTTCTGGACTCCAGGTACTCTTCGTAAGTCTTCTGGATCTCATCATCCTCGAACTTTACGCTGTCCAGAGTTGTGTTATAGGTGGTGTGGCGGCAGTGGTCAGACCAGTAGGTATCGATGACACGGATTTCCGTGATCGTCGGGTCACGCTGTTCTTTCTTAAAGTACTCCTGGACAAAAGCCAGATCAGCAAGGTCCATAGCCAGACCGTGTGAGGTCAGGAATTCCTGCAGCTGCTCGCCGGAATACTCGTCGAAGCCTGTGAGGGTTTCAACGGTTGTCGGAATCTCAACGTTGACCTTCAGTGTGTCATAGGTCTTCAGAGAAGCCTCTCTTGCCTCAACCGGGTTGATGATGTATTTCTTCAGTCTGTCCACGTCCTCGTCACTGATGGATCCGGACAGGATAAATACCTTCGCCGTTTTAATGGTCGGACGGTCTGCTCTTGAAATCAGCTGGATACACTCGGCAGCGGAATTGGCTCTCGCGTCAAACTGTCCCGGAAGATACTCAATGGCAAATACCTTTTCCTTCGGATCGATGGTCAGATCTCTGTAAACCAGGTCAACCTGCGGCTCGGAGAAGACGGTGTTTACCGCGTTTTCAAAGAGCTCTTCCGAAAGGTTTTCTGCGTCATAACGGTTGATGACACGGACCTTGTCCAGACCTTCGATCTGCAGAAGCTCCTTTGCTTCCTTGAGAATTCCCTTTGCCTCATTGGCAAACTGCGGCTTCTTTTCTACATAAACTCTGTATACCATTTAGCGTGCTTCTCCTTTCAATGCGGCTAACGCTCTCTGACCGATATCGTGACGATAGAACCCGTTCGGGAATCCAATTCTTTCTACCTGCGCATAGGCACTGTCAATGGCCTCAGGAAGAGTGGCTGCTCTTGCGGTTACGCCCAGGACACGGCCTCCGTCAGACAGCAGTTCTCCGTTTTCGCCCTTCTTTGCGCCGGCTACATAGACATTCTCCAGGTCATCCGGAATATCGAGCTTAAATCCCCTCTCATAATGCTCTGGATAACCTTTTGTCGCCATAATAACGCAGCATGCTGCCTCATCATCGGCGAAGTGGAAGTCTGCCTGATCCAGTGTGCCGTCTGTCACATGCATCATGATATCCAGGAGATCTCCTTCCAGAAGAGGAAGAACAACCTGCGCCTCAGGATCACCGAACCGGCAGTTATACTCGATGACCTTCGGACCGTCCTTGGTCAGCATGAGGCCGAAGTAGAGGCAGCCCTTGAATGTCCTGCCTTCTTCATTCATGGCCTTGATGGTCGGAAGGAAGATTTCATCCATACAGGTTTTTGCGATGTCTTCTGTGTAATACGGGTTTGGAGCGATAGTTCCCATGCCGCCGGTGTTCAGACCCTTGTCTCCGTCAAATGCACGCTTATGGTCCATGGAAGAAACCATCGGGATGACCGTATTTCCATCCGTAAAGGAAAGGACAGATACTTCCGGTCCCTCCAGGAATTCTTCAATGACAACGGTTGTTCCGCTCTTTCCGAATTTCTGGTCCTGCATCATTTCTTTTACGGCGTTTTCTGCGTCTTCTCTTGTTTCGCAGATCAGGACGCCCTTGCCCTTTGCCAGTCCGTCTGCCTTGACGACAACCGGAACCTTGCAGGTCTTGACATAGTCCAGGGCCTTGTCCATCTCGGTAAAGGTCTCAAACTCTGCTGTCGGAATATGATACTTCTTCATCAGATCCTTGGAAAAGGCCTTGCTTCCCTCAATGATCGCAGCCTTTTTCTCCGGTCCGAAGCATGGAATGCCCTTCTCCTGCAGAAGGTCCACAAGACCCATAACCAGCGGATCATCCGGAGCTACGACGGCATAGTCAATTTTTTCCTTTACAGCAAAATCGACAATCGCGTCAAGGTCTTCTGCCCCGATCGGGACGCACTCTGCATCCTTTGCGATCCCCGCATTTCCCGGCAGGCAGTAAATTTTTCCTGCATTCGGGCTTTCCTTCAGTTTTTTAATAATGGCATGTTCTCTTCCGCCGCCGCCGACGACCATGATCTTATCAACCACTGTTAATCCCCCATCCTTTTATATAACTACTCAGCATTTATGATTCGGGAGCAGACTGGAATCTGCTCCCGGAAATTTTCGGATTAATGATGGAACAGGCGCATGCCGGTGAAAGCCATGGCCATTCCGTATTTATCACAGGTATCGATGACATGGTCATCTCTGATGGATCCGCCCGGTTCAGCGATATAGGATACGCCGCTCTTATGCGCTCTTTCGATGTTGTCTCCGAACGGGAAAAAGGCATCGGATCCGAGAGCTACGCCGGAAATGGAATCCAGGTATGCTCTCTTTTCTTCTTCTGTAAACGGCTTCGGCTGCTCGGTGAACCACTTCTGCCACTCGCCGTCTTTCAGAACGTCCATATATTCATTTCCGAGGTAGATATCAATCGTATTATCTCTGTCCGCTCTTCTCAGGCCTTCCTTAAACGGCAGGTTCAGGACGCGGTCAGACTGGCGCATATGCCAGTAATCCGCCTTCTGTCCGGCCAGACGTGTGCAGTGGATTCTGGACTGCTGTCCGGCGCCGACGCCGATGGCCTGTCCGTCCTGCGCGTAGGCAACAGAGTTGGACTGTGTGTATTTCAGTGTGATCAGGGCAACAACCAGGTCTCTTCTTGCTGCTTCCGGGATCTCTTTGTTTTTTGTCACGATATTGGTGAAATCCTCAGGCTTTACGGTATAGTCATTTCTCTTCTGCTCAAAGGTAATGCCGAATACCTGCTTTCTCTCAATCTCCTCAGGAACGTAATCCGGATCGATCTTTACGATGTTGTAATTCCCCTTCTTCTTCTGCTTCAGGATCTCCAGAGCTTCCGGTGTGAATCCCGGAGCGATGACGCCGTCGGAAACCTCGCGCTTCAGAAGGCGTGCTGTCTCCACGTCGCAGACATCACTTAATGCAGCCCAGTCGCCGAAGGAAGACATTCTGTCTGTTCCTCTTGCTCTTGCGTAAGCCGTTGCCAGCGGAGAATCATCCAGACCCTCCATATCATCGACAAAGCAGGCTTTCTTCAGCTTCTCGTCCATCGGAATTCCGACTGCCGCAGAAGTCGGGCTGACATGCTTGAAGGAAGCGGCTGCCGGCATATGCAGGCTGTTCTTCAGCTCATGCACGAGCTGCCAGCTGTTCAGCGCATCCAGGAAATTAATGTATCCCGGACGTCCGTTGACTACCTCTACCGGAAGTTCACTTCCGTCCGCCATGAAAATCCTTGCCGGCTTCTGGTTCGGATTGCATCCGTATTTCAGGGCAAATTCTTTCATAATTCTATCTCCTCCTGTTACTGCGCGAGTTAACAATGTTTATTGATCAGGCGGTCCTCATATTCTCCCGTCTTCAGATCAGTGAAACGGACGTAGAGAGAAATCTTGTTGGCCTCATCAAGGTTATTCCAGACTTCATCGGTGAATGCATCGAGGTCGTCCGGGATCTCCACTCTGTCCGGCTCACCCATGAAGGTCGGAATCGGTGTTCCGTCCGTCTGATAGGTGTGAATAAAACGGCCTTCTCCCGGAATTCCGTCATATTCAAAGAAATTGCGGATGCTTCCGCTTCCCTCTGGATCAGAACTCTTCAGAATACTCATGTCATAACGGAAAGGCTCTTTTCCGGACAGGTCCAGAATCGCGCTGATTCTCGGCGTCCAGTTCGGTCCGTCCGGCTCGAACTGACGGGTTCTCAGGGCCCTGGCAAAAATTCCGCTGTCAAGGTCGGACTCGCCTCTGAGAAGATCTGCAACTGTGTCCGTCTGGTCTCCGTTTGTTACCACCAGAGTCTTTCCCACTGTTCTTACCGGATAATAAATGATCAGAGACGGATCTTCCAGCTTCGACTCATCGTAAGCCTTCGTCCTGACGTCGTCTCCTTCTTTTACAAATACGCGGTTTCTGCTGTTCTCGGAGCGGCCCATGATGAAATACGCAATCGCTGCTTTTCCGTTTTTTGTCAGGCCCGCGATAATTCCTCTTCCCGGGTATGGATTTCCGTTCAGGTAATGTGCTGCCGGAAATGCCTCGTATGGATGCTTAATTGTTGTCATTCTCTTTCCCCTTCCGAATTTCTGCGGAAATCTGCTGAACGGCTCTCGGGAGCAGAATCCATTCTGCCTGCTCCATAACACGCTTCTGCAGGATCTCCGGAGTATCGCCGTCCTGAATTTCAACAGCCTTCTGGGCAATGATCTTTCCGCCGTCCGGAATCTCGTTGACATAATGGACCGTCGCGCCCGTAACCTTGACACCGTAATCCAGCGCCATCTCATGAACATGCAGTCCATACGCGCCCTTTCCGCAGAAGGAAGGAATCAGCGATGGATGAATGTTGATGATGCGGTTCTCATATTTTCTGATGAAGTCTTTACTCAGGATTTTCAGGAATCCGGCCAGAACGATCAGTTCCGCGCCGGCTTCTTCAAGCGCAGCGAGGATATCTTCTTCTGTCTTCGCGTAAACCGCTTTAATTCCGTTTTTCTCAGCACGCTGAAGCGCATAGGCCTTTTTGCTGCTGGAAACCACCAGGACGACTTCTCCGTCCCTGATAATTCCGCTCTTCTCTGCGTCGATAATCGCCTGCAGATTGGTTCCGCCTCCGGAAACCAGAACGGCAACTTTCGTCTTCTCTAGCATAAGATCACGCTCTCTTCATCAGACTTTACGATCTCGCCGAGTACGTATGCGTCTTCTCCTGCTTCTCTGGCTGCAGCAAGAGCAGCGTCTGCGTCCTCAGAAGAGACTACAAATGTCATGCCGACACCCATGTTGTATGTGTTGAACATATCATGTTCAGGAATATTTCCCTCTTTCTGAAGGAGTTCGAAAATCGGAAGAACCTTAACATCCTTCTTCTGAATCTTTACTCCATATCCGTCCGGAAGGCTTCTTGGGATATTCTCATAGAATCCGCCTCCTGTGATGTGGGAAACAGCCTTGACCTGAACACTGTCAAATACATGCAGCATCGGCTTGACGTAAATCTTCGTCGGTGTGAGCAGAGTCTCTCCCAGACTCTTTCCACCCAGACTCTCCAGCGGTTTTTTCAGGTCCGCGTTTTCTACGTCAAAAACCTTCCTGACAAGGGAGAAGCCGTTGGAGTGCACACCGGAAGACGGAAGAGCGATCATAACATCCCCTTCTTTAATGGAAGTCTTGTCTAAAACTTTGGACTTGTCGACGACACCGACAGCAAATCCGGCCAGGTCGTACTCATCTTCCGGATAGAATCCCGGCATTTCAGCGGTCTCTCCACCGATCAGAGCAGATTCAGACTGTACGCATCCTTCCGCAACACCGCTGACGATCTGCGCGATTTTTTCCGGATAGTTCTTTCCGCAGGCAATATAATCCAGGAAGAACAGCGGCTTTGCTCCGACACAGATAATATCGTTTACGCACATGGCAACACAGTCGATTCCGACGGTATCATGCTTATCCATAAGGAAGGCAATCTTCAGCTTGGTTCCGACACCGTCCGTTCCACTGACCAGAACGGGATCCTTCAGATCCTTCATGTCCAGATGGAACAGTCCGCCGAAGCCGCCGACATCATCCGTATCTCCAAAGGCCTTGGTTCTGGCGATGTACTGTTTCATGAGCTCTACGGATTTGTAACCGGCGGTGATATCTACGCCCGCCTCTTTATAACTTTCACTGAAACTCTTCTTCGTCATGAACTTCCTCCTGTTTAGTCATTTCTGAGATACATGTCATAGCTGTTTTCTTTGCGCTTGATTTCTTTTTCTTTTCTCTTTTCGCCGGAAGAGATCTTACCCTCAAAGCGGTCTTTCTGTCCGGTCGGAACAGCGGTAGGATACGGTGTTCCAAAGCAGCTGGAACAGAATCCCTCTCCCGGCTCTGTTCCGATCACCAGATTCAGGTGATCAACACTTAAGTATCCGACACTGTCTGCGCCGATAACCTCAGCGATCTTGTCCAGCGGATGCTGACAGGCAATCAGGTTATCCTTGGAATCGACATCTGTTCCGTAATAGCACGGATCGGTAAACGGAGGCGCGGAAGAACGTACATGTACTTCCTTGGCGCCGGCATTTCTGACCAGATTGACAATGCGGGTGATGGTGGTTCCTCTTACGATGGAGTCGTCCACCAGAACCACACGTTTTCCCTTCAGCGTCTGCGAAATCGCGTTCAATTTGATTCTGACCTTGTCTTCACGGTTCTTCTGACCCGGAGCGATAAAGGTCCTTCCAATATACTTATTCTTGATGAATCCCATTCCATAAGGAATGCCGGACTGCTTGGAATATCCAATGGCTGCATCGAGTCCGGAATCCGGAACGCCGACGACGACATCCGCCTCTACCGGATGTTCCATAGCCAGGAGCGCTCCTGCGCGGACTCTCGCCTCATGGACGCTCTTGCCTTCAATAACGGAATCCGGACGGGCAAAATACAGATACTCGAAGATGCACATTTTATGCGGCTTCTCCTTGCAGTGCGTCTTGATGCTTCTGACTTCTGTGCCGTCAAAGACAACAATTTCACCAGGCTCGACATCTCTGATATATTTTGCACCAATTGCATCCAGAGCGCAGGTTTCTGATGCCGCAACATAGGTTCCGTCCTCGCGCTTTCCGAAACAGAGCGGGCGGAATCCGTAGGGATCACGTGCAGCAAGCATCTTCGCCGGCGACATGATGATCAGCGAGTAAGCGCCATCGATCTTATCCATTGCATGACTGACCGCTTCCTCAATAGAACCGCACTCGATTCGTTCTTTTGTGATCACATAGGCAATGACTTCCGTATCCGAAGTTGTATGGAAAATCGAGCCCTGCAGTTCCAGCTCCTGACGGAGCTCAAAAGCATTAACCAGATTTCCGTTATGGGCTATCGCCATTCTTCCTTTATGATGATTGACCACAATCGGCTGAACGTTATTTCTGTCTCCGGAACCGGTTGTGCCGTAGCGGCAGTGTCCGATCGCCGCCTGACCGAGGCCCAGCGAGTTCAGGTTCTGCTTGTTAAACACCTGACTGACCAGTCCCCTGTCTTTATAGGTGGTAAAGAGGCCATCGTCGTTCACTACGATGCCGCAGCCTTCCTGCCCCCTGTGCTGCAGCGCGTACAATCCGTAGTAGACGGTTCTGGCAACATCTTCTGTGTGCTGCCCGTAAATGCCGAATACTGCGCATTCTTCATGTAAGTTACTCATCCGCGTCTCCCTGTTTCTAAAAACCAAAATACAATATCTATTTAATCGTTAATGATTAAACTTCTCTTCTACTGCCGCGTTCTTCTTCAGGACGTTTAATTTTCCCTCTTCGCGTGCCTTATGCAGACGGTCTGCCAGATCCGGATCGCTGATCGCAATCATCTCTGCAGCCAGGTAAGCGGCGTTCTTGGATCCGTTAATTGCAACGGTTGCAACCGGAATACCGCTCGGCATCATGACCGTAGCCAGAAGCGCGTCCATACCTTCCACCGTGGACTTGATCGGGATTCCGATGACCGGAAGGGTCGTTGATGCTGCGACTACGCCTGCCAGATGTGCAGCCATTCCTGCTGCGCAGATAATGACTCCGAATCCGTTTTCCTTTGCATGCTCAGCAAATTCTCTGGTCTCATCCGGTGTTCTGTGTGCAGAATAAACGTGCATTTCATAGGGAACCTGAAGGTCATCCAGAACTGCTGCTGCTTTTTCCACTACCGGCAGATCACTGTCGCTTCCCATGATAATTCCAACTTTTTTCATTGTACTTCATACCCTCCCAATACTAATCCATACTCGAAACTATAATTGTATATTGTATATCATCCCGCCCGCTTTTCTTCTTTGACAAAAAAGACGCGCAGGCTGCTATCCGCGTGACTGCTGGTCCAGCCAGGTCTGCAGAATAATCACTGCTGCCTGCTTGTCGATGACGGTTTTCCTCTTCTTCCGGCTCAGGTCCGCATCGATCAGGACACGTTCTGCCTGAACGGTAGTCAGGCGTTCATCCTGCCACTCTACGGTAATCCCCTTCATTGCCGTACTTCTCATCTTGTTTTCCAGCATAGTCCGGAAATCCCGGATTTTCTGCGTCTGTTCACTCTCATCACCGTTTAAGCTCAGCGGAAGTCCCATGACGATTGTATCACAGTCATATTCTTTTACATAATCAAGAACTTTTCCCGCATCTTTTCTGATTCCGACGCGTTCGATCGTCGTAACGCCCTGCGCGGTGATTCCGAGCGGATCACTTACGGCAACCCCGATTGTGCGGTCGCCGACATCCAAACCTATTTTTCTCATACACTCCTCAAAAACAATAATGGCAGGTCAAAAAAACCTGCCATTCTGGTGTTCCGTTATTTCTGCAGATATTCTTTCAGGATCTCCTCTACGAGCTCGTCACGGTCGATTCTGCTGATCATCAGCCTGGCGTTGTTATGGCTCGTAATGTAGGACGGATCGCCAGACAAAATATATCCAACCATCTGATCGATGCCGTTATATCCCCTTTCTTCCAGAGCATCATATACAGACTCCAGAATCTGCTTTGTCGTCTTCTTCTGCGTCTTTCCAGCATCAAACAAAATTGTCTTTCTGTCCATAATTCATCCTCCTGAAATAATTATACTATTCCTTCCAGCCTCCTGCAAGCTGAAATACCGCAATCCCTATGAAATAAGGGTTTCCGCTGTCTTGAATGCATTCTCAAGACCACTCGGATCTTTTCCGCCGGCCTGAGCCAGATCAGCTTTTCCGCCGCCGCCGCCTTTCACTTCTTTTGCAATCGGCTTGATCAGTTTTCCGGCATTGAAACGGTCAGTCAGATCATCGGTAACACCGACAACCATGGTAACCTTTCCGTCATTTACAGAAGCAAGAACCATGACAGACGGAACCCCTGCCGCCTTGATCTGGTCTGCTGCCGTTCTGAGGTCGTCAATGGACGCTCCATCCAGCTTTCCGGTTACCAGCTTGACTCCGTTGATCTCTTTTGCATTTTTCATCAGATCTTCGGCGCCGCTTCCCATCTGTTCCTTCTTTACAGCATCCAGTTCATGCTCCGCATCCTTCAGTTCAGTCATGAACTCTCCGGCTCTCTTCACCAGGCTTTCCGGTCTGGTCTTTAAGATCTCGGAAGTCTCCTGTGCCAGCTGTTCATACTGCTCTGCTCTCTTCAGCACTCCGGTTCCGGTTACCGCTTCGATTCTTCTGACGCCAGATGCAACGCCGCTTTCGCTCAGGATATGGAAAGCTCCGATCATTCCTGTGTTCGGTACATGTGTACCTGCGCAGAACTCTACGCTCCAGCCGCCCATGCTGACGACTCTGACCTTGTCGCCGTATTTGCTGTCGAACAGCATCATTGCGTGCTTCTTCTTTGCCTCTTCAATCGGAAGGACTTCGGTTTCAACCGGCAGGAACTCCAGGATCTTTTCATTGACCAGATCTTCTGTCTTCTGCAGTTCTTCCTTTGTCATCGGCTCAAAGTGCGTAAAGTCAAAGCGCAGCTCGTCTGCATTGTTCTTGGAGCCCGCCTGCTTGACATGATCTCCCAGTACTTCCTGAAGAGCTTTCTGGAGAAGATGTGTAGCACTGTGGTTTCTTGCGCCTGCATGTCTTCTTGCAGCATCAACAGATGCATATACACGCTGGCCCTTCCTGAATTCACCCTGCTGAACTTCTACTTCGTGACGGTAAAGTCCGTTCTTCTTCTGGACGTTCAGAACCTTCATGACAGAATCGCCGCAGCTGATCTTTCCTGTATCGTACTCCTGTCCGCCGCTTTCTGCATAGAACGGTGTCCGGTCAAGATAAACATCCGCGCGGTCTCCTTCGGAAAGCCTGTCCACAGGCTCTCCGTCAGCGTATATTGCTGCAATCTCTGCTTCAGACTGCAGCTCATCGTATCCGGTGAACTCTGTGTCCGGCAGATCCTTCGGCATTGCCTTTTCCTTCCAGGCCTCACCGGAGGTGTCTTTCTGTCCTGCCCTTGCGCGTTCTTTTTGTTCCTCCATATTCTTATGGAAGCCTTCGACATCTGCGGTCATGCCGGCATCTGCCAGAATTTCCTGGGTCAGCTCAATCGGGAATCCATAAGTGTCGTACAGCTTGAATGCCTCTTCACCATCCATGACCGTTTTTCCGGCAGCCTTGAGCTCCTCGATATATCCGTTGATGATTTCTGTTCCCTGTCCCAGGGTCTCCTCAAACTTACCCTCTTCTGTCGTGATGACACGCTTGATGTAATCCTGCTGCTGAACGAGTTCCGGATAAGCATCACCGGAAATTTCAATGACTTTGTCAGCGAGCTTCGCCAGGAACTTTCCTTCGATTCCCAGGAGTCTTCCGTGACGGGATGCTCTTCTGATCATACGGCGCAGGACATATCCTCTGCTCTCGTTGGACGGCAGAATTCCGTCTGCGATCATGAAGACCATGCTGCGAAGATGGTCGGTTACGATTCTGATGGAAATGTCGTTCTGACGGTTTCCCGCTTCATACGGAACACCACTCATCTCAACAACTCCGTTCAGAATGTGGCGGATGGTGTCAACATCAAAGATAGAATCGGTACCCTGCATGACGCATGCGATTCTTTCAAGTCCCATGCCGGTATCAATGTTCGGATGCTCCATCGGCTTGTATGTTCCGTCTTCCTGCTTGTCGAACTGGGAGAATACGTGGTTCCAAACCTCCATATAGCGGTCGCAGTCGCATCCCGGTTTGCAGTCCGGCTTTCCGCAGCCGAATTCCGGTCCTCTGTCATAGTAAATCTCAGAGCACGGACCGCACGGACCGAGACCGATTTCCCAGAAGTTATCGTCCTTCCCCAGGCGGACGATACGGTCTGCCGGCATGCCGATCTTTTTCCAGATTTCAACGGCTTCATCATCATCCTGGTAAACCGTTGCCCAGAGCTTATCTTCAGGAATTTTCAGCTCCTTTGTCAGGAATTCCCATCCCCAGTTCAGAGATTCTTCTTTAAAATAATCACCGAAGGAAAAGTTTCCCATCATCTCAAAGAATGTGCCGTGGCGGGCGGTGATTCCGACGTTTTCAATATCGTCCGTACGGATACACTTCTGGCATGTTGTCATTCTCTTTTTCGGCGGAGTCTCCACACCAAGAAAATACGGCTTCAGCGGAGCCATACCGGAATTGATGATGAGCAGCGACTTATCATTTTTCGGGATCAGAGACGCGCTCTTTCCCGGATAATGTCCCTTGCTGACGTAAAAGTCGCGGAACATCTTTCTGATTTCATTCAACCCTAACTTTTCCATCGATAGTTACCTCTTTATTTCTTCTCAAGTTTGTGCCCGCAGATATGCTGTCCGTCAGCACTATCCACGCGGCAGTACATCTGTTAGTATACTATACCTCTTTAAATCTTTCAATAATTCGCACCACCTCGCGCTCAACGCCGGAGAAATCGCAGGTTTCAAAGGAATAGACTTTCAGTTTGGCTTCTGTCCCGCTCGGGCGGATAATCAGGCGGCTTCCGTCATCGAAATCGTATTCCATCACATCCGCGCTTGGAAAACCTTCTTCATGCATATAATCGATGCGTCTTTCTACCCTGCGGTCTCCGAATCGTTCGGATGAATTCTGCCGGAAGTACTGCATAATCTTCTTCATGGTCTCCTGGCCTCTGGCTCCGCTGAAGGTATAGCTTCTCTGTTTGTCACTGCAGACGCCGAATTCCTGGTAGAGTTCGTTCAGACGGTCGACCAGGTCCTTTCCCTGCGCCTTGTGGAAGGCCGCGACTTCTGCAATCAGAACCGACGCGCTGATTCCATCCTTCTCGCAGAGGAATGGAGAAATCAGAAAGCTGTTGCTCTCCTCGAAGCCGAAATAGAAGCGGTCCTCCTGCCCGGCCTGTTTCAGGCGGCTTACAATATCGCCGATGTAACGGAAGCCGGTCAGGGTATTGATCACCGTAAAGCCGTATTTTTCCGCCATCAGAGAGACCATCGGCGAAGTCGCGATGCTCTTTACGACGAACTGGCCCTCTCTTGGAGGGCGGATGTGACAAAGGTAATCCAGCATGAGGACACCGAGCTGGTTGCCGGTCAGTATGCTCCTCATGCCGTCGTGGTAAAGCGCAGCTCCTGCCCGGTCAGCGTCCGGATCTGTTGCGATGATAATATCTCCTCCCTCCTGATCCAGAACTTTAAATCCTTCATCGTAGGCGAGAATTTTCTCGGGATTCGGTGCAGGACAGGTGGTAAACTCCGGATCCGGATATTCCTGTGCGCGGACAATCGTGTGGTTCAGATAGCCGATGCAGTTGAATACAGAAGGCACATAACGGGCACCGGTACCGTTCAGCGGCGTGTAGATCGTCTTCAGATGATTCATCATTTCAGAATCGAGAGGCATCCAGTCATCCGCAATTCTTCGGATAAAGCTTTCCTTGATTTTTTCCGGGACTTTCTTTATTCCTTCGTCCTTTTTATATTTAATTCCTGAAAAATAGTCCAGACGGTCGATGGCCGCAAGGATTTTTCCCGGTTCATCGCCGATCACCTGATACCCCTCGCTGTTGTAGACCTTATAGCCGTTATAGATCTTCGGATTGTGGCTGGCGGTGATCATGACCCCCATGGTCGCGTGCATCTCCCGAATTGCGAAGGAAAGGACACTGACCGGAGTCAGCTCTCTGAAAATATAGGTCCGGATTCCGTTTCCGTTCAGCACGGCAGCCGTTTCTTCCGCGAGGAAACGTGACTGACGGCGGCTGTCATAGGAGACGATTACGCTTGGGTTTTCTTTTGTTTCATTCAGATAGTCAGAAAGCCCCTGCGAACTTCTTCTGACCGTGTACAGGTTGATGCGGTTGGTTCCAGGCCCCAGAATGCCGCGGAGCCCTGAGGTTCCAAAACGGAGTGGTTTGTAAAACGCATCCGTAATCTCCTCCTCATTCCCCTGAAGAGCCTCTAATTCCCTGTGGAATCTCGGGTTGTCCTCCGTCTCTTTCATCCATCGTTCATATTCGCTCTCTGCCTGTTTCGCGAGTTCTTTATAGTCAAATGCCATGATGCATATACTCCATTCTCAATGCAATTTAAATGATATTTTCTATACGAATCATTTTCTATATATACAAAACCAATCGATTGGTAATACTTCATTTTTGATTCAGACGCCTTCTGATGCTGAGTCAGAAGCCGTTTTCTCCCCCTGCCATTTTACTTTTTGTCAGAGGATACGTATAAAAGTATAGCATAAAAAAAGGATATTTACCCAACAGCGGTAAATATCCTTTTAATCTTCTCACAGTATACAGACAGAATTTTCTCTTCTGTTCAGTTTTCCGATTGTTTACAGATGAGTAACATCGTCCGGAGCTGTGCCGTGGTCATCCGGATCAAAGCCTTCCAGCTCCTTGTAGTGCTTGCCGTGCTTCTGCGCATAGTCGTAAATCGCATGCTTCAGAGCATCCTCGGCAAGTACGGAGCAGTGCAGCTTGATGTTCGGCAGTCCGCCCAGTTTGTCTACAATTGCCTTGTTGGTGATCTTCAGAGCATCCTCAACCTTCTGGCCGATAACCATTGTAGTTGCCATGCTGGAAGAAGCGATTGCGCTTCCGCAGCCGAATGTCTTGAACTTACAGTCTGTGATAACATCGTTATCATCAACCTTGATCTGAACCTGCATCATATCTCCGCAGGCCGGGCTTCCGTAGATTCCTGTACCATCTGCATCCGGGATTTCTCCTACATTTCTCGGGTGCATGAAGTGATCCATTACTGTATCGTTATATAATCCCATATCGTTACTTCCTCTCTATGTTTCTACTTTATATGATAATGCCGGACACCGGAGCTCCGGCGTTCTTCATTTCCACAGCAATTATACACTATCTTGAAGGGTAATAAACACCTGCATTGATTTTTACAGCATTGTAATTCCGCGCAGACGCTCTGCAACCTTCTTCATGCAGTCTACAACGTAGTCAATATCTTCCTTCGTTGTAAAGTCGCCGACCGTGAAACGGATGGATCCGTGAATGGTCTCCGGATCAACACCAATAGCGGTCAGAACGTGGGACGGATCCAGACTCTTGGAAGAGCATGCAGATCCTGTGGATACTGCGATTCCCATGCTGTCGAGCAGCAGAAGAATGGATTCTCCCTCGATACGCTTGAACGTGATGTTGGCATTTCCAGGATGACGCTTGGAATGGTCTGTCGGGCCATTTGCCACGCAGTCTGGAATCTCCTTCAGAATACGGTCCATCAGATAGTCTCTGAGTTCACTGCAGTGTTTTCTGTGCTTTTCCAGATTCTTTTCAGCAAGTTCTGCAGCTGCGCCGAATCCGACAATACCTGCCAGGTTCTCTGTGCCGGCACGTTTTCCGTTTTCCTGAGCTCCTCCGTGGATGAAGCTTGTGATGCGGTCGCCGTGCTTCATGAACATTCCGCCCTCTCCCTTAGGTCCATAGATCTTATGAGAGGAGAAGGACATGAAATCTACGTCCAGATCTCTGACATCGATCGGAACATTTCCCAGGGCCTGTACAGAGTCTGTATGGAACAGGATGCCGTGCTTGTGCGCAACAGCAGCCAGTTCCTTGATCGGTTCAACGGTACCGATCTCGTTATTTACAAACATGATGCTCACCAGGATTGTATCCGGGCGGATCGCTTTCTCCAAATCATCCGGGCTGACAAATCCTTCCTTGTCAACCGGAAGATAGGTGACTTCAAATCCGTGCTTTTCCAGATACTCACAGGTATGCAGAATTGCGTGATGCTCGATCTGGGATGTAATAATATGTCTTCCCTTATTCTTCAGCTGGTCTGCGACAGACTCCAGCACCCAGTTGTCGGATTCACTGCCGCCGCCGTCAAAGAATACTTCGGAAGGCTCTGCGCCAATCAGGTGTGCAACCTGTGCTCTTGCCTTTTCTACAGCAGCCTTGGCTTCCAGACCAATGGTGTAGAGGCTGGACGGGTTGCCGAAGTTCTCGGTGAAATATGGAATCATCTTATCAAGGACTTCCTTCTTGACTGGTGTCGTCGCGGAATAGTCCATATATACTCTTCTGGTTTCGCTCATCTTGATTAATCTCCCTCCTGAAGCACTTTATATTTAAAGTACTTTGTGTACTTCATTTGTACCTTGTTGCTTATACCTTATTCCGCGTCCGGTTAAACCCTTAAAACCCAAAAAAATCGCGAAAACCGAAAAAACCTATAAAAAATATATGGAAATGGAAAAAGATGCCAGAAACGCACTGCATTCTGCGTCTCAGGCATCTGTATTTTTCCCGTCATCGGATACACTTACTGGAGAGTATCAACTTCAATTTTTTCTTCTTCTACTACACGCTCTTCTTCAGCCGGCGCATCGACGATTTCAATCCGGTCCAGCTGCGCTCTGAGATTCTCCTTAAACGCATCGATATAGGCCCTTCTCAGCAGCTTCTGCTCCTCGCGTTCTTCCGCTGTCAGTCCGACAGACTTGGACTTATGCGCAAGCTCATTGATCCTGTTGATCTGTTCCTTTGTTACCAAGTGTTTCACCTCTTTCTTGCATATTACATGCTATTATACCACAGCCGGATATGATAAACCGTAAACTCCAGAAATTTCCAGTCCCTCATCGTCTTCAAAACCCTGCCGGACGAAGAAACAGCTGAAAAGCCTCCCGCTGTCATCGCGGCCTTCCGGGCCTGATGGATGCAGCATCAGAAAGAAAGTCTTTCTTCACGGCTCGCCGACTTTGTCCGAAGTACAAGCAGTTCTGCCACAATCCCGCATATAAAAAGGAAGTGTTTCGCCTTTCTTTCTGCGGCGCGCGCTGCTCGCGCTGCTATAGTACCGCACCGGCATTTTTTCCTCTCCGGATGCAGACTGCAGCTTCTGTTTATGTACCAGTAAATCATTTCCGGCCAGAATACCGCGGTTTTCCTGGCGGTTCCATCTCTGAAACTCCCCGAAAACCAGTGACCGCGCCATGAGGTGAAGCAGTCTTTTGGTTGTGGGACGCCTGGTAATTTCTCCATTTGTGCTTTCAAAGAAAAACCGCCTCATCTCCGGACTCTTCCATGACCGTACGATCCATCTGCGAATCGCCGTCTCAATGCAGACATCAGATGTCTCGTAGATCTCTGACAGCTCAGGGTAGACATCATTCTGCAGAACGCAGGCGGCCCGCTCCTGAAGGCACTCTGCATATATTTTTAACGCATCGCAGAAATACCTGCACCCGATCATCTCAGATGCAGATAGGTGTCTCAGCAGTTCCACCTGCGAGAACTCACCCGATCCGCCCGGAAAACAAATTCTCCTGATCGCAGCTGATCCATCGGGGCCAGATTTCTTCTTGCTGCATTCCTGAATTCGCATAAGATCACTCTCCCTTCTTTCCCATCACCCTTCTGCCTTGTGAATACATATATAATTTCATTCTGGTATACCATAATCCACGCATACACAACGGGAGCGCAGATACATATTTCAGACAGCCGGCCGCGCCATATCCTTGGAATGTGTGCCGCATCGTCTAATTGCATTTTCACCTGCACCTCCCTATCCTTCCCTTTTATCTGTTTATTCATCGAATATACACACATATTCATTACGCGTGCTCGGCCAATTTTCTATTTGCATATTTATACATCACCGTCTTGCATCGTATATTCATGCATAATCATACATCAAGCCAGCCTCCCGCCAGAAATTACAGGGTAATATGATCTTTGATTTTCTCAAAGGTCTTATCTCCGATTCCCCTCACCTTTTTCAGATCCTCTTTCTTCTGGAAGAGGCCATGTTCTTCACGGTATGCTTTGATCGCCTCTGCCGTTACCGGACCAACACCATTTATCTTCTGCAGTTGCAGAAGATCCGCCTGATTGATATTCACAAGATCCGAATTCTGTGAACCCAATCCGCCAGAAGAGCTGCTTCTCGCAGCATTTCCGTCCGAACTCCCGCCAGATCCGCTCTGCCCGGGAACAGAGTACTGGTCCGGCGCATTCGATACAGCCGTCCCTTTAGAAGGAATTACAATCTTCATTCCGTCCGAGACACGCTCAGCCAGATTCATCAGGGATGTGTCCGCTTCTTTTGTAAGACCTCCCGCCTTATCCACCACTTCAAACATTCTCACATTCGCATCCACTTCATATACGCCAGGTTTCTTTACTGCTCCGGCGATATCCACGAATACTTTCGATGTTGCACTCTCCTTCATCTCTTCCCCATCGCCTTCCAGCGATGTTTCCTGCACCGCATTGTTTCCGCCAGCTTTAGATTCGGGAATTGTCCCGCTTTTCCCGTTCAGCACAAAAAACGCAAAAGCAGCGATCAGAAATATGATCGCTGCTGTAATGATAAGCGTTTTATGATGCTGTTGTTTCCAGCGTTTCAGCTGCCTTATTTTCTGTTCCATGTTTTCTTTCTCAACCTCCATCTACCGCACAATGATTTCCAATATATTCCATCATCATAACGTCCTTCTATGAGGAAGTCAACAGGGAAAAGATAAAACACAGAAAGGAATATAGAGCACGGATAATATCAAAAGGGATGCCAGCAGGCCCCTGCCGTTTAACCGCGCATTCCGCCGTACTCTTTTTCCATCTCCGTTCCCTCAGGAAAATGCATGCATTTCCGGCAGACCTCAACCCGATACCGCGGAATATCCAGATCGGCAAACTTCAGGAATGACGTAATCAGAAGTTCCGGACTCAGATTGGACTGGCTTCCACAATCCAGCTCTGCATTCAGCTGAAGCAGGTTCTTCTTCAGAATGCCAATTCCTTCGCTTCCCTCCGAAGGAACCGCCTGAAGAGCGCGGATTTTTCCCCGGATATCGATTTCCTTCAGCTCTTTCGATTTTTTCTGACGCTTCATGGCCAGAATCTGATCCTGCGCGAGAAAACTATCGATTATCTGATCATAATCACGGTCATAATACGGTACCGGAATCAGAATTTCATAATCCGCGCTGCTGACCTGTCCAGCAAGTGCCTTTTTCTCATGGACCGGCAGAACTCCTGAAACAGACATCCCCTCCGCAAGCCGGCCCTTAAGACGTGTCCGGATTTCTTCCGGATCATAAAGCTCATCCGTTCCGAACTCCAGCATTTCTCTGTCAGCCGCATACCCCAGCGAAAGCGGCTGGGCAAAGCTCATCTGCGGATGCGGATTAAAGCCGTGACTGTAGCTGAGTGCAATGCCGGCCCTTCTGAACGCGCGCTTGAATAACCGCAGCATGTCCAGATGCGAGGTGTATTTACTGTATCCTTCTTTCGCGAAGAACAAGACGTATTTATTCATGGCATTCCTCTCTAATTCATTTTCGTTTCACTGGCTTTTCTGCCCGCGTAGATTCCCCCGAGCGGGCAGTCTGTTCGTCTCCCGATTCCACATCCTGTGCAGCCATTTCTGCAGTCCGGCGTAACCTGCGCTTTTTCGGCCCGCTGCGCTTCCAGTTTCAGATAGCTTTTGGAAACTCCGGATTCAATCAGATCCCAGGGCAGGATTTCGTCGAAATCACGCTGCCTCTCCGTGTAGAACTTATAGTTCACATCCCAGTCTGCAAGAGTCTTCTGCCAGACATCCTTCTTGAAGTATTCTGTCCAGCCGTCCAGCAGGCATCCTCCTTCATGAAGCTTCAGCAGAAGTTCTGCGCATCTTCGGTCTCCTCTGGCAAAAATCGCCTCGCAAGTGCTCACGATATCTTCGTGATAGGTTAAATTTACTCCCTTGATATGCAGAATTTTTTCCAGGTAAATATGTTTTTCATGGAATTCCTCAGTGGAAGGCTGGGCCATCCACTGGAACGGTGTGTGTGCCTTCGGCACAAAATTAGATACGCTGACCGTAATATTCAGCCGTCCGTGTTCTCCGGATTCCCTGAAAATCCGCATGATATTTTTACTGATCTCCGCCATTCCGTCAAAGTCTTCATTTGTCTCTGTCGGAAGGCCGTCCATAAAGTAGAGCTTGATTCTTCTCCATCCCAGATGAACAGCCTGCTCTACCGCATCATAAATATCTTCTTCCGTGATTCCTTTATTGATTACATCGCGGAGCCGCTGAGAGCCCGCCTCTACCGCAAAAGTCAGTCCCGACTTCTTATATTTCTGAATCTCATTCAATACATTAAAGGAGAAGGAATCCAGACGGAGTGACGGAAGTGACAGCGAAGTGTTATGCGATCCGCAGAAATCCATCAGATTTGTGGCAAGAGATTCAAACTTCGAATAATCGCTGGTGGAAAGAGACAGGATGGACAGTTCATCATGTCCGGTGTTCTCCACCTGATTTTCCGCAAGTTTGAGAATCGTTTCTTCGCTCCTTTCTCTTACCGGACGGTAAATCATGCCGGCCTGGCAGAAGCGGCATCCTCTGGAGCAGCCGCGGAAGGTTTCAACCACTGCACGGTCATGAACGGTTTTAATAATCGGCACAATCGGATTTTCCGGGAAAGGGAGCTTGTCCACGTCCGGGATCAGCGCCTTTTTCACGTGATCCGGTGCACCGTCCCATTTTTTCCTGATTTCTGTGATCCTTCCATCCTCTCCGTATACCGGCTCATAGAACTGCGGAATATAGATGCCGTCCATGCCGGAAATCCTCTTGAGATAGTCTTCTTTTGTCTCGTGATTCTGCTTCGCTTTCTCGTATTCCTGAAGAACGTAAGGAAGGACTTCTTCTCCATCGCCCACCATGAACAGATCGAAAAAGTCCGCAAGAGGTTCCGGATTGAAGGCACATGGACCTCCGGCAACGATCAGTGGGTCTTCATCTGTGCGGTCTTCCCTTTTCAGTGGGATACCGGCCAGATCCAGCATATCGAGGATGGTCGGAAAACTCATCTCGTACTGAAGGGTAAAGCCAAACACATCCAGCTTGTTCACCGGTGTATGCGTCTCAAGCGTAAACAGAGGAAAATTATATTTTTTCATCAGATCCCGCATATCCGGCGCCGGTTCAAATACTCGCTCACAATAAATACCCGGATAAGAATTGGTCAGTCCGTAGAGAATCTGAAGTCCCATATAAGACATGCCGATTTCATAGAGATCCGGAAAGGCAAATCCGAAGCGGAGTGAAACATCTTCTGGATCCTTGCGGATCATATTTGTCTCACCGCCGATGTACTGCGCCGGCTTCTCGACCTGCTTGAAGAGTTCATCCAGAGATGGCTGAAACAGAGAGTCGATCGTGCAGCCGATCACCGCTTCCACTTCATCCATAAATTTGCGGATTTCTTTCTTCCCCTCCAGGATCCGCCGTGTTCTCTCCGGATTCTCACCTTTCTTATGAATCAGGTAATCCATGCGTTCATCCAGACCGACATAGGCATGCTCCTTCACCAGACGATCACCGATGCAGACCATATCCAGTTCTGTCGCGCCCTTCAGGGAGATCAGACGGTGGTGCATATGTCCTCTTACGATTTCCGCTTCCTGATTATATCCCAGGCCTTCCAGGATTTTAGCGCCGTTTTCCGCGTGAGGCTCCTGAAGACGCACCACATCGTGGATAAGACCGCTGACCCGGATGAGTTCCAGATCAAAATGATATCCATGCTGATTCAGCTGATCAGCAATAACCACCGCCGTGTCGCTAACCGCCCGGCAGTGCAGCTTGATATGCTCCGGAGTCTTATATTCCCGGAACAATTCATAGCATTCTTTTTCTGATAGTCTGTTGTTTCCCATAATTTTTGCTGCTCCTCGATGCGAAAATTAACGGCTACTCCTGAAACTCTTCCTCATACTCGAATTCATAATCCTCGATCCGGATGGTATCTCCTTCTTCAAGTCCCATTTCCTTCATCTTTTTAATAGCGCCGCTGTTTTCCACATACTTATACAGATAACGGAGTGATCCGAAATCGTTGAAGTTGGTCGAGTTGAAAATCTTGGTCAGCTGCTTTCCTTCAGCAACATACACATCTCCGTCTTTATAGACTCGGACGACACGATAATCCGGATCATGATCATCTTTCTCAAAGTCGAAGTACTCGCGTTCATCGATTTCCGGCGGATTGGCATTGACCTCGTTCACCTTATTCAGTGCGGCCTGCATCAGTTCTTTCAGACCGTAGTGAATCGGTGCGGAAAGCGGATAAACCGGATAACCCTGTTTTTCTACCGCTTCTTTGAACTTCAAATACTCTTCACTGTCCTCGCCTCCGAGGAGATCAATCTTATTCGCCGCGACTAGCATCGGTTTTTTCATAATGCCGTGGCCGTACTCTTTCAGTTCTTTCATGATTTTATCAAAATCATCGAGCGGATCTCTTCCTTCACTTCCGGAAACATCGACAACATGGATCAGCACCTTGGTTCTCTCAATATGTTTGAGAAATTCCAGTCCCAGACCCAGCCCTTCATGAGCTCCTTCAATGATTCCCGCTACATCTGCCATGACAAAGCTTGTCTGCGGGAATTTTACAACACCCAGATTCGGGGTCAGGGTTGTGAAATGATAGTTTCCTATTTTCGGAGAAGTATGAGTTGCCGCTGCCAGCAGACTGGATTTTCCGACATTTGGAAATCCGACCAGGCCGACATCCGCGATCATCTTCAGCTCCAGCAGAATGACTCTTTCCTTCCCCGGATCTCCGGCTTCTGCAAAATTCGGTGCCTGGCGAATAGAGTTTTTATAGTGTACATTTCCCTTTCCGCCCTTTCCGCCCTTTGCTGCGACAAATGATTCTCCCGGCTTTGTCAGATCCTTCATGATCAGGCCGCTTGCCTGATCAATGACAACCGTTCCCTGTGGAACGCGGATCACCAGATCCTGTCCGGCTTTCCCGAAGCGCTTCTTCTTCATTCCGTCCTGACCATTCTCCGCTGTATACTTCTTTTTATATTTGAAATCCATCAGGGTGCGCAGTCCGCTGTCTGCCTGAATAATGACATCCCCGCCTTTTCCGCCGTCGCCTCCGTCCGGACCTCCCTCCGGGACGAATGGCTCTCTGCGGAAAGATACAGCACCGTTACCGCCTTTACCTGATACAATTGTAATTTTCGCTCTGTCTACGAACATATCTTCCGCCTCCAGTTTTCTTCCCGTTTAGAAACAGCAAGCCCCCTACATGCTGTAGGGGGCTTGGTACTTATCGTTAATTAAGCTTCCTTCGGGTAAACACTTACCTGCTTCTTGTCACGGCCCTTTCTCTCGAACTTGACCGCTCCGTCGATCTTGGCAAACAATGTATCATCTCCGCCGATACCTACATTGATTCCAGGATGCAGATGTGTACCTCTCTGTCTAACGAGGATGCTTCCTGCAGATACGAACTGACCGTCACCAGCCTTGCAGCCCAAACGTTTGGACTCGGACTCACGGCCGTTCTTGGAACTTCCTACTCCCTTTTTACTTGACATGGATCAGACACCTCCTAACTGAATGACAATCAACTATTTCTCTGCATTTTCAATCGTCTCGATGATAACGCTCTTTGTGGACTTCTCATCGATGTCGATGTTATGCTCTTTTGCGTAAGCAATCAGCTCATCCTTCTTCATGGATGAGGAAACCTTCTTCTCAGCTTTAGCTGCAGGAGCTGCAGACTGTCCGCCGAGACTCTTGATCTCTACTCTTGTGTAAGACTGTCTGTGACCCTGCTTCTTCTTAGAGTCTTTCTTAGCCTTATACTTGAATACGATAACCTTCTTTGCTCTGCCGTTCTCAACGACCTCAGCCTCGACCTTTGCGCCGTCGATATACGGTGTGCCGACCTTCATGCCGTTGTCATCGCTCAGAACCAGGACTTTATCGAACTCAACCTTTTCACCGGCTTCAACGCCCAGCTTTTCAACGTCCAGGATATCTCCCTCCTGAACTCTGTACTGCTTTCCGCCAGTCTCGATTACTGCGTACATATGTTACCTCCTCTTTCCAGTCTCGCCTTTTCAGGTAGTGCGCCGCATCGGCACACATTTAAAACCTTTACCGTGCGGTCTAACTCTGTTAGGATAGCATGTGATGCCCGCATTGTCAATGATAAAATCGAGATCGGCAGGAAATTATTTTATCTGAAGGATCTCCTGAAATCTCATGAAAATGGTTTGACCGGCCATCCGGCTGTGTCTGCTTCCTGTCTGTTGAAAGCAGGTCTCCGAAAAATCATATTACTCTACGATTACACCGTCTTCATCCGCGATGATTTCATCCTCGGCATCATCTGCCATGTCCCCTGTTTCTGCAGGAGATGCCTGCGGACCATCCGGATTCTGAGCTTCTGTCTGTTCGCCGCTCAATTCCTCTTCCGGTGTCTTCAGCTGCTCCATCAGTTTCTGCTGGATTTCATCCATCAGTTCAGCGTGATCTTCCAGATACTTCTTTACGTTCTCGCGTCCCTGGCCGATTCTCTCGCCGTTGTAACTGTACCAGGAACCGGCTTTCTTCACGATATCCGCATCTACCGCGCAGTCCAGGATATCTCCGGATCTGGAAATTCCCTTTCCGTACATAATATCGAACTCTGCCTTCTTAAACGGCGGAGCAACCTTGTTCTTTACGATCTTTACACGGGTGCGGTTTCCCAGCATCTGGTCGCCCTGCTTGATGGTCTCAATTCTTCTGACATCAAAACGCATTGTTGAATAGAACTTCAGCGCTCTTCCCCCGGTAGTCGTCTCCGGACTTCCAAACATTACGCCGACTTTTTCACGCAGCTGGTTGATGAATACCACACAGGTATTCGACTTGTTTACTGTTCCGGTCAGCTTTCTCAAAGCCTGGGACATCAGGCGGGCCTGAAGTCCTACATGGGAATCCCCCATCTCGCCCTGAATTTCTGCCTTCGGTACCAGTGCGGCAACAGAGTCAACAACAATGACATCAATCGCGCCGCTGCTTGCCAGCATATCGCAGATTTCCAATCCCTGCTCACCGGTATCCGGCTGGGAAACCAGAAGTTCATCAATCTGAACGCCGAGGTTCTTCGCGTAAACCGGGTCCAGTGCATGCTCCGCATCGATGAATGCAGCTTTTCCGCCGGCCTTCTGAGCTTCCGCAACGATGTGAAGTGCCAGTGTAGTTTTACCGGATGACTCCGGTCCGTATATCTCAATAATTCTTCCGCGCGGGACACCACCCACGCCAGTAGCCAGGTCCAGGCTGATCGATCCCGTAGAGATGGTTTCGATGTTCATGCTTGCTGCATCGCCCATCTTCATGATCGCGCCCTGTCCGAACTGTTTCTGTATCTTCTTCAGCGCTTCATCCAGCGCCTTTTCGCGGCCGTCAGCCGCAGCTTTCTTTGCCATGCTCAACCTCCGTATAAACGAACATCTGTTCTATATGTCCATTCTACTATATTTTGGGAATTAGTCAAGCGGATAAAACTGGAAATATATGGTATCTAAAACCTAACATAAGAAGTATGCAAAGTCAATCTTACAGAACTTCTGAATGATCGCTTCCCGGAACCGCTCTTCCGTCCAGCATGCGGTTGATGGTGTCGAACATGCTCAGGACCGCGTATCTTCTGTTCCAGCTTCTGCTCATATTCAGGGTCAGAAGCTTCTTTACCACCGTCGTCCCTTTATATCTGCAGCCCACATAGATCAGACCGACCGGTTTTTCCGGTGTTCCGCCTGAAGGCCCGGCGATACCGGTAACAGATACACAGACGTCACTTCCTGTCTTCTTCTGAAGGCCCTCCGCCATCTGCGCCGCAACCTCAGGGCTGACCACTGTTTTTTCCGCAATCGTCTTTTCACTGACACCGAGTTCTTCCATTTTTGCACGCTCTGTGTAAGTCACAATTCCGCGCTCGAACACTTCGGAAATCCCCGGAATATCCGTAAGCCAGGCTGCAAACATTCCGCCCGTGCAGGACTCGGCGCAGGAAATTGTAATCTTGTCTTTCAGAAGCTTTTCTCCGACAAGCTCCGGAAGAGAACGTCCGTCATCACTGTAAATGTAGTCGCCGACACGGTCCCTGATCTGTTTACTTACCTCACGGCATGCATCCTCTGCTTCCTTGAGCGTCTTTCTCTTTGACGCCACCCGGACAGAACACTCTCCTTCCTGGGCATAGGTGGCAATAGTCGGGTCTGTCTGTGCATCGATCAGATCCAGAATTTCCGTTTCTACAAGGGACTCCCCTTTCCCGAAAATACGGAGAGTCTGATAGGAAATTACACAGTCCGTTTTCGGCTCCAGCCAAGGACGGACGCGGCGCTCAAACATACGCTTCATTTCACGCGGAGGTCCAGGCAGGCAGACGATAGTCTTCCCGGCATCATTAGAAAGTGCAAATCCAGGTGCTGTTCCGGCATCTGTATCAAACACTTCCGCTCTGGTCGGCATCAGCGTCTGCTTCATGTTGTTTTCTGTAAATTTATGGTGACGCTCCTCCGCCATCTTCATCAGTGCCTCTTTAGAAGGCTGATGCTCAACCAGAACGTCTCCCATGTATTTCGTTACCGTTTCCTTGGTCATGTCATCTTCTGTAGGCCCCAGGCCTCCTGTCGTGATGACCAGATCGCAGTCCTTTAAGGCAAGATCCAGAACTTCAGACAGCCTTCCATCATTATCTCCGACGGTGTAGCGGTACATCACGTCAACGCCCATGGCATTCAGCTGCTGTGACAGATAAACCGCGTTTGTATCGGTCACCTGGCCCATCAGAAGCTCAGTTCCCACACTGATAATCGCGCTTTTCAATTGCATTCCCTTCTTTCTTCCCCTTGGAAATTCCCTTTTGTCAGAAAAAGAAGACCGGATTGCTCCGGCCTCCTTTAATATTATACTCACTAATTGGATTCTTTAAATACGTTAATATTCTTAACGACATACTCAATTCCGGAATATACCGTCATCACCAGTGATGCATACAGCAGAACGTAAGCAAGGATGCGGACCTGCGGATAGAAGCTGAACTTCGTCAGCGCCTGCATCAGGATCAGGAAAATGATCGCGAACATCTGAAGAACGGTCTTGATCTTTCCGCTCATGGCAGCCGCAATGACGTGACCTTCAGAGGCCGCTACCGTACGCATTCCCGCAATGGTGAACTCTCTTGCCAGGATAACGATCAGCATCCAGGCCGGCATGGTCCGGTCACCGATCATCAGACAAAAAGCAGAGTAGCAGAGGACCTTGTCGGCAAGCGGGTCCATAATCTTTCCAAAGTTCGTCACCAGATTCCTTGCTCTTGCGATTTTTCCATCCAGCATATCCGTGAGCGACGCCAGGCAGAAAATAATCAGTGCTGCGGCAAAAAAGCCCTTCAGATAGCACACGATAAAGAACGGAACCGCGATGACTCGCAGGATCGTAAGTTTATTAGGTAAATTCATATTCATTTCCTCCTGTTATTTACCTTTGAAGACAAGTTCTGTATATAAGCCTGAAAGCAATAGTTCAGACGGATATTTTCTGTTATGCTTCCACTTCTGTACCCTGCAGGTCGTAGTCAAAGGCGGCATCGATGTGCACCTTCACGATGTCACCCGGCTTATGATCCATTGAAGAACTGAAAATCACGGAATTATCGATTTCCGGCGCATCGTAAGCAGTTCTTCCGATAT
>JBJFHK010000249.1:0-6525 GCA_051893535.1 Eubacterium sp. | reverse complement strand
TTTTTCCTGGCATTTTCCGTTTCCCCTGTTTCCGCCATTCCGGCTGTTTCCGCGGTTGTTTCCCTTTCCGCGCCCGCGGCCGGAATTTCCGCTGCCGGATGTACGGCCAGATCCTCTTCCAGAAACAGCTTCCGCCTTCTGCTGCTCCCGCTTCTTTTTCTGCTCCGGACTGATCATGGTCAGGGCAATTCTCTGTTTTTCCAGATCCACACTCTTCACCCAAACCGTCACGATATCGCCGACCTTCACCACTTCCAGCGGATGCTTGATATAGTGATCACACATCTCAGAAATATGGACGAGGCCGTCCTCGTGCACACCGATGTCCACAAAAGCACCGAAGTCAACGATATTTCTGACCGTTCCCTTCAGTTTCATGCCCGGCGCCAGATCTTCCATAGTCAGAACATCGCTTCTTAAAATCGGCTTCTGGACTTCATCACGCGGATCGCGTCCCGGTTTTTCCAGTTCGGACAGGATGTCCCGAAGCGTATATGTACCGATTCCCAGTTTTTCCGCCAGCTGCGTCTCCGTGAGCCCGGATGCCTTCAGTCCGCTTTCCCGGATCGTTCTGGTCTTTCCCTGACGCACGTCATCCTCGGTGAATCCAAGCAGTTTCAGCAGCTCCTTGGCCGGCTTGTAGCTTTCCGGATGCACCGCGGTCATATCCAGAACCTCACTGCCTCCCCGGATCCGGAGGAATCCGGCACTCTGCTGGAAGGCCTTCGGTCCGAGTTTCGGCACTTTCAGGAGCTCCTTACGCGTGGTAAACTTACCATTCTCCTCCCGGTAGGCAACGATGTTCTTCGCCACCGTTTTGCTGATTCCGGACACATACTCCAGAAGCGCCGCAGAGGCGGTATTCACATCAACACCGACCTGGTTTACGCAGTCCTCAACGACCGTGGAGAGCGCGTTTCCGAGCTTTTTCTGATTCATGTCGTGCTGGTACTGCCCGACACCGATCGACCGCGGATCGATCTTTACCAGTTCTGCCAGCGGATCCTGCAGCCTTCTGGCCATGGAAGCAGCGCTCCTCTGCCCCACATCAAAATTCGGAAACTCTTCAGCGGCAAGCTCACTGGCGGAGTACACGCTGGCGCCGGCCTCATTGACGATTGCATATTCCAGCGGAAGCCCGCTTTCCTTAATGAAATCCGCGATAATCTGCTCCGATTCTCTGGACGCCGTCCCGTTTCCAAGGGAAATCACGTCGACATGGCAGCGCTTTACCATCCTGGTCAGTTCTCTTTTTGCCTCTTCCACCTTATTATTCGGCGGGGTCGGATAAATGACCTTCGTCGCCAGCACTTTTCCGGTCGGGTCCACCACAGCGAGCTTGCAGCCCGTGCGGTAGGCCGGGTCCCAGCCCAGCACCGTCTTTCCCGCGATCGGCGGCTGCATCAGAAGCTGGCGGAGATTCTGGCCGAACACCTCAATCGCGCCGTCCTCTGCCTTTTCTGTCAGTTCCCCGCGGATTTCTGTCTCCACAGATGGTGCAATCAGCCGTTTATAGGCATCCTGCGCGGCCTCACGGATGTAAGGACGGGTGGACTCCCGGCCGAGCCCGGCAATTTTCTTCTCTGCATACTGCTCAACGCCATCCTCTGGCACATCCAGCTTCACCTTCAGGAACTTCTCCTTCTCGCCGCGGTTGATCGCCAGCACCCGGTGAGACGGAATCTTCTTCACCGGCTCCTGGTACTCATAATAATTCTCATATGGCGACTTAGCTTCCTTATCCTTCGCTTCCGACTCCATCACGCCGTGCTGCTCCGCATTGCCGCGCATCCATTTTCTGACATCCGGATCGTCCGAGAAATCCCCGGCGATAATATCCTCCGCCAGCTGAACCGCCGTCTGCGCGTCCGCAACTTCCTTCTCCGGATTGACGAACTTCTCCGCTTCTTTCATCGGGTCCTTCTCGCCCGTCTCTTCTTTCGACAAAAAATACTCGGCAAGGGGCTGAAGTCCTTTTTCTCTGGCGATCATGGCCCGGGTCCTGCGCTTCGGCTTGTAGGGGCGGTAGAGATCCTCCACCTGAACCGCCGTCTCCGCCTTTTCCAGCTTCTCCGCCAGTTCCTTTGTCAGTTTTCCCTGCTCCTCGATGGACGCCCGGACAACCTCCTTGCGCTCCTCCAGATTTCTCAGGTACTGCAGGCGCTGGTCGAACTTTCTCAACAGCTCGTCATTCAGCCCGCCGGTCGCCTCCTTCCGGTAACGCGCGATGAAAGGAATCGTGTTTCCGCCGTCAATCAGATCGATGACCGCCTGCGTCTGCTCCGGCCGGATCTGCAGTTCCTGCGTAATGATACTCTGTATATCCATATTTACTCCTTATATAAATGTAGTTTTTTATTCTTCCCTAATGTCTGCATCCAGGGACAAAATCCACCCGCGCAAGGAGACTGCCTGTTCCCTGCGGCCGTGTTCTTTTTCGGGCCGGCTGGATGCCGTTTCAAACACGTTCTTTCATCTTACACCCGGCCGGCCGCCTTCGTCTACTGAAAATACAGGGATACCGCCCCTAAAAACTCTGGTGTGAACCACAAAAACATGATAAAATCGATTCATTATCGTTATTATCCTGTTCACCCAGAAAGAGAGTTCCTATGCATCAGAAATCTACTTCCAGCATGGCCAATATCTACAGGCTGGACGGCCGCGTTCCGGTAGGAAAGGCGATTCCGTTCGGCCTGCAGCACGTTCTGGCCATGTTCGTCGCCAACCTGACCCCGATCACCATGATTGCCGCAGCCGCGCATCCGGCACTTTCCCAGGCCCAGATCGCCATGCTGCTGCAGAATGCCATGTTCGTTGCGGGAATCGCAACACTCATTCAGCTCTACCCGCATTTCCGCGTCGGTTCCGGCCTTCCCATCGTAATGGGAATCAGCTTTACCTTTGTCGCGGTTCTGAGCTCCATCGGCGCGGCCTACGGTTACGGCGCCGTGGTCGGATCTGTTCTCATCGGAGGAATTTTTGAGGGTACGCTGGGCCTCTTTGCGAAATACTGGCGCCGCCTGATTTCCCCGATCGTTGCGGCAACCGTTGTTACCTCCATCGGCTATTCCCTCTTCAGCGTCGGCGCCAGATCCTTCGGCGGCGGCTACGGGAAAGACTTCGGTTCCGCGGAAAACCTGATCATCGCCACCATCACCCTGATCACCTGCCTGCTCTGGACCTGTCTGGCAAAAGGGTATAAAAAGCAGCTGTCCATCCTGGTGGGACTGATCGTCGGTTACATCGTCTCCTTGATTATGGGAAAGGTGAACCTGTCTTCCATTATGTCCGGCGGCATTATCGCGGTTCCGCATCTCTTCCCTTTCAAACCGGAATTCCACGCAGGAGCAGTTTTCTCCACCTGCATCATTTTCCTGGTTTCCGCGGCAGAAACCATCGGAGACACCACCGCTCTCGTTTCCGCCGGTCTGAAACGCGATATCAAGACAAAGGAAATTTCCGGATCCATCGCCTGCGACGGTTATGCATCCGCTATTTCCTCGCTGTTCGGAACCCCGCCGGTCACTTCCTTTTCTCAGAATGTCGGCCTGATTAACATGACCGGCGTCGTCAACCGCTTCACCCTGATGACGGGAGCCTGCGTCATGCTGCTGGCCGGGCTGCTTCCGCCGGTCGGTAACTTTTTTGCCTCCCTGCCTTCCTCTGTACTCGGAGGCTGCACCATCATGATGTTCGGAACGATTCTGACTTCTGGTATTCAGATGATCGCAAAATGCGGATTCAGCCAGAGAAATATTACGATTGCTTCGCTGTCTCTGGCCATTGGAATCGGCTTCACGTCAACCAGCGAGATCGATATATGGAAAGCATTTCCACATCTTGCACAGTCGGTTTTTGCCAACAATGTAGTTGCTGTAGTCTTCCTGATCGCGATTTTCCTGAATCTGATCCTGCCAAAGGATATGGATATCAAGAAAAACGTGGATGAAGCATAAGGCTGAAAATATGCGCGTACTCCCCTGCCGGGGGTACGCGTTTTCCTGTGTTTTCATGTCTTTTAAGACCTTACTTAAGGTTCTGTTAAGAAACGGACCATATAGTATATAAAGTAAGAGAAGAATGAATGAGTTACAGGAGGACTTTACCATGAGTCAGGGAAATATATTAATTGTAGAGGATGACAGAGATATCCGCGAGGGTGTCCGCATTCTTCTGGAAAGTGAAGGATATCACGTCGATGAGGCGGAAAACGGAACGGAAGGCCTGAAAAAGCTGAATATCGCCACCGATCTGGTGATTCTGGACATTATGATGCCGGGGATCTCCGGAATCAAGACCTGTGAGGAACTGCGAAAGACGTCCAATGTTCCGGTTCTCTTCCTGACTGCGAAGTCACAGGAATCGGACAAACTGATCGGGCTGATGGCCGGTGGAGACGACTATCTGCCGAAGCCTTTCTCCTATACGGAGCTGCTGGGACGCGTGAAGGCGCTGATCCGCCGCTACCAGACCTATCAGGGAAAGCAGAGCCCGGATATGAAGAAAGATGAATATATTGAATGCGGCGACCTGAAAATCAGCACGCGCTACAATGAAGTCTACCGCGGCGGTCAGGAGATTTCTATTTCTGATATTGAATACCGCATTCTCCTGCTGCTGATACAGCACCGGGGAAAAATCTTCTCTGCGCAGAATATCTATGAGAGTGTCTGGAATGAGCCGTATTACTACACCAACAGCAATACCGTCATGGTCCATATCCGGAAGCTGCGTGTAGCGGTTGAACCGTCACCGGAGAAGCCGCAGTATATCAAGACCATCTGGGGAAAGGGGTACCGCTTTGAAAATCCGATTCCGGAAGATTAAATCCATCCGCACGCGCCTGCTGGTGATCGTCGCCATTGCGGCACTGGTTGCCGTCGTGGCGACCTTTTTCATGCTGCTGGCCTCAGACTCCCTGCTGGCCGACTATTACGACCACTATTCCGAGCGCCTGAAAAACAGAAACACAAAATATGTCAGCCAGCTTCAGGACTATATCGATGCCCATGATCTCAAGACCTCTGACATTAAGGAAATTGCGGCCTTTACCAAAAAGCACCCAAGCATCTCGGTATCCATTTACCGGAGCAATTCCACGATTTATGACTCTTTTGCCCCGGATCATCCGACCAGCTTCGACGACACGCTGAACCAGTCCATCAGTAAAACCTACAAACTGAAATTCAAGGACGCAAAAGCAATTGCCGTTCTATACGGTACTGATGACTACCACGCATCAATTCTCTGGGGCATACTCATTATCTCCGTCGGATTTATTCTGTTCCTTCTGGTGGTCTTTATTGCAATTAACAGGGTCATTAAATACATTGAGCAGCTCCGCGATGAAATCGGCATTCTGGAAACCGGAAACCTGGATTACGAAGTGACTGTAAAGGGAAGTGATGAACTTTCCGAACTTGCAGAAGATCTGAACGGTATGCGGGCATCCCTGCGCGATCAGTTCAAGCTAGAGCAGAAACTCCTGAAAGCCAACAAAGATATGGTCACCAGCATGTCCCACGACATCCGGACTCCGCTGACCTCCATCCTGCTTTACACAGAAATCCTGAAATCCCACCGCTGGAAAACAGAAGAACAGCTCTACGACTACATCGATAAAATTGACCAGAAAACCCACCGGCTGAAGAATCTGACGGACCACCTGTTCGAATATGCCCTGGTTTCCCGCGAAGACAAGGGCGTAAAACTATCCGAGCCGGAAAATGCAGAGTTCCAGCTCTACGACATGCTGTCCGAAGCCGGCGCCACCCTCATGCAGCACGGTTTCAGCTGCGAACCAGACTTCCACTGGGACGACTCAAAAATCAGCATTAACGGAGACTACCTGGGCAGAATCATGGACAACATCGTCTCCAACATCTGCAAATATGCAGACCCGGAGAAACCCGTCCGGATCGTCGTAAAAACCTCCGGCAGCCAGGTCGTTGTCATGTTCCAGAATGCAGTCAGCAGCGCCCAGACAGCCGCCCCTTCAGAAAGCAGCGGCATCGGCCTGCGCAACATCGAAAACATGATGCAGCAGATGAACGGCTCCAGCGCCGTGAAAACAGAACATAACACCTACACCATCGCCCTGAACTTCCCCCTGGCCGGAACCGTGCTGCCATAATGGAATTGCCCTCATCCGCGCGAGCGAACGAGAAGCGCGGATGATACTCCTTGCAAAGGGAACTCCTTATGCTGGTGCGGCCCAGGAGAACGAGCCCAAAGGGCGACGTTCGACTGGTTAGCCGCACGTCGTATATATCAAATACCAAATACCGATACCCGTCCAACGGCGCAGTGAGAGTGATGAGGATTCCTTCATGGAATTGCCCTTGCGACCACGAGCTGAAAGCGAAGTGGAAGCAATGGGAATTCCTGATGCTGACGCCGTCGGGAGACCTGGCCCAGTGAAGTCGAGCGAATAGCAACTAAAAATTGAGCGAAGACTGAACTGCGGCAGGTCCCCTGCCAGATCTGCCGCTGAGACCGCGTATATCGTTGAAAGCGCGGGAC
>JBJFHK010000248.1:0-6597 GCA_051893535.1 Eubacterium sp. | reverse complement strand
TTCGGCATCGGGCGCTGCTGCTCATGCAGGATGCGCGAGCATGGAGTCAGGATATTCCTTGGCAGTCCTTTTTGTCCCTCAATCTGCAGGGCGCGGCGGATAAACGCGTCTTCCTTCACATCGACAGGAATCGTGTTCAGACGGAAACGGTGGCAGGTCAGCATAGAATCGAGGAAGGCACAGTCTTTCGCGTTGCTGCCGGTGAAACGGAAATGGATCTCCTGCAGGGCAATGGTGCGGAACATCTTGTTGGAGAAAAAGGCGTCGAGCGGGAAATATTCCTGCCGGTAGCCGACATTGACAACATCCGACTCCACTGTTTTCTTCTTCTCCAGAAGCACAGGACGGGCGGAAGACATGTCGATGATGTCGCCGTTTTCCATCTGCTCCAGGCGGTTGTAGAGCTGCCGGAGCGTGCGCATGTCGTAGACGATTGGGAAATCGAGGAAAGCAATGTACGGAGACTCCGCTTCGTCCAGAACCTGCTGGAAAAATTCGTGCTCCGAGTCTTCATCGATATATCGTACATTGGCGTTCTGCGATATATCCTGGAATTTAGAGGACAAAACGATTCTGTAGCAGGGGAACACCTGACCGGTGACGTTGCTCAGCAGACGCTTTGCCTGACTTTTTGTATAGAATGGCGATACGGCGATGGTCAGAAGAGGAGACTGGACGAAATCATCAGGACTTCTGAGGACGCCTTCGATGAAGAGGTCGGAATTATTCAGAACAACTTCTTCCTGGCGCTGCTCATCCAGCAACGGCATGGCCTTGAGAATGTACTGATAGGCAAGCTGTGCGGTTTCCCGGTCCAGCTCCCAGAACCTGCGGTAATAGTCACCCATGAGAACGGCAGAAATCATGCGCTGAAGCATATCAGCACGATAGTCTTTTCCCCAGTCTTTCGTCAGTTCCGCGATCCGTTCGTAGGCATGGACGGCGCTGCTGAGGTTTTCCGTGCGGTTCTGCTGGGAAGCCGTGCGGCCGTCAAGGGGCAGGGGCTTGTAATAATGGTAGACGATGTGCGGGCAGGTTACGATTTTATCGACATACTGAAGGTATTCAAAGAGGAAGACGCTGTCTTCCATGTGGAGATAGGGCTTGAAACGGAGATGATGCTGCTCGATAATGTCTGCGGAAAACCATTTATTCCACAGCGTCTGCCCGTGGAGGAAATTCAGGTCATTTCGCGGAATGACCGGGTTCTGGCTCATTTTCACACTGCGCTGATTTTTATAGACGCTGAATCCGTCCCTGCGGTCATACTGGCCGGCAGTCATTTTCGTGTCCGGAAAGAGTGACCAGTATTTCATCATCTGCTCATAGGCCCTGGCAGGAACCACATCGTCAGCGTCGCAGAAAGCGATGATTTTTCCCTGGGCCATATCCAGTCCTTTATTCCGCGAGGCGGAAATTCCCTCGTTCGGATGTGAAAACAGACGGAAGACGGGACGGGTTTCTGTCTGCGCATCGATGAATGCATGGATTTTGTTTACGGTGTCATCCGTTGACTCCGAATCGACCAGAATGACTTCAAAGTCGCGGAATGTCTGACGGGCAAGAGAACGCAGGGTTCTGCGGATCGTTTTCGTATTGTTGTAAACGGGGACGATAACGGACAGCTGCATAAGATATACATCTCCTTTCAATGCGGTATGCTTCTATTGTACCATCAATCTTTTACAGGGGTGTAGTTTCTGCATCTCTTTTTCGAAAACACATTGATTTTATCTATTTTAAACCGGTATTTATGCATGATAAAATACCGGTAAAGAAGTGGGAATTTTAAATACAGTTCTGATCGGACAGACTTTCGGATAAGATCAGAAGTATAGATAAATCATATTATTATGAAGACAGGAGTGTATATGAAACATAAGAAAATCTGGATATTCATCGGCATCATCGTTCTGGTTCTGGTATTAAACCATATCTTCGGCTGGTCACATTATCTGAGCGACCCGGATAATCTGAACTTCCTTAAGTCCATGGTGAAGGATAATTTCCTGATGGCAGCGATGATATATATTGGGATTACCATTGTCAGCTGTGTTGTCCTGGCCCTGCCTGGAGTGACCTTTGCGATTCTTGCCGGGCTGATTTTCGGACCTGTGATGGGAACGGTGCTCTGCTGCGTCGCAACAACGCTTGGAGCGATGATTTCCTTCCTTGTCGGGAGGTACTTCCTGCAGGACTCGATCCGTCCGAAAGCCTCAGAGAACAAGTTCCTGAAGAAGTGGCTGTTTGATGAGACCGGGCATAATCAGATTTTTGTCCTTATGATCACCCGTCTGGTGCCGGTATTTCCGTTTAACCTGCAGAATTTTGCCTACGGAATTACAGACATTGGATTTATTGAGTATTCCGTTGGATCATTCCTGTTTATGATCCCGGGAACGGCTATGTATACGATCGGTACGGCGGGACTTGCAGACGCGCGCAATCGCTGGCTGTATATCGGGATTGCGCTTGTTATTGCCGTTGTCGTTATCGCGGCCGGCATGATATTAAAGAAAAAATATGTACAGCCCGAAGGCGGAAAGGAAGAAAAATAATGGCTGCAGAAAAAGAGAGAACGACCGATGTTTCAGGGTGCATCCGCTGCGGAAAATGCAGGGATGGCTGCACCTTTCTGACAAAATATAACCTGATGATAGGAGATAAGGAGCAGCTGAAAGAACTGGCCTACCACTGCTTCCTGTGCGGCCGCTGCACCCGGGTATGTCCGGTAAACATCGACGGAAGACAGATTTTCATGGACTTCAGAGAAGAGATCGCGAAGGAGCAGGAAAAAAAAATCCGGAAGGAGAACCGGGGGCTTCTCTGGGAAAAGAATCACTATAAATACAGGAACTATAAAAATGCGGCACCGAAAGACAGCAGCGTGCACACGGTATATTTCCCGGGCTGTAATTTCCCGTCGCTCTTCCCGAAAACCAACGCGTACCTGTCTGATTTACTGAAGGAAAAAGCCGGAATCGGCACCGCCTACGACTGCTGCGGAAAGCCGGTTGCGGAGCTGGGCCTGGAAAAGGACGCGTCCAGAATTGCGAAAGAGATCACGGATCAGCTGCAGAGTGAGGGAATCGATGAAATCGTCACGGCCTGTCCGAACTGCTTTTATCATCTGACCCCGCTGATTCCACTGAAGGTAACCAGCATTTACGATAAACTTCTGGAGCTCGGTATCGGAAAACCGATCGAGAGGGATCTGCATTTCTTTGTGCCTTGTCCGGACAGGGAATTCCATGCCTGGGTGAATTCGATTCAAAAGTTTGTGAAAGGGAAAATCCTGATTGAAGACGAACCGCAGTGCTGCGGTATGGGAGGATCCGGCGGGAAGTGTGAACCGGAACTTGCAAAGGAAATGGCTGCTTCATTTTCCGGATATGAAGGTGGAATTGACACCTGCTGCGCAACCTGTACAGGAAGCTTTGCAAGAGCGGGTGCAGAGATGCACCATGTTCTTTCCGAGATTCTGGGCACGCATGAAATGCCGGATACGGCACGTTCCTATCTGAACCGTGTAAAAACGAAGTGGAAATAAATTCTTTCAGGCAGAGATACCGGGAAATCTGCTGCTGAAAGATCGGATAAAAGGTTATTAAGGAAAGAAGAAATGAGTATGGAACAGGAAACAGATAATGAAGTGCTGGAGTCCGTCAGCGGGCTGTCCGGATACGTCAGGAGTGAAAAATACAGAAAGGCTCTGGGGCTTCCGGAGAGGAAGGTAGAAATTTACCATACGCTGGCACAGGGAGAATACAACCGGAATTTCTGGTTTGTTCATCCGGTGACAGGAAGAAAACTGGTCCTGCGGGTGAATTTCGGCAGCCAGATGCATCTTCCGGACCAGATTGGTTATGAATACCGGGCGCTGAAAGATCTGCATGGCTGCGGGAGAACTCCGGAAGTGCTTTATGTGGACGGAAGTCTCCGTGATCTGGATCACGGCATAATGGTTATGGAATTTCTTCCGGGCGGAGCGCTGCAGTACAGGAGAAAGGGAGATCCTGACAAGGCCGCGTATATACTTGCCGACATTCACGCACAGCCGCTGAAACATCCGGAGCAGCTCGTCCGTTCCCGGCAGCCGCTTAAGGAAATGCTGGACGAGTGTGAGCAGATGCAGCAGCTTTATCAGGACTCCGATCTTGGAGACAGGGAGGTGAAAGCACTGATCCGGGAATGCCTGGACAGGGGTCACCGTGCCGCAGAAAAATATGAAACGGATATTCCATACCGCTGCTGCATTAATACCGAGCTGAACAACACAAACTTCCTGATTCAGCCGGATTCTTCCGATCTTCCTCCCTATGAGGGGAATTATCTGATCGACTGGGAAAAACCGCTGTACGGTGATCCGGCACAGGATCTGGGGCATTTTCTCGCTCCGACGACGACCTTCTGGAAGACGGATGTAATTTTCACTGAAGAGGAACAGAAGGCATTTATCGACGCATACCTGAAGGCTGCGGGAAAACGTTTCTGCACAGATGGGCTGCGGGAACGCACCAATGTATTTACCCGCATGACCTGCCTGAGGGGCATCACCTGGTGCGCCATGGCCTGGGTTCAGTACCGGCAGACAGATCATCAGGGCCTGAAGAATGCTTCTACAGCAGCCAAGCTGGATGCTTACGTCGATCCTGATTTCATAAGAAAATACGGACTGCTGCCGCAGTCCGTATAGCTGACATCTGAGGGAGGCTTTTACAGCCTCCTTTTTTATGCCTGTTAACCGAAAATATGGAGTCCGAAGAAGCCGTCGATCTGTCCGACCAGAACGAGAGCCATGATCACCGGAACGATCCATTTCATACAGAAGTGCCAGTATTTTTTCATTTTGAATTTCTGCCCGGCCTGTTCGATGTCATCATCCAGATAATCCGGATGCAGCCAGCCAAAAATAACCGCGGTAAGGAATGCGCCAAGTGGCATCATCAGACCTTCAGACAGCAGGTCGAATACGTCCAGCGCCGTTCCCTGACCGAAAAGATGCAGGATCCCGTGGCTTCCGAGGCCGTCCAGAGAAATCAGAATTCCTTCGATAGTGATAATCAGAGCTACGATCATCGTTGATTTTACTCGTTTTACCGGTCTGCCCTTTGCGACGTCGTGGTCCATCAGGGACGCACCGACTGCTTCGACCAGAGAAATGGACGATGTGATTGCTGCAATGAATACCAGGAAATAGAAAATGAATCCGAATACCGGACCGGCTTTTCCCATTTCTGCGAATACGTACTGCAGAGTGACGAACAGCATGCCCGGGCCCTGTCCCGGTTCCAGCCCTTTTGCGAATACGGCAGGCATGGTTGCCATGGCGGCCATAATAGCGATAATTGTATCCGCAATCGGGATGATGACGGCACTCTGCTGGACGTCATCATCTTTACTCATATAGGAACCGAAGGTGATCATAATGCCCATGGCCAGCGAAAGTGAGAAGAAGAGCTGACTTCCCGCGCTTGCCAGGACGCTGACCCATCCGACTCCTTCGAATACTTCAAACTTCGGTTTGAAGACGAAAGAAAGTCCCGCACCTGCTCCCGGCAGTGTCACGCTTCGGATAATCACGATGACCAGCATGAAGAACAGTGCCGGCATAGCGATGGAGGAGAATTTTTCAATACCGGAAGAAACACCGCCGAGGACGATGCCGATTGTCAGTGCGGTAAAAATAATGGTAAAGATCACACTCTGTGACTGACTGGAATAAAAGGCGGCAAAGAATTTCCCGCTGTCCGCTCCGTGAACACCCCAGCCGGCACCGAAAATATCGCCTAAGTTGGCGATGGAGTACTTCAGGCAGTAGCCGCCGAGCATACAGTAGAAACCCAGAATCAGCAGCGGCGACAGCCAGCCCAGAAAACCGACAAATGTGTATTTCTTACTCAGTGTATGCCAGGCGTAGATTACACCTTTTCCCGTTTTTCGTCCAAAAGACAGCTCTGTGAGCATCATAACGACACCGACTGTCGCAAACATGAGCAGATAGATAAGAAGAAAAGCAAATCCTCCGTTCTTTCCCATTTTATACGGGAATGCCCATAAATTTCCGAGTCCGACAGCAGAGCCGATGGAGGCCATTAAAAATCCGAATCTTGACTTAAATTGGCCTTTAGAATTATCTAATATTTGTTCTGCCATTTTCCCTCTCCTTTCTTGCAATTGCGCAACAATTAACAGTCTGAAAACCCTGTCACCCCGTTTATTTGTACATAATAGTGTACATAAAAAGCTTTTATAAGTCAATGGCATTTTGTGCTTCGGCACAATACATTATTATGAAAATTTATACAACTGACAAATGCAACAGTGGAACAGTGCTACAGCGAATGGGATAAGTGACAGCCAGGGAGAGAAAGTGTATTGCTTTTCTATTGATTGGGTATGATAATAAGTGGTGACTGCTCTGTTTATATATGGGGAAAACAGGCGGAATGAAGCTGTCCGGAAAATCACATGGGCAGCAGAGTTATGAGTTCATGAAAACCAACAGCCCGGGCGGGGTCCTTGCGCCGCATATTTTGTCGGAAGAGGGATCCGGGCAGGGAGGATGAGAGTATGTCGGTTCAGACGGAAAAAGCA
>JBJFHK010000247.1:0-6689 GCA_051893535.1 Eubacterium sp. | reverse complement strand
CCAATGCAACGACGGCTTGAGAAAGGTTTCACGCGAAAGCGTGATTTGGTTCAATAAGTAGGATAGTTTGAAATGGAAAGCATTGTTTTAAAGGCGGAGCTGATTTTAGTAAGTCCAATTTCTGTGACTTAGCCAGAATGCTCATATAGCGATATGATCGTTTTAGACGATCTGAAACCGATTACGGAATCCGTTTGAGTGAATGAACAAAAGCACAGAAACCATAAGAAACATAAGGGCTTCAGTAACTTTATCCAAATTCGGATTCTCAAATTTGTTTAAATTGCGAGAAAATGAAATGATCATAAAAATCAATTGAAAAAAACATTAAAACGCCTTAAAGTATAACTCAGAAATCAGATACGGAATCGACGTGTTACTCGTTATGGAGGCAAGATCGAAGAAAGAATATTCTAAGGGGATATTTTTGCTTCGATCTTTTTTTAACGAATAATTCCGAAGACGCGCGTAAGGAATAGGTCGTCCGTGATACTGAGACATTCCCGAAGAAAGGAAAAACAGATGGATATCAGAAAATGTGCTGAAGATATTTTGAAGAATATCGGCGGAAAGGAAAACATTAAGGATTTAACGCATTGCTTTACGCGTCTTCGTTTCGTATTAAAGGACAGATCCAAGGTAGATAAGGAAACGATTGAACACACAGAAGGTGTTATTCAGGTCGTAGAGGCTGGAGGTCAGTTCCAAGTCGTCCTCGGATCAAAAGTAGAAAAGGTTTACAACGAAATATCTACGATGATCGATTTAAACGCACTTGAAGGCGGCGAGGGAAAAGAGAAGACGAATATCGGAAACCTGATTCTGCAGACGGTTTCTAAAATGTTTACGCCTCTCATTCCTGCGATCGCTGCGGCCGGCCTGATCAAAGGACTTCTGACAGCGGCAAAGCTGATTGCACAGAACGCATGGGGTGTGGACATTTCCAGTGATTCAACCTACGTTCTTCTGTATGCAGCGTCTCAGGTTATCTTTTATTTTATGCCAATCTTCCTCGGTTATACCGCAGCGAAGGCTTTGAAGTGTAATGAAATTATATCGATGATGGTGGGCGCATTCCTAGTATATCCGGATGTGGACAAACTGGTACAGGACGTCAGTACGATTACAAAGATTTTTGACATTCCGATTGTGAAGGGATCCTGGACAATCGGCGATTCTACCAAGGTTTTCTCCTATACAGAATCCGTTATTCCTATTCTTTTGTGCGTGTTTGTTCTTTATTGGATTGAAAAGTTCCTGAAGAAATATATACCGCAAATCCTGCAGATTATTCTGGTGCCTGGAATATCTCTGGTTGTTATGATTCCGCTGGCCCTGTGCGTGTTAGGTCCGGTCGGCATCTATATTGGTAACGGAATTCAGACTGTCTATTATGCATTGATGAACTTTAATGCGGTTCTTGGCGGTGCAGTTGTCGGTGGTCTGTGGGGCGTTTTGGTTATTTTCGGAGCTCACAGAGCCCTTCTTCCGATTGGCCTTAATGATGTGGCTGTATCTGGAAAGCAGAATCTTCTGGCCTTTGCAGGCGCAGCGAACTTTGCACAGGGCGGTGCTGCTCTTGGTGTCTGGATCAAAACTAAGAATGAAGAAATGAAAGGAGTTTCCGCATCTGCGACGATTTCCGCAACTCTTGTAGGTATTACAGAGCCGGCTATTTATGGCTGCAATCTGAGACTTAAACGTCCGATGGTAGCTGCTATTATAGCTGGTGCGATTGGCGGAGGCATCATGGGCGCCGGTGGGGTCTACGGAGATGCATTTGCGAACAATGGTGTACTGACTATCTTTACATATGCATCATTCGGCCTTACAAAATTTGCTTTTTATCTTGCAGGTATTGCAATTGCCTTCTTTGGAGCTGCAATTTTGACGATTATCCTTGGCTTTGAGGATATTCCTGATAAGAATGCTCCGAAAAAAATAGCAGCAAATCAGGATTCATCTGATAAAGAAGTATCTGATATGGCATCAGGTGTCAAGGTTGATCTTGGTTCTCCGATTGAAGGAGAAGCGGTCGACTTAAGCAAAACTCCGGATGAGGTATTTGCATCTGGATCTCTGGGAAAAGGGGTGGCACTGATTCCATCAAAAGGAGAGATTGTTGCTCCCGCAGATTGTACTGTCTCTTTGATCTATCCGTCTATGCATGCGATCGGACTTTCATTTGATAATAGCATTGATATGCTGATTCATGTTGGAATTAATACAGTAGAATTGAATGGGAAGTATTTTAAAAAATATGTAGAGGAAGGTGCAAGAGTAAAAAGGGGAACGAAGATTTTATCCTTCGATATCAACGCAATCAAGAAGGCTGGCTATGATACGACTGTTCCGATTTTGATCGGAAATACGGATGACTTTACGGACGTAGAGGGACATCCGGTTAAACACGCTAATATGAATACAACAATCATCACAGTCACTGTTTGAGGCTGGAGGAGGTACTCATGGCTGTATTTCCAAATGATTTTTTGTGGGGCGCTTCCACATCTGCATTCCAGGTCGAAGGTGCCTGGAATGCAGATGGTAAAGGAATGACAGTTGCGGATTATAATTCTTTCAAGCGATCCGCAATCCAGGCAGATAGTAAGGTTGCCAGTGATTTTTATCATCACTGGAGAGAAGACATTGCATTAATGAAACAGCTGGGCATGAAAATTTACCGCTTCTCTCTGTCCTGGGCCAGGATTATCCCGGACGGCGATGGTATGGTGAATTATGCTGGTATCGATTTCTATAATCAGGTCATCGATGAGTTGATTAGAAATGGGATTCAGCCGTTTATCACACTGTATCATTTTGATCTTCCCTATGCGCTTGTTGAAAAATACAACGGATGGGCGGATCGGCGATGCGTTTATGCATTTGAACGATATGCCAAAATATGCTTTGAGAAGTTTGGCGACCGAGTGAAGTATTGGCAAATTATTAATGAGCAAAACCTGATGATCCGGGTTGATGAACGAATGAATATTCAAGAACCGGATCCATGGAAAGCGGATAAACTGCGAGCGCAGATGGATTATCACATGTTCCTCGCTCATGCTCTTGCCATGAAAGCCTGCCATGAGATTGTGAAAAATGGGAAAGCAGGTCCGGCTGTGTCTTCTACGTGTACATACCCGCTGACAAATAAACCAGAGGATGTATGGGCAGCGAAGATGAATGACGCTATGAAAACTGTTTACTGCCTTGATATGCATTTCTATGGAAAGTATCCTGGTTACTACGAGCGGTATCTGAAGGAGCGACATATTTTTCCGGAAACGCAATCGGAAGATGCGGACATCCTGAAATATGGCCGTCCGGATTATATTGCCTTTAATTATTATCGGACTCTGTGCGCAAGCTATTTGCCTGCAGATGCAGAGCATCCACTTGGATCTCGTGTGTTTCGTGGAAATGAAGTGGACTTTGATCAGTATGGGTACTGCCGGGATGAAAAAAATACAAATCTTAAATCCAGCGAATATGGGGCTCAGATCGACCCTATGGGATTGAGGATAGTGCTCAATGATTATTACAGTCGCTATCATCTGCCTTTGATTATTACGGAAAATGGCCTCGGCATGGCAGATACATTGACTGCCGATGGAAAGGTGCATGATGATTACCGGATTGATTACATTCGTCAGCATCTGAAGGCATGCGCGGATGCTATAGGAGATGGCGTCGATTTGATGGGATATTCTCCCTGGTCTTTTGAAGATCTTTTGAGTTCCCATCAGGGATTCCGGAAGCGTTATGGATTCGTTTATATTAACCGGGATGATATGGACTTGAAAGATCTCCGTCGAATTCCCAAAGACAGCTATTATTGGTATCAGAATGTGATTAAGACAAACGGAAAAGAACTGTAAGTACTTCTGCAAAATCCAAGAGAAATGAAAAGCAGGCTGGCATTGGCGTATCATCCTCTATTATAAATGATCGTAGTAGATGATGTGCAGGTACCGGCCTGCTTGTTGGCGTATAATCAGGCTGGATGGTCAGGTGGGAGGGCGGACTGCCATGAAAGTCGTAAAGGTGTTAAATAATTCACTTGTGCTGGCACTGGATGATTCAGGCCAGCAAGTGATTCTTGTCGGAAAGGGGATCGGATTTCACAGAGAAATAGGAAGTCGGATTTTACAGACAGACGTTGAAAAGGTGTTTGTTCTGAAGGACCGAAATCTATCCAGAAATATTATCCGTCTGGCCGCTGACACAGACGCGGTATTTTTTGAGATTTCAAGGGATTTAATTGAACGAGGACGCAATGTTTATCATTTGCATTTGATGGATAATCTGTATTTGAGCCTGACAGATCATTTAAGCTATGCCGTCAAACGGGTGAAAGAAGGTGTCCACTTTCAAAACTTTTACAGCTCGGAAATTCGTAAATTCAATCCGAATGAGTTTGAAATTGGAAGTTATGCGCTTGACCTGGTGGAAAAAAGGACTGGTATACGTCTTCCGGAAGATGAGGCCGGTAATATTGCCATGCATTTTATCAATGCGCAGCAGGACACATCAGCAAACCATCAAAAACAAATCATCCAGGAATCTGTGAGTGATATTTTAAATATCATTAAATATACATTCCGTATTACAGAATTTAATACAGAGAGCACTGGATACACACGATGTGTAACGCATATGAGACTGTTTGTTCAGCGAATTTTGAACCATGAAATGTTGCCAGACGAACGAGATGATATTCTCTATCATCAGATAGTAGACCACTGCCAGTCGGAATTAAGGTGCGTCCAAAGGATCGATACATATGTGGCAGTAAAATTCAATGTACACATGACAACCCAGGAGGAAATGTTTCTGGTATTGCATATTCACAGAATGTTCGACACAAGTTTATAAGCTGCTCCTTTATGGAACTTGAATGGGAAAATAAACCTCCAGTGCTGCCATGTTGCGGATCTAACCATACAGGACAGCATTGGAGGTAATACACGGGCAAGTTATATGTCAGAGGGGGTGCGCAATGCATCCCCCTCTGACATCATGAATCCTAATTTATTTTAATGCTTCTGACCATAATATGCGTTCGGGCCGTGCTTACGCATGTAATGCTTATCCTGCAGGTACTGCGGTGCAGGCTCCACCTTCGGATTGATCAGTTCTGTGCGGTAAGCCATCTTCGCGACTTCTTCAAGCACAACAGCTCCATTAACAGCTGCCTCCGGAGATTTTCCCCACGCGAAGGGACCGTGATTTTTGCACAGAGCCGCAGAAACGGCGATATTATCTATGTTCATTCTCTTGAATTCATCAACGATCAGCTTTCCTGTGTTCAACTCATAGGCAGTATCAAGTTCTTCTTTGCTGAGGCAACGCAGTGTGGGAATGGGGCCGTAATAATAATCCGCATGCGTCGTGCCATAACATGGAATACTTCTTCCGGACTGTGCCCAGCTGGTGGCATAAGAAGAATGCGTGTGGACAATGCCGCCGATATTATCCCAGCTCTTGTAGAGCCAGGCGTGTGTTGGTGTATCAGAAGAGGGATTCATGTCACCCTCGACTTTATTGCCATCAAAGTCGACAAGCACAATATCCTGCCATTTCAGCTCGTCGTATGGAACACCTGATGGCTTAATTGCGAAAAGTCCCTTTTGACGATCAACGCCACTGACATTTCCCCATGTAAATGTAACCAGATGGTATTTTGGAAGCAGCATATTGGCTTCATATACTTCCTGCTTCAGTTCTTCAAGCATGTATGATCTCCTTTCGTGTTCTTGTGATGGAATTAAAGTCCCAATGTCTTTCCTGACTTCTCAATCTTATCGCGAAGAAATTCTGAGGATTTTTTGATTGTTTCGATGTAATTCTGGCCTTCCTGATACCAGAATTCTCCGGTGAATGTTCGGACGCCCATACGAAGCGCTTCTGTGATACACCGCTCGTATTCTGTGTGTCCTGTAGGATCACCAAAATTCATATCTCTGTAAACGCCTGGCTTTGTCTCTTTCAGATGAACTGCAAAGATATGTCCTTTTCCTTTTTTCAGATCATCGACAACGTCATTCTGATAAAGAACGGCGGCATTTTTTAAATTGCCGATATCGGGATAAACGCCAAGCCATGGAGAAGCAATTTCGTTTACATACCTCATGGACTTCTCTACGGTATCCATGAACGGCGTTTCCATTGTTTCAAAGGCGAGAACAACACCCCAACGAGCTGCGTAATCAACGGATTTTGCCAGATTCTCAAGGAAATACTTGCGTGTTTCCTCATCTCCTTTTTCGTAATAAACATCGTATCCGGCTAATTGAATGATGGAAATACCGGCGTTAACAGAAAACTCAATTGCTTTACGCATAATTTCCATAGACCGGGTACGCGTCGACTCATCATGAGAGCCGAGAGGCCACTTCCTGTGACCACTCAGGCACATTGTGCGAATTGGCGTGTCGGCAGCTCGCGAAAGCAGTCCGAGCTCGCGGATTTTTTCTGGAGCCCAATCAAGCCGTTCCTGACGCCAGGAGCTTTCATCAATACTAATCTCCAGACGATCAAATCCACCATCCCGGGTAATTTGAAACATGGTTGGAAAGTCGAAACCAACAGGGATTGCTTTTTCATACAGTCCTAATGAATATTCCATAGATACCTCCCTATAAAGTCAAGTCATTTTTCCTTGAAAATCAAGGATTCTCAACGTT
>JBJFHK010000246.1:6439-102792 GCA_051893535.1 Eubacterium sp. | reverse complement strand
AGCGGGATTTCTGTGTGCGCGCGCTTTCCCGGCGTCTCGGCATATCGGAAGCGGCGGTGTCTCAGCATGTAAAAGTGCTTAAGAAGGCCGGGCTGATTGAAGGAGAAAAACGCGGATATTTTGTGCATTACACGGTTAACCGCGGGCTGCTGAGGGACCTGGGCAGGGAACTGATTCAGATGTCGGAAAGCAGTCAGGAGGTTATCTGTCCTAAAAACTGCGAACGTGCATTATGCAATGCGGGTCCGGGATGTCAGCAGTCAGGTGAAAGCCGGGGCTGCATGCACAGAATCTGCAGCTCAGATGAGGAAGAGTAACGATTTCTCAAGGAGGTCAGGGCAATGAAAATTGCAGTTGCATACGATCAGAATAATGGAACGATTTTTCAGCATTTTGGAAGAACAGAGGCATTTAAGGTTTACGACGTTAAGGAGGGCAAAATCCTCAGCAGCAAGGTAGAAAGCACCAACGGCAAGGGACACGGAGAGCTGGCCGGCGTGCTGAATGACCTTGGCGCGGATACACTGATCTGCGGAGGCCTTGGAGCTGGTGCTCAGGAGCATCTGAATAACAGTAATATTACTTTCTTTGGCGGTGTTTCCGGAGATGCGGACCAGGCTGTACAGGATTATCTGAATGGAAAGCTTCAGTACAACCCTGATGTAAAGTGCAGCGGCCATCATGACCACGGCGAAGGGGGACATCACTGCGGCGGCCATCATGATCATGGGGAGCATCACTGCGGAAACCATGAACACGGCGGATGCCACGGAAATGGAGAAGGTCATAACTGCTAAACGTTCAGAAATGACCAGAAAAGAATGCATATTAACTGCATGATGACTGTATAACATGAATCCACACGAACACAAGACTAACACAAGCTTATGCAAGTAGTCTGCGCCTGCACCGCCAGAGACGGCGGCTGCGGCCGGACAAAACCATAATATATATCCAAATCAATATTCACCACAAAGCAGGAGGGTCACGATTATCCCGATTATCGGGAAACTCGGGCATTCCTGCTTTATGTTTTCTTTCTGAAATCCGCATACATATGATAAAATGGTGGAAACACATTGTACAGAATACAGGAGGGAAACGACATGGGATTTGCACTCAACCATTTTAATTTCAATGTTCTCGATCTTGAGAGAAGCAAAAAATTCTATCATGACGCGCTGGGACTGGATCCGGTCAGTGTTAACGATCAGCCGGAGTTCACAATCTGCTATCTCGGCGACGGCGGAAGAACCGGATTCCGTCTGGAACTGACCTGGATGAAGGACAGAAAAGAGCCGTATGATCTGGGAGAAATCGAATACCATCTGGCACTGACCGCTGATGATTTTGAAGCTGCGCATAAAAAGCATCAGGAGATGGGATGCATCTGCTTCGAGAATCCGGCAATGGGAATTTACTTCATCGAGGACCCGGACGGATACTGGATCGAGATTCTGCCTCCGGAGAAATAAGTCAGATATACAGATAATCAGGGGTGCGCAGCCTGGCTGCCCGCATAGAACATGCAGTGTGCTCTGAGTAATCGGCAAATCCTGTGAGAATACGGGTTTGGTAAAGGCTGCTGGTTGAAACTCCATCAGATGGCGACATGCTCTCTTCATGAGAGGCAGTGAAAATCAATACACTGTCTCTCATGAAGGGATTTTTTTATTAAATGGAAAATTAGGGACAGAGGGAAGACCGAAAACAGAGAAAATCAAGGGGACAGAGGGAAGACCGAAGACAGAGAAAAATCAAGGGGACAGAGGGAAGACTGAAGACAGAGGGAAGACTGAGACAGAGAAAAATCAAGAAAACGGAGGGAAGACGAAAGACAGCGAGAAATCAGGAAGACAGAGGGTAAAATGACAGACAGAGCTAGTATGCCGTATACCGTATGCGCAGATCGAGAAATCTGAGTCGGTGTCTGCATAGTTATGCTGTGATTTTACGTATGGATGAGAGAATAATGCCTGAAAATCCATAGACATATACCACTATATAGAAATGAGTTCGGAAAAATCGAGAAAGGCCGTTTTAAATAACGCGGCTAATCGTGTTTTTAGAACGGTCATCCTGGTGTCATCAAGTTTTGCGAATCAGTAAAGGCAGAATCCGGGAAATCAGGGATATCCAGGAGTTGATTTAGAAGTTTCAGTTAATAAGTCTGACTTCATGGTCTGTATGAAACGATGATAGCTCGTATATTTATTCATGAGTATGAATTCCTGGCGTATCACTGGTTGAAAGTATGCCTTGAAGTTCAGGTTTGTTGAGATTTGTTTTTTTATCGTGATTATAATAACGGGATGACAAAAACTCCTTTTCCGAGACCCTGTATGGCTTAATATTAATTTATCGATTTAATGTGATGAAGTAAAATGTGAAATGCCGCGCATGCGGTATACCCGAGTTAACACCATTATCCCTCGAATTTTGCTGCCTTTCGCCGGGTCATAATGCTTCCACTGTGTGATACGGTATGCAGTATACCTGTATGAACTCATATACGCCTGTACGCACCTGTATACCTGCAGTCCATTCCCCGTTTTTTTTCAATTTCGCTTCTTGTTTTCGTATCCGATGCTTCTTCTTATTTATCGGAATCATCCCGCGCGGAAATAGCGCGGGATGTCCATTTTTACTAAAGAACAATGGAAAACTCCCGCATGCAGGAATTCACATATTTACAGGAAGGCCGATGTTCTGTGCGGGTTTTCGCACAGAACATCGGCCTGTAATTTACAGCAGCCCACTGAAGTTCTCCGCCTGCATCGGATAATCAGCAGCCGCGATGCTGCAGATGTAGTCCACGTCCGTCCTCTGCTTTACAGCAGATCGCTGTCCACTTCAAACGGATGCTTTGCGTAAGTATACCTGCCCACCAGGAAGTACACGATGCCGCCGGCCAGAAGGCCCAGAACGATTTCGTGGATATGGAAAGGCGCGATTTTCACGCGGTTGAAAAAGATGAACACGGACAGGCTGGCGATCATGGAAGCGATGCAGGCTGTGGCGTTTCCTTTCTTCCAGTACAGTCCGCCGATCATCGGCCAGAAGAACGCGGCTTCCAGTCCGCCGAAGGCGAAGAGGTTGATCCAGACGATGATGTCTGGCGGGTTCATGGCGATGATGCAGGTGATGACGCCCAGCAGCAGGGTGATTCCGAAGCTGTATCTCTGCACACGGGACTCGGCTTTTTTCTCACGCTCCGGATTTTTACCGACGATGTAGTGCAGGTAAAGGTCTTTGATGATGGTCGCGGAAGCGAGGATCAGCAGGGAGTCAACCGTGGACATGACGGCGGCAAGCGGCGCCGCGAGGAAGAGTCCGGCTGCCCAGGTCGGCATATAATGCAGAACGACATACGGGATAACGGAATCGGTTGTCTTGATGGCACCCTTTGGAATCAGCGGCGCCGCAATCGTTCCCGCAAAATGCATGCCGATCATCAGAATACCGACGACGACAGTTCCGTAAACCATGGCCCGGTGCATAGAGCGGGTGTCCTTGAAACCCATGCAGCGTACGGCTGTCTGCGGAAGTCCCAGTGTCGCGATGCCGACCAGTACCCAGAAGGAAATCAGGTAGCCAGGCTGCAGCGCAATGATTCCCTTGCCATAGCGGCCTTTGCCCATGAGATTCCAGCCCGGGTTAATCTGATTGAGCTGAGCGGTCAGATGGTGCAGGCCGCCGCCTGTTTTAAAGATGAAGAACAGCAGCAGGAAGGTGCCGCAGGTCATGATGATGCCCTGGATCATGTCGGTAACGACAACGGCGCGGAATCCTCCGACGGATGTATAAATGATGACAACCGCGGCGAACAGCAGCAGGGACCACATGTATGGCAGGCCTGTGACGGTCTGCATCAGGGTGGCGCCGCCGATGAACTGCGCGACCATCTGCGTGGTGAAGAATACGATCAGGGCGATTCCGCTGATGATGACGACCGGTGCCGATTTATAGCGGGCGCGGAGATAGTCCGTGACAGTAACCGCGTCGATTCTGCGGGAGATCAGTGCAAATTTTTTACCGAGAACGCCCAGCGTCAGGAAAGTCGTCGCGATCTGAATGCCCGCCTCCCAGGACTGGGTGAGGCCGAAGCTTGCGGCCAGGCCTGGTCCGCCGAGGAAGGAACTGGCACTTGTATAAGTTGCAACCAGCGTCATCGCAAGGATGAATCCGCCCATTCCGCGTCCGCCGGCGAAGTAATTGTCCAGGAATCCCTGGGAAGAATGCTGTCTCGCGGACACGCGGCTCTGCCAGATGCCGATGATCATGGTGAAAACCATGTATACAGCGAGGATCCCCAGGATTACACTCTGTTTACCGGTCATGGCGTCCTCCTTCCTCAGAAGAATCACTGTCCTCATCCTCGTCCTCAAGACTGAAGTTGATGAACACCTTCTTCAGCAGAATGGCCAGTCCGACCAGAGCCACCACAAAAACGCCCGGCGTGCTGAGCAGCCACCACAGAGGGAGTCCTCCGATCTGCAGCCCGCTTCCGGACAGTCCATACGCAAACCCGACATGCCAGATGAAACATACGACGAACAGCACGAGCGTCGCCCTGGCTTCCTTCCGGATCTGCCTCTCTTTCTCTTTTCTTGTCATAATTCGATCCTTTCTGTGGTACCGCATCCCCGCGGCTCCCATGAAACGTAAGCTCCCCGCACAGAGGCGGGTACCTGTATATTATATACATTTTCCCATGAGATTCCAGTCTTTCCGACAAAACCCGCCCGCCAAGAGGCCGGATCCCCTGACAGCTGAATTCATGGAAATGCATAAATCTTTTGGAAATTTAAGAATCGTTTTTGAAGAAAGGTGGTAAAATATAATAAGTGAGCAGGGAAATAAAAGATGATGCTATCATCTTAAAACGAAAGGAGTAAAATCAAAATGAATAAGAAAACATTGTCAAAACTGACCAGTGTACTGCTGGCAGCGGCTATGGTGCTCGCATTCATGCCGGCACTGACCTTCAGTTCACACGCAGCGGCAAAGAAGGCAAAAACTTCTATTACACGTGTTGCTCCTAAGGCAGCCAAGACTTCTGTTCAGCTTGGAAAGAGTCTGACCTTCAAGGTAAAGCTGGTTCCGTCCAAGCTCCAGAAAAAGGTTGCTTTCACATCCAGCAATACCAAGGTTCTGACGGTGAATAAGAAGACTGGAAAGGCTTCCGCAAAGAAGGCCGGAACTGCAAAAGTTACTGCAAAGGCCGGCAAGCTGTCCGCATCCTGGACCGTAAAGGTTACCAAGGCGGCAAAGACAGAGAGATCCACAGAAGCTGCAGCAACACTGCAGAAGGAACTGGATCAGTCCAAGGGCAAGACTGCAGCAGACATTGCAGGCATGACGGAAGAGCAGCAGGCTGAACTGCTGAAGCAGTATTCCGCAATTATCCCGGCTAATGTTACAATCGATGCATCTGTAGTAAAGTCCATGACTGCAGAGCAGAAGACTAGGCTGGCTCAGGACCTGGAAGTTCTGTCCCACTACGACGCAACGGTCACAGCAGGAACAAAGAGCGGAAAGACCGCAACTGTAAATGTCAAGGTTACTACATATAAGTACAGCAAGATCAACAATACGCTGATTAATAATGTAGCAAATGATTTCGGTCTCGATAACCTGAAGGCTCTGTACCAGGACCCGACCAACAAGACACTGGATGCCAAGCTCGTTGCTGTCGTTATCAAGGATCTGAATGCTCAGCTGCCGAACATCAAGGCTGCAGGAACAAAGACGACAACCGTTACTGTTCCGATGACACTGGAGAACGGTGTATGGCAGACAACCAAGACCACAGATCTGACCAAGGCTTCCAAGACCGGCGCATTCAAACTGGCTGATGCCATGACAGATGGTCTCTGCACCGTTGTCGCAAATGTAGCAGCCAAGGCTGCTGCTCTGATCAAGTAAAGACGTAACTGCGGCGCTTTACATCTGATTATCATTTTATATGGAAGATTATACCCCCGCGCGGACAGATTTTTCGCGCGGGGGTTTTCTGCGTGCTGAAGGAAAATTCCCTTCAAACCCCCGGTTTAAAAGATTTATTTGTATACATACAAAAAAGCAGGAAAAAGTTGTTGACAGGGATGAAGAAAAAGGGTATAGTAAGTGCATAAGTTAAATCACATTAAATCGGTATGTTAATAGAGTTAATAAAGCCACGGAACAGCGGAAGCATGGTGCCGGGTGGAAGGAGAAAAACTTGGGTATCATATTTGAAGAGCTGGTTCGCAGGAACTACAGATTCGGGCGAATGTTATAACAGTGGAAACAGAATGTTTCCGGCCCGGAAGGAAGTTCGCGGACAGCAGCTGGAAACACGGATATATATAAGTATAAAGCATTCGAACAGAAATTATCAAACCCATACATAAGATAGAATAATGAAGAGGTCAGCAGTGCCCGAAACTGCAGAAAGAGGAAATAAAATGGCAGAGCATAAGTTTGGATTCAATACACTTCAGCTTCACGTAGGACAGGAACAGGCAGATCCGGCATCGGATTCCCGTGCAGTTCCTATTTATCAGACAACATCATACGTTTTCCATAACTGCCAGCACGCGGCAGACCGTTTTGGCCTGAAGGACGCCGGCAACATTTACGGAAGACTGACCAACTCCACACAGGATGTCCTGGAGAAGAGAGTTGCCGCACTGGAAGGCGGAGTTGCAGGTCTGGCACTTGCATCCGGAGCTGCAGCAGTAACCTATGCCATCCTGGCACTTGCAGCAGGCGGAGATCACGTTGTCGCACAGAAGACCATCTATGGCGGAAGTTCCAACCTTCTGCAGCACACACTCCGTCCTTACGGAATTGATACAACCTTCGTAAATGCACATAATCTGGATGAAGTTGAGGGTGCGATCAAGGAAAATACCAAGGTTGTTTACCTGGAGACTCTGGGCAACCCGAATTCCGATATTCCGAACATCGACGCAATCGCTGAAATCGCTCATAAGCACGGCATTCCGGTCATTGTCGATAACACATTCGGCACACCATACCTCTTCCGTCCGCTGGAGCACGGCGCAGACGTAGTTGTTCATTCCGCAACCAAGTTCATCGGCGGTCACGGAACAACACTGGGCGGCATTATCGTAGACGGAGATACTTTTGACTGGAATAAGTCTGACAAGTATCCGCAGTTCACAGAGCCGAACGCAAGCTATCACGGCGTGAAATTCGCAGATGTTCCGGGCACTGTTGCTACATATGTAAGAGCAATTCTGCTCAGAGACACAGGAGCAGCGATTTCTCCATTCAATGCCTTCCTGCTGATTCAGGGTCTCGAGACACTGTCCCTGAGACTGGACCGTCACATTGAGAATACCAAGAAGGTCATCGAATACCTGAAGACACAGCCGCTGGTTGAGTCCATCAACCATCCGTCCCTGCCGGATCATCCGGATCACGCACTCTATGAGAAGTACTTCCCGAACGGCGGAGCTTCCATCTTCACCTTCAACATCAAGGGCGGACAGAAGGCAGCCTTCGAGTTCATCGACCACCTGCAGATCTTCTCACTGCTGGCCAACGTCGCAGACGTAAAGTCCCTCGTTATTCACCCGGCTACAACAACCCATGCCGAGCTGAGCGAGCAGGAGCTTGAGGCAGCTGGAATTCACCAGAATACAATCCGTCTGTCCATCGGAACAGAAGACGCCGAGGACATCATCTGGGATCTGGATCAGGCATTCCAGGCAGTCGGAAAATAATTTAACGACAAAAAATATCCGCGCCGCGGAAGCCCATTTCCCGCGGCGCTTAAGCAAGAATACTCCTTTTAATTATCTGTAACGGATGTTATGGAAAACCTGTAAATCTGTAAATCTGTAAAACCGGCAGCCGATGCCGCTGCCGGGGAAAATGTGTATGTGTATAAAAGAGGCAGCTGCACGAAGTTATGAAGATAACTCGTGACAGCTGTCTTTTGTATTTGTCTGCCAGCAGACGACAACAGCGTCGTTTCCGGGACTCAGCTTCAGCAAAAGAATTCCGGTATATTTGTTTGGTTTCCACAAGAAAGACGATTATGCATGTGAAATAATTGTGATATTGTTGAATAAAGATTTGCGAAACTTGAAATTATCTGACCATACTGGTAAACTATATCATAGATTATGTTCTTTTTTAAGAACTCATACCCGTAATCTTGATAATTTTTTGGATGTGGTGTATAACTATTGTTGCAGAAATTTATCTGTTTGCACAAAACGGGTATGGATTGGTATTTGTCGAAAGGAGAAAAAACCATGGAGAAGAAAAATCTTGACTGGGGAAAACTTACATTTTCCTATACACCGACAGATTATCGTTATGTAGCTAACTGGGAAAACGGAAGCTGGGATGACGGTGAACTGTCCACAGAGCCGAACGTAACAATGAGCGAGTGCGCAGGCGTCCTGCAGTATGCACAGGCTGTATTCGAAGGCCTGAAGGCTTATACAACAAAAGACGGCAGAATCGTTACCTTCCGTCCTGACCTGAACGGTGAGCGTATCGAGAGATCCGCAAAGCGCCTGGTTATGCCGGTATTCCCGAAGGAGAGATTCGTAGACGCAGTAAAGAAGGTCGTTAAGGCCAATGAAGCATGGGTACCTCCGTTTGGTTCCGGAGCAACTCTGTATCTGAGACCGTTCCTGTTCGGAATCGGACCGGTTATCGGTGTAGCACCGGCTCCTTCCTATCAGTTCCGTATGTTCGCTACTCCGGTAGGACCATACTTCCCGGGCGGAGCAGTAAAGCCGATCAGAGTTAAGGTTTCTGATTATGACAGAGCAGCGCCGGTAGGAACAGGAGACATCAAGGCAGGTCTGAACTACGCTATGTCTCTGCGTGCAATTGATGAGGCACACAGACAGGGATTCAACGAGAACTTCTACTTGGATTCCAAGACCAGAACTAACCTGGAGGAGACAGGCGGAGCTAACATCATCTGCATCAAGGGAAACAAGTTCATCACACCGAAGTCAAATACAATTCTGCCATCCGTTACACGTCGTTCCCTGGAAGTCGTTGCAAAGGACTACCTGGGTATGGAAGTCGAGGAAAGAGTCATTCCGTTCACAGAGCTGAAGGAAATGGACGAGATCGGAGTCTGCGGAACAGCTGCAGTAATCGCTCCGGTTGGAGAGATCAACGATCACGGAGATGTCATCAAGGTTCCGACAGGCATGGAGAAGTGTGGACCGGTTCTGAAGAAGCTGAGAGACACACTGACAGGAATTCAGATGTGCGAGATCGAGGCACCGGAAGGCTGGATCGTCGAGATCAAGTAATTTTCTTCTCTCGTTTTGGCAAACGTTTGAACAGAACATATACGCGGCACGGCCATTTCGGCTGTGCCGTTTTTTCGTACATATTAATTTAAGTAAAACAAGGAGGCACTATGGACTGGGAAAGAGCAGACCACGGATTTGGTCCGGAATATGACGAACATTCAAGGATACTGATATTAGGAAGTTTTCCTTCCGTAAAATCCAGACAGCAGGCCTTTTATTACGGCCATCCGCAGAACCGCTTCTGGAAAGTGCTGGCGGCGCTGGCAGGCGCAGACCTGCCGGGCAGCGTAGAGGAAAAGAAGGCCTTTCTCCATGCCCATCACATCGCGGTATACGATGCGATCGAATCCTGCACGATAAAAGGATCCTCGGACAGTTCTATCCGGGATGTGGTTCCTGCAGACATTCAGCCGATTCTTGAAGGTTCGGAAATCGGCAGCCGCATTTTTACAAACGGCCGGAAGTCCGGGCAGATGTATAAAAAGTACATTTTCCCGAAAACCGGAATTCCGTCTCACGACCTCCCGTCCAGCAGCCCGGCCAACGCCGCCTGGACCCTGGATAAGCTGATCGCTGAATGGGGGAAATGGATCAGGCCGGAGTGGCTGGAAATTTAGAGTAACAGTAAGATCAACGCAGTTAGCAGTATTCGATTCTATGTTATTTCTTTTTCTGAGAAGAATGTTTCTGATGTTTCCTGCTGGTATGCGTGCCAGGAGTCCGAAGGTGTGATTCTGCGGCCAGTCCCTTGTGGTTCGTCTTCAGTGTGGATTTCTTCTGCTTTTTCTTCGCATTCTTTCCGGCTTTTTCTCTGCGCTTTCTCTTTTTTGTCCGGTCTTTCATGACGGAGAAGCCGAACTGACCCAGAGGGCGTCCAAGCGCGTAGTAGGTCCCGTGGGAGTAGGCGGTCGGGCAGGCGTACTCGAGATGAAAGGTATTGTTCTCATCCATGTATGCCTCATCGGCCTGGACGCAGACGACTTCCGCCAGGAACATGACATGACTGCCCAGATCGATGGACTGGGTAACGCGGCACTCGATGCTGACCGGAGATTCATCGACGGTCGGGGCTTTGACCTTGCAGCTTTTTCCCGGAGTGAGGCCGAGGACTTCGAATTTATCGACGTCGCGGCCGGAACGGACACCGCAGAAATCTGCTGCGGAAGCGAGGGCCTCTGTGGTCAGGTTAATGACGAATTCACCGGTTTTCTCAATGATGCCGAAAGAATAGCGCTCGCGGCGGACGGAAATGGAGACCATCGGGGGATCGGAACAGATGGTGCCGGTCCATGCGACGGTGAAGATATTCGGTTTTCCGGTGTCCGGGTTCAGAGTGCTGACCATGACGGCCGGAATCGGGTAGAGCTGGTTGCCGGGTTTTGCGAACGGAACCTTGTGGTGTGGACGGTGGGTGTGTGGCTGTTTTTTCTGTGTATTCATGCTAACCTCTTCCAATATCAGTAACTGGGTGCTGTTGCCTCAGATATCTATGTAAACTTCTCATAGATGTGTTCTTTTATTCCGATTATAAAATAATTGCATAATCGGTTTTGTTTGTTAAGTAACAATCATTCTTGTCTGGCTATGTCACTTTGTAAAAATGTATTTTATCACATATATTCGGTTCAGTGTGGATAAATTGAAAATTTATTCCGGAATAGTAAAATATACAGACGCATACGTTTTAATAAAACTAATGTATGCAGTATTTTTATGATAATATTACATATAGGGTTGATAAATGTATGACGAGTGATACAATTATTAACATAGTCAATAAAGCAGCGTGTCCGGTATAGAGTATTATATTATGTCGGAATTGTTTACCGATTGTTTTTTCGTATAGGTCAGACGGAGGGGACTCTTGCTGTGTATCCTTTGTCTGAAGGAAATGCGGAAAGAGGAAACCGGGCTTCTGCTGCTGATAAAACTGAGTAAAAAGAAGGGTTGAAGTATGAGCAGATTAACTATGGTGACTGAGAGCACCGCCCAGAAAACGGTAGAGGGCTTATACAAGGACATCGAGCGCAGGATCACCGCCAGCCAGCCGGGAATCTGTCCGGTAAATCTGTCTGTGGCTTTCCTGCACATCTGCCGGTCGCAGTCATGCGGAAAGTGCGTGCCTTGCCGTGTCGGACTGATGCGTCTGGAGGAACTGATTCAGAAAGTACTGAACGGATGCGGGGATCTTTCCGATCTGGACACAATTGAAACCACAGCACAGGGAATTTTTGACTCTGCGGACTGTGCCATCGGTGTGGAGGCGGCGAGAATGGTCCTCAAGGGACTGAAGGGTTTCCGCGATGATTATGAAGAGCACATCAAGCACGGAAGATGTTCGCTGACACAGGTGAAGTCGGTTCCGTGCGTAGAGCTGTGTCCTGCGCACGTCGATATTCCTGGCTACATCGGACTGATCAGAGAGGGAAGATACACGGATGCAGTAGAGCTGATCCGCAAGGACAATCCGCTCCCTGCAGTCTGCGGCATGATCTGCGAGCATCCGTGTGAAGCGCGCTGCAGAAGAACGCTGGTGGATGACGCGATCAATATCAGAGGTCTGAAACTCTATGCAGTAGAGCATGAGGGCGAGATTCCGGCACCGAAGTGCGCACCGCCGACCGGAAAGAAAGTCGCCATTATCGGAGGAGGTCCGGGAGGACTGTCCGCCGCCTATTATCTGGCGAGAATGGGTCACGATGTGACGATTTACGAGCAGAGGAAACATCTCGGCGGCATGCTCCGCTATGGTATTCCGAGCTATCGTCTGCCAAAGGATATTCTGGACCATGAGATCGACGGTATTCTGAAAGCCGGCATTCATGTAAAGAAAAACGTCAGAATCGGAAAGGATATCGACGTAAATACATTGAGAAAGAGCTGTGATGCCATGTACATCTGCATCGGCGCCCATGTCGGAAGAACCATCGGAATTGAAGGCGAAGATGCGAAGGGTGTTGTTCTGGCGGTTGACATGCTCCGCGGGATCGGCGACGGTGAGATGCCGGATTACACCGGAAAGAATGTTGTCGTTGTCGGCGGCGGAAATGTTGCGATGGACGCGGCCCGTTCCGCAATCCGTCTGCATGCGAAATCCGTGAAGATTGTCTACAGAAGAAGACAGAATGATATGACCGCGCTGAAAGAGGAAATTGAAGGCGCAATCGGCGATGGCTGCGAGATTATGGAGCTGAATTCGCCAAAGAGAATTGAGAAAGACGAAAACGGAAATCTGACGGCGCTGGTCGTTCAGCCGCAGATTGTCGGTGAGGTAAAGGGCGGACGTCCGAGCCCGAGAAATGCGGAAGCAGGAGAAGAGAGGATCCCTTGCGACATCCTGATTGAAGCTATCGGACAGGGAATTGACTACACCGTATTCGCAGAAGAAGCCGGCGTCCACGTTCACCGCGGAACGATCGATGCTTTCGACTGGGGCGGTGTAAAGGATCAGGACGGTATTTTTGCCGGCGGCGACTGTGTAACCGGTCCGGCTACCGTTATCCGCGCCATTGCGGCAGGAAAAGTAGCTGCGGCCAATATCGACGACTATCTGGGATTTGATCACCAGATCACGTCAGATGTGGAAATTCCGCCGGTACGCCTGGACGATACGGAAGCCTGCGGCAGAGTAAACATGAAGATGAGAGATCCTCGTGAGAGAATCAAGGACTTTGACATCATGGAAATCTGTATGAGCGATGAAGAGGCGAAGCAGGAAGCATCCAGATGTCTGCGGTGTGACCACTTCGGTTATGGAATATTCAAGGGAGGCAGAGAAGAAAAATGGTAAAGGTTATGATCGATGAGCGTCCGGTAACTGTACCGAACGGCACGACAATCCTGGAGGCGGCAACCAAGGCCGGCATCCATATTCCGACGCTCTGTTTCTTAAAAGATATCAATGAAATCGGCGCCTGCCGAGTCTGCGTGGTTGAAGTGGAGGGCCACAGAAGACTGTTCACCGCCTGCAATAATGTTGTAGAAGACGGTATGGTCATCTGGACACACAGCAAGAGAGCCAGAGAGGCCCGTAAAAAGAACGTGGAGCTGATTATCAGCGAACACCACATGAACTGCGCGATCTGCGCCAGAAACAATAACTGCAAGCTGCAGGAAGTCGCTTCTGATCTGAACATCAGCGAGATTCCCTTCCAGAAGAAGATCGACTACCGTTTCCGCAACAGAAAGTCGGAATTTCCGCTGATTCACGATTTCAGCAAGTGCATCAAGTGCATGCGCTGCGTGCAGATCTGTGACAAGGTGCAGAATTCTCATATCTGGGATGTCGTCAGCCTGGGCTATGACATTACCGTAGATACACTGGAAACACTGGATCTGGAGCATTCTGACTGTGCCCTCTGCGGTCAGTGTATCACACACTGTCCGGTCAATGCCCTTCATGAGAGGGACGATACACAGAAAATGCTTGATGCTCTCGATGATCCGGAGAAGGTTACCGTCGTTCAGATCGCTCCGTCCGTCCGCGCGGCCTGGGGTGAGGAATTCGGACTGGATCCGGAGTTCGCCAGCGTGAAGAGGCTGGCACAGGCCCTGCACCAGGTCGGATTCGACTATATCTATGACACGGATTTTTCCGCAGACCTGACCATCATGGAAGAGGCGAGCGAATTCCTTGAAAAGGTAAAGAATCCGAAGAAAGCCAAATTCCCGATGTTTACCAGCTGCTGTCCGGGATGGGTACGCTTCTGCAAAGCGCATTACCCGCAGTTCGTCGATCAGGTATCCACATCCAAGTCACCGCAGCAGATGTTCGGCGCCATCGCAAAAAGTTATCTGGCTGAGCAGATCGGCGTAGATCCGGATAAGATCTTTTCCGTATCCATTATGCCGTGCATCGCGAAGAAGCACGAGTGTGCACTTCCGAACATGAACGATGCAGGACACGGACAGGATGTTGACCTTGCGCTGACCACCAGAGAGGTTGTCCGTCTGATCCGGGGAACGCATATCGACCCGAGAACCCTGGAAGAGCGTGAGCTTGACCAGCCGCTCGGAATCGGAAGCGGAGCCGGCGTCATTTTCGGCGCAACCGGAGGCGTTATGGAGGCCGCCCTCAGAACCGCTTATTACATGGTTTACGGAAAGAATCCGAAGCCGGATGCCTTCCGCGATGTCCGCGGCATGAAAGGCTGGAAGGAAGCAAAATTCAACCTCGGCGGTAATGAACTGAACGTTGCCGTAGTCAGCGGACTCGGCAATGCATCGCGCCTGCTGGACGCGCTGGATAATGGATCCGTCCACTATGATTTTGTCGAAGTCATGGCCTGTCCGGGCGGATGTTCCGGAGGCGGCGGACAGCCGATTCACGACGGCGTGGAGAAGGCCGAGGACCGCGCGGATGTCCTTTACAGACTGGACCGCCACGATCATCTCCGTTTCTCCCACGAGAATCCGGCGATCATCCACTGCTACGAGAACTTCCTGAAGAAACCGCTTTCCCCGAAGGCGGAGAAACTGCTCCACACCGATCAGCATGCATGGCGGATGCCGAATGAGCAGTAAATGCAGCGTCTTAGATTGAAAATTTGAGAATTTCGAGTAGAATAAACCAGTGAGGTGTATATTAGATGTATACACGTTAGTGACTGGCATTACAGAATTTCAGGCCGGCGTCAGCTTTTGCGCCGGCCTTTGCTATAAATGAAATCAGAGAAGGAGTCTGCATTTGATCGGACAAAAATTTACTGCACAAGAGGCTTATGAGCTGCTTCAGAAAACGGACTGCCGCACACTGGAGCTTATTGAAAAACTGGAGCAGGAGCACGCGCTGAAAAAAGAAGAATACATTTATCTTCTCGACCATATGAGCGAAGCAGCCGCAGATCTGCTGGCCGGGAAGGCCCGCCGCGTCCGCGAAGAGATTTACGGAAAAGACGTCTTTGTCCGCGGCATCATTGAATTCAGCAATGTCTGTAAAAATGACTGCTACTACTGCGGCATCAGAAAAGATAACGAGAAGGTAAAACGCTACCGTCTCACAGACGAACAGATCATGGAATGCTGCAGAATCGGCTACGAGTCCGGCTACCGGACCTACGTTCTTCAGAGCGGCGAAGACGGTCACTATACCGATGAAGTTCTGGGAAATCTGGTTTCAAAAATCCACCGGACCTACCCGGACTGCGCGATTACCCTTTCCGTCGGTGAAAGAAGCAGGGAAAGTTATCAGCATCTCTTTGACGCAGGGGCTGACCGTTATCTGCTGCGTCATGAAACCGCTGATGAGGCGCACTATAAAAAACTTCATCCGGCGGAAATGAGCTGGAAACACAGAATGAATTGTCTGCAGGAGCTCCGGGACATCGGATATGATGTGGGCGCCGGCATGATGGTGGGGTCACCATATCAGACCAGTGAAGATCTTGCTGAGGACCTTTTGTTCATCGGAAACTTCAAACCGGAAATGTGTGGAATCGGACCCTTCATCCCGCACCGCGACACTCCTTTCAGAGACAGGCATGCCGGAACGCTGGAACAGACTCTGTACCTGCTTTCCATCATCCGCCTGATTCATCCGCACGTTCTGCTTCCGTCGACGACGGCCCTGGGGACCATCGATCCGCTGGGACGCGAGAAGGGCGTGCTGGCCGGAGCCAATGTCGTCATGCCGAATCTGTCGCCGGGGAAGACGCGCCGGCAGTATGAGCTCTACAACGACAAAATCTGTATGGATGACGACGCGGTGCAGTGCAGAAGCTGCATGGATCTCAGGATGCGGTCTATCGGCTATCAGCTTGTGGTTGACCGCGGCGACTATCGGAAATAGATTATACCCTGCATGGCAGAAGAATCCGGGCAGGGTCCTGAAGGGAGTTTCAGGGCTGCTGTCCGGAAATCTCCGCAATGCAGTCCGCAGAATAAACAGAATTATTGAAAAGGGGATTATCAAATGGGATTAAATGAGACACAGTCCGCAGAACGTGTGCACATCGGCTTCTTCGGACGCAGAAATGTTGGAAAATCAAGTGTTGTAAACGCCGTAACCAATCAGGAACTGGCCGTTGTCTCTGACGTAAAAGGCACAACGACCGACCCGGTCAGAAAATCCATGGAGCTTCTCCCGCTTGGACCGGTCCTGATTATCGATACGCCGGGATTTGACGATGAGGGCATGCTTGGACAGAAGCGCGTGCAGAAAACCCGCCAGGTCATCCGCGAAACGGACATCGCCGTCCTGGTCGCCGACAGTACAGAAGGTCTGCAGACAGCAGACTATCAGCTCCTCGCAGAATTCCGCGAGAACAAGGTCCCTTGTCTTCTGGTTCTGAATAAGGCCGATCTGCTCCCAGACGGCAGAGAAAAACTGGCAGGGGGAGCATTCGACTGGACGCCGGCAGCGTCTTCAGCAGACAGCACATCATCAACAGCGGGAACTGCGTCCGTGTATACAGAGTCCAAGAGTAAGCAGGATATTCCGCCAGTCCGCGCGATCTATGTCAGTGCGCAGGAAAAAGCAAATATCAGCCAGCTGAAAGAAGCCATGGGACATATGAAAAAAGGCTCCGCGGAAATTACCGGCCTGCTGGACGGCCTTGTCACACGCGGTGATACCATCGTTCTGGTTATCCCGATCGACAAAGCCGCTCCAAAGGGCCGTCTGATTCTGCCGGAGCAGCAGATGGTGCGTGCCGGCCTGGACCTGGGCGCATCCGTCATGGTTACCGGAAACGACCGGCTGAAAGAAACACTGGATTCCCTGAAACAGCCGCCGCGCCTTGTTATTACGGACTCACAGGCATTTAAACAGGTTGACGCCATCGTCCCGGATGACATCCCTATGACGTCATTTTCCATTCTGTTCGCCCGTTATAAAGGGACACTGAAGAGGCAGCTTGCAGGAATACAGAGGCTGAAAACCCTTCCGGCCAACGCGAAAATCCTGATTTCCGAAGGATGCACCCACCATCGTCAGTGCGGCGATATCGGAACAGAGAAAATCCCTGCACTCCTGAAACAGTACGTCAGGAAACCATTTACCTTCGAGACCAGCTCCGGCAAGGGATACCCGGAAGACCTGACCCCGTACGACCTCATCATCCACTGCGGCGGCTGCATGCTCAATGACAAAGAAATGCAGTACCGCGTCCGCCACGCCGACGAACAGGGCGTTCCGATCACCAACTACGGCGTCGCCCTCGCAGAAATGAACGGAATCCTCGACCGGGCATTGAGGCCGCTGGGAGATCTATCCCTGTGAAGTCGAGCGCATTGTCTTTAACGATTGCGCGAAGACTGAACAGCGGAAGATCCCCCGTCAGGGAATCCCAAGAGCGCAAGCCGTCAGGCGCCGCGCGATTGGCTGATTCCTACGGCGTTTTCGAGTGCGCCTGCCAGGTCGATCGGGAAACGAAGCGCGGATGATTCCCGTTAGCAAGGGAACTCCTTCATGGAATTGCCCCTGCGATCCGCAAGTGTAAGCGCAGCGGGAGCAGTGGGCATTCCTGATGCTTTCACGGCCTGAGAGATCGAGTCGGCAGACGAAGATCGATCAGCAAGCCGCACGTCGTAATGGAGTCGCCCTCATCCGCGCGAGCGGAACGAGAAGTGCGGATGAATGGGGACTCCTTATGCTGGTTCCGCCTGGGAGAACAAGCTCCACAGGCAAAAAGCGCAGTTCGATCAGCTAGCGGAACGTCGTATGTATCAAATACCTGATACCGACTGGCAAGAGTGTTCGTCTTTTTTATTGCGCGAAGACTGAACAGCGGAAGATCCCCCGTCAGGGAATCCCAAGAGCGCAAGCCGTCAGGCGCCGCGCGATTGGCTGATTCCTACGGCGTTTTCGAGTGCGCCTGCCAGGTCGATCGGGAATCGTAAAACAGCCCGCATGACATCCGAGTAAATTAAAGATAATCATGCGGGCTGAATATTAATGAACCTGTAACCGTTTTGAGATCTGTAATTTTGTGGAAGAATCCGCAGAATTAATTATTTTGCTGCTGAGACAGGCATCAGCCTGGACCAGCGTTTATGGCAGCCGGTGAGCCAGCCCGCTCCGATCCGGCTGGCTCATTGGCTGCCATATTTAATCTATTTTCCTGATTTACAGTTCGATCAGGTCGCGGGTGAAGTCGTCTGTCATGTTCTCGAAACCGTCTTCGGTGATCAGGATCTGGTCTTCGATGCGGACGCCGCCCCAGCCCGGAATGTAGAGACCCGGCTCGATTGTGCGGACGTTTCCGACAGGGAACGGAGTTTTATCGGTAATGGAATTGAACGGTCCTTCATGTACAAAAAGGCCGATTCCGTGGCCGATGTTGTTGTACTCATAGCCCTTGTATTTTGAGTCTTCCAGAACTTTCATCTGTGCATTGTAGATATCGCAGCCCATTGTGCCGGCTTTTGTAATCTTGTTGCACTCGTCGAACATCTTCTGAACGGTCTTATAAACTTCCTTCTGTTCAGCAGTTGCTTTTCCGACGACTACGGTACGGGTCATGTCGGACATATATCCGTGAACCTGGCATCCAAAATCCATCAGGACGAAATCGCCGTAAGCAACGGCTTTTTCAGATGGAACGCCGTGAAGCAGGGAAGTGCGTGCGCCGGAAATCAGGATGTTTCCGTAAGGCATAGTGTCTGCGCCGTTCATAACCATGTATAAAGAAAGCTTTGCGGCCAGTTCTTTTTCCGTAACTCCCGGCTGAATTTCCGGCAGGAGATCTTCCAGTGCACGGCAGGAGATTTCGCAGGCCTGACGCTGATATGCGATTTCTTCTTCATTTTTCACCATTCTGATGTCGGAAATCACGTTGAATGTCGGAATTTTATCGGCTTCAACGATTTTATTGAAGTCCATGAAAAAATCGTAGGAGAAATCATCACCTTCAAAGGCTACATTCTTGCAGTTTGTTTTTGTCAGAAGTTCCTGAACACTGTCTGCGACTGTCTTTCCCGGGAGGCGCCAGATGACGACTTCATAGTCCGGGCACTCCAGCGCGGCATCTTCCGTGTAACGCAGGTCAGTGATGAAGAACTGTTTTCCGCCCTTGGTGAAGAGCAGCCACTGCGCGCCGTCGCTTGCTGTGAAGCCGCTGATGTAACGGATGTTCGTCGGGCTGGAGATGAAGAAGGCATCGAGATTGTTCTCCTTCATATAATCGAAAACTTTGTTTTCATTCGTCTGCATGGTAATTTCCTCCTTTGCAGTAAAAGAATGGCAGCGAATACGATTGGGGCAGAAGTTTGCCGGAAATACAGTATTTTCGCTGCGCATGGATCAAGGCTGTATTTCTTCAGGCCAGTGAACGGTGAAAATACAGAGCCATGTACTCTGGTTTATACTCTGTTCTAATTAGAAATTATATCGAATTAAGTATTTTCTGTCAATAATTTATCACTCTGCCGCTGATGCAGTCCGCTGGCCGCTACAGCCTGCCTTCCTGCCGCGCACGCTGAAATTTCTCCTTGTTCTCGTCGATGATTGTGAAGCCTCTGCCGTTGACCTCCTGGACCATGCTGATGGTGACGAATGCCGTCGGATCGATGTCCAGAATCAGTTTTTTCACGCGGTTCATGTTCTGCAGAGTCGTGACGCTGCTGATCATTTCCATGTCCTGTTTCAGCAGGCCGGAACGGCCATGCAGCAGGGTTGCGCCGATACCGAGATTGAGCAGTTCGTCCAGGACTTCTTCCGTTTTTGAGGAATAAATCTGGAACTGCACCAGGCCGCTGCCCATAAGGATGATTTTCTGGGAGACCATGGAATAGATGAATACCATGAGGATCGCAAGAATCAAGTCCGTTACGCTGGCATTGAAAAACTGCAGAAGCAGAATGATGGAATCCTGGATGTACATGACCGGACCGATTTTGGTCCCGATTTTTTTATGCAGAATCAGCGGCAGAACGTCACTTCCGCCCATGCTCCGGCCCGCACGCAGAATGATGCCCAGACCGATGCCCATCAGCGCTCCGCTGGCAATCGCCGCAATCAGCGGATCCTGCACCAGATGGGAATTCCTGAACCCCATCCGTGTAAACAGCGCCAGAAATACCGGGTAGCTCAGGCTTCCCAGCACGATTGAGGCGGCGTATCTTCTCCCCAGACAAAAACGAGCCGCAAGGAGAAGCACAACATTAAAAAATAAAACTAAGGCAGAAAGCGGGATATGAGGAAGAAAGTGATTGGTAATCACCCCGAGTCCGGTTGATCCGCCGATCAGGATATGATAGGGCAGAGCAAAAGCGATTGTCGCAAATGTTGTCACCGCAACCCCTGCGAGGATGACGGCGATCGTCCCGATCTCCTTTAAAATTCTGTTTTTCTTTGATAACTGTGCTTCCTGAATCCGATTCTCCATTGCCTGCCCCCTGCATCTTCGGAAAATGTCGGAAATATTCAATCTTTTACCCAGACTGTAAGGATTTGGGAAAGACTGAGCTACTCCCGGAAAAGCATGATGCTTTTCCTCCGCTGTACATTGAAACTCAGTGTACCTTACGAAATTTCAGCATTATGCATTTTAGATAATCTCGTCTGTTAATAATTATACAACGACAGGCAGAAGGGGAAAAGAGGAAGCATGGAAGTAAAATAAATATTTTTAATATCTGCGATCAGTTAATGTGCTTTTCTATATATTTGTCTGCAGTCAAGTTTTTGCAACGGCGTAAATTCAAAAGCCTGTAATAGAAAAAACCGCCGCTCCAGATTAGTTATCATAATCTGGGGCGGCGGCCTGAACGGTTCTTAGTCATATAGCCGGCAGTTTCCGGTTTTACTTGATAAACAGGCTGATGATGGATTTCACCTTGCTGGAGCTGTCATATTTCAGGATAATGTTGATGAAATCCTGCGTTGTGGCCTGCTTCAGGCAGTAAGTGCTGTAGTATTCCTGCACTGCACTGTAGAATTTCTGAGATCCCATGGTCACATAAAGGTAACTGAGGAAATTATCGCCGTAATCGTAAGGAACCATGGAAGAAGGCTCATCCTTCGGGAATTTATTTACCGGAATGTTGATGTAGGTCTTTTTATTCTTCTTCAGCTGGGCATTCATTTCTTTGAGGGTGTTTTTCTTATAGGATTTGCGGAGTTTTGCGGTCTGGCCCGGCCTGTTCTCGAGCTTGTCCACATATGTGGTGCTCGGAGCGCCGCTCATTCCGTATGTGCCGTCTTCCAGGAAGGTTGCAAATCCCTCATCCAGCCAGGCTTCGTTGTATTCGTCGTTTCCGACGGCCGCGTAGAACCACTGGTGGCCGATTTCATGAGAGACGTCGTCCTGAATCGCGTAGAAGTCGCACATGCCCTGTTTTTTTGCCTGGTATTCCGACGATCCGTTGATCATGATCAGACCCGGGTACTCCATTCCGCCGAATCCGACGCCGAACAGGCATTCCGTCATATCCAGTTCATCATACGGGTAGGCACCAATTTTCTTCGTGTACTGGGCGATGCTGTCCTGAGCCACCATTTTGCAGACTTTGTTGTACAGAGCCATGAATTTTGTTTTCTTGTACTTATTCGGGAAGTAGTAATTATTTACCGTAATTCCCTTGATGTTATAGCTCTGCTTCTTATATGCATTGCTGGCACAGATGGCCAGGTCACGGACATTTTCCGCATGGATTGTTGTGCTGCCATTCTGCGTGCTGCTCTTTCCTGTGGCAGCGACAACGTAATCGGATGGTGCGTGGAAAGTGACATCGTAGTTCGTAACGGCACTGTTGCGGTTTTCTCCGTCATCGTAGTAGGGATGAACGATCCATTTTCCATTGCGGTAGTCGCTCAGGTATGGGAAGCAGAAGGACAGGTTGTACAGCGTTTTCCCATTGGCCAGATTCGTGTAGCCGAAACGGTCTTCACGCTTCGGGACAGAGGTTTTCACCCGGACAGTCACATCCGCGGAGTCTCCTTGCGATAACTTTTTGTCCCCGAGATCAACGTACAGGTCGCTGGCATCGCTGCCTTTCTTATACGACAAAGCCTGCCCGCCAAGGGAAATACTCTGTACGCTGGTCTGCGCACTCTTCTTTACGTCTGCAGAGTAATTCTTCCGGTCGAATTTCAGATATCCGCTGGCGATGTTGACGATGCAGAGCTGGGAAATCGTCTTGCTGCTGTTGTTGACTACATGCATGGTGACGGTTTCGGTGAGTGTCTTCGTCTTTGTGTTCAGGGAAGCATCGATGGTGTAGTGGCTGGCCTTGACCTGCGGATCGGTGTTTACGGCTGAAGCAGAATCTCCGGTCTTTCCCGGGTTGGCCGTGTTGGCTGTGAGCCCGGCAGAAGAGCCGTTTTTCTCTGCTGCTGTGACATTCAGCGTCTGTGTGGAAGCTGAGCTGGCGGAATTCCCGGATGCCGCAAAAGCCGGAAGCGGCGCTGCCATCAGTCCTGCCGACAGGGTAAATGCAAGCAGGGCCGGAATTACGCGGTGTTTCTTATTGTTCTTTATCATGGTTTATTTCCTTTCATGAAACAAAGCAGATGTACGATTTTCTGATGGACTAAGTATAACGGATTTTCGCGGGAGGGGAAGGATAATTAAGGAGATATAAGATGGAAATAAGAAATGTTAAGAAACGAGGAGTTAAGGAGAGTTGCGAAGTGATTAAAGTATACAGTATATCCGCAGCCGCACATCAGGTGCACTGAAATGTGTACAATAAGCCCTGCTAATGGTCGGGATTTCGTGGTGGGCAGGCCGGTTTCCCGACCATGAGGAAAGAAAAGTCGGGAAACCGCGCGATTGTTATTCCGTTCCCGACCCGAAAGAGCTTGCGATGGTCGGGAACTTGAGGTCAGCGGCCCGGAGAAGGCCGGCGGAGTCGGAAGCGTGAGCATGCGCGAAGGGAGCCGGGAGGCGTTCCAGGCGCAGGCTGCATACAGCTCGCAGTAAAATTCTTAGAGATTTGTCAGACTTCCACAGCCACCTGACACCATCCGAAAACGGGAATGCCCTGTGTCGTGCAGGGATTTCGTGGTATAATAGAAGCACGTGAATAAAAGGCCTGACTGTAAAGCAGCATTTCTGAGCGGAAAGGTGCGCAGCGCGGATCGCGCATGCAGGGATAATAAATGTGAAGCAGCTCTTTCGGCAGACCGCAGGAACAGAAAACCTGCGAAGTTCATGCAGAAAGGGCTTTTTGTTTTCCGGCGGAGCTGGTTTTACGGCCTGCGCCGGGTGATAAACCGCGCAGAATTGCGCAGAAAGGCAGGAAAGAAAATGGAAGACACAAAAAGACTGGGAATCGTAGGAATCGTTGTATCCGATCTGGCAAGTGCGGATCAGGTAAATGATATTATTCATGATCACAATGATATTGTGGTTGCCAGAATGGGAATTCCGTATAAAGAGAGAAATGTTTCTGTCATTTCTCTTCTGATTGACGGAGAGCAGGATGAAATCAATGCCCTGACCGGTGAACTCGGAAAGGTTAAGGATGTCACTGCCAAGGCGATGCTGAACAAGATGAACTAACAGGTAAACGGGGAGGATCAGGATATGTTGAAAATTGCAGTGTATGGAAAGGGCGGAATCGGAAAGTCGACGATGACGAGCAATCTGTCGGCGGCTTTTTCTGTGCTGGGGAAGCGGGTGATTCAGATCGGCTGTGACCCGAAGGCGGATTCCACGATTGACCTGCTCGGCGGAAAGCCGCTGGAGCCGGTCATGAATTTCATGCGCGCCTACGATCAGGATCCTTCCCTGGATCAGATTATGAAGATCGGCTTCGGCGGAGTGCGCTGCCTGGAGACGGGCGGGCCGACGCCGGGCCTGGGATGCGCGGGCCGCGGAATTATTTCCACATTCAAGCTTCTGGAAGATCTGGAACTTTTTGAGAAAGAGAAGCCGGACATCGTCATGTTCGACGTTCTGGGAGATGTGGTCTGCGGAGGTTTTGCGGCGCCGATCCGCGAGGGTTACGCCGATGAAATTCTGATTGTAACGTCCGGGGAGAAAATGGCGCTCTACGCGGCCAACAATATCAACCAGGCGGTTAAGAATTTTGAAGACCGGAGCTACGCCAAGGTCCGCGGCATTATATTAAACCGCAGAAATGTTCCGGATGAGGAAGAGAAGGTCAGAAAGTTTGCTGATGAAAACAATCTTCCGATCGTCGCCGACATCCCGAGAAGTGATGAGATCAATACCTTCGAGGAGGAAGGCAAGACCGTGATTGAGGGCGACCGGACTCTTCCGATTTCCAGGAAGTTCCTGGATCTGGCACAGCTTCTTCTTAAGGATGAGGCGGCAAAAAGTGATGCGCAGGAGGGAGGACTGTTTTAATGATGAATCTTACGGATAAGGCCGCGCCGAAAACGGGCTGCTGCCGCGCGAAAACACAGAAACCTTTCTCCATTACCGCAAAAGAACTGGCGGAGCGTGGAAAAGACAACATTCCGGATGCCTTCATCCCGAACTGCCATCTGATTTACAGCAGTCCGGAGACCCTGGCATATAACTCGCCGGGCGCGATCGGATTTGGAACCAAGCGGGCGGGTCTGGTTATTCCGGAGTCTGTCATGCTTCTGGTTTCCCCGTCCTGCTGCGGCAGAAATTCTACGATTTTAAGTCAGACGGAAGGGTACGCGGAGCGGATGTTCTATCTTCTCCAGAATGAAACGGATCTGGTCACAGGACGTCACCTGAAAAAGATCCCGGAGGCCATCCGGGAAATTCTCCGGGTCTGTGATCCGAAGCCGAAAGTCGTTTTGATCTGCATTACCTGTACGGACGCGCTTCTGGGAACGGATCTGGAACGGATCTGCCGGCAGGCCCAGGAAGAAACCGGCGTCCTGGTCGTTCCAAGCTACATGTACGCGCTGGAGCGTGAAGGAGTCCGGCCGCCGATGGTGGCGATCCGGAAGACGATCTATTCCCTTCTTGAAAGAAAAAAAGTTCAGCCGGATATGGTCAATCTGATGGGATTTTTCTCCCCGATTGATCCGGAATCTGAGATTTTTCTACTTTTAAGGAAGGCAGGAATCCGCACAATCAACCAGGTCAGTGCCATGAAGACGCTGGAAGAATACAGTACGATGGGCGCGGCCAATTTCAACCTTGTGCTTGACCCTTTGTCCAGATATGCGGCGGAGGACCTGCGGAAACGGCTGAATATGCCGTATGTAGAGCTGGCAAGGCTCTATGACCCAGACAGGATTCACCATCAGTATCAGCTGTTTGCCGGTGCGCTGGGCATCAAAATGGACGATCAGGCCTGGTATGAGAAGGCGGCGGAGCGCAGGGACTCGTTTGCGAAGAAGTACAAGGGAAAGCGCTTTGTGGTCGGTGAAATGGCCAATGCCAATCCGTTTGAGCTGGCCGGGGCACTGGTCCGCATGGGCATGGAGGTGCCGATGATTGTGTCCAATCTGACGGAGGCGGAGTTTCCCTATATCCGCCAGCTGGCGGCAGAATCTCCGGATACGAAGATTTATACAGGCATTTCCCCGAGCATGGTGCATTTTCAGACGCCGGAAAATATCGATGCAGCGATCGGAAAAGATGCGGCGGCCTACTGTCCGGACGCGGCAGGCGTGGAATGGAACAGTGAAAAACAGCCATACGGTCATAAGGGCGTGATCGATCTTCTGGACACGCTGGATCAGGCGCTTCAGAAAGGCGGCTGTCATGCTCAGGAAAGAAATGAGAAGACCTTCTACGGAAGCGCGCTGCGCGGCGAGGGTGCAGACAAGAGAACGGTTTCCGCGGAAGATCAGCAGGCATAGGAATCAGAAAGGAGAGCGGATATGAAAGGTTTATTTCGGTATTTATCCCCGTTTTCACCGGATCAGTCCGGCGCGGTTTCTGTGCTGTTTGAGCTGGGCGGAATCATCGTCATTCTGGATGCGGGCGGCTGCACGGGAAACATCTGCGGTTTTGACGAGCCGAGATGGTTTTCAAAGAAGAGTGCAGTCTATTCTGCGGGTCTGCGCGACATCGACGCGATTCTGGGCCGGGACGACAAGCTTTTAGGCAAACTGAAAGACGCGGCGGATACGGTTGACGCGGATTTTATCGCACTGGTGGGAACGCCGGTTCCGTCGGTTATTGCCACGGATTACGGCGCTGTCTGCCGTCTCGCGGAGAAACAGTACGGAATTCCCGCTGTATACATTGAAACCACCGGCATGGACGATTATGATAAAGGGCAGAAACTTGCCTATGAGCAGATTTTGAAACTCCTGAAGCGCTGCAGGGACGACCGGAAAAGGGGTCTGGACACGCCGGCTGCTTCCCTTGCGGCAAAACTCGAGGCGCAAGGTATAAGTCCGGCTGACGGAAACAGGAAATCCGGTCAGAAGTTCATCGGCATCTGGGGCGCGACCCCGCTGGATCTTCCGGCGGCGGACAGTGCGCAGGCACTGAGAAGGCGCATTGCAGCGCGGTATCCGGGAATCAGTCCCGTTACTTACGGCATGGACAGCGGCCTTGCAGACTTATATTCTGCCCAGAAGGCGGTAAGAAATGTAGTCTGCTCCGAGTCCGGCCTGGAGCCGGCCAGGGCGCTGGAGAAGATGGACATTCCGATGGACATGGGCTTCTTCCTGGATGATGAAGTGGAGAAATCAGAGAAAACAGTCACGGGAAAACGAATCCTTCTGGTGCACCAGCAGATTATGGCCTGCAGCATCCGGGACTGGATGCGGAAAAAATGGCCGGGTCTTCAGGTCGACTGTGCATCATTTTTTCAGATGGACAAGGCATTCATGGAGAAAAATGATGTGAAGATGGATTCGGAGAATGACTGGATCGATCTGATCAGGAAAAGAAATTATGATGTGATTGCCGGAGATCCGATCTTCAAACGTGCCATTTCCTTCTGGAAGGGAGATTACGTGCCGGCACCGCAGTACGCGGTTTCCGGCGGTATGTACGCGCCGGAGTCGGATGAGGCTTACTGGGATGATCTGAAAAGGAGCCTTACGGAGGCTGTGGAAAAGTAATCCCGCAGAAATTGGAAAATAATGGAAAAACGGAGAAGGGAGATGCCATGCAGCAGAATGCAGAACAACTGAACAGGGAACGGCGCTGCGTTCTGGTGTACGGCATTGTGCAGGGCGTCGGCTTCCGGCCTTTTGTGGACCGGATCGCGGATAAGAGCGGAGTCTGCGGGGACGTCTGTAATAAAGGGTCCTTTGTGGAAATCCACATTGAAGGAAGGCATGAGGAGCTGGAAAAATTCATGCGTCTTCTGAAAGACACCGCGCCGGAGCGGTCGCAGATCCTGAAGATTACGCAGAAAGAGGAGCCCTGCAGAGGGGACGGGAAATTCGTTATCCTTCCGAGCAAAAAAGTAGAAGGAAATGTTTTTGTTTCTCCGGACATCGCGATCTGCGAGAAATGTAAAAAAGAGATGTATGATCCCGGTGACCGCCGCTATCTCCATCCCTTTATCAACTGCACGGCCTGCGGGCCGCGGCTGACGATTCTGGATTCCATGCCCTATGACCGGGTGAGGACCAGTATGGGGGAGTTCCCGATGTGTGAGGACTGTGAGACCGAGTATACACATCCAGAAACCCGCCGTTATCACGCCCAGCCGGTCTGCTGTAACGACTGCGGGCCGCGGCTCTATCTTCTGAAATCGCCGGGAGAGGACGGAAAGCCGGTATACAGAAGCGAAAAGGAAGCCCTTTCCGATCCACGTCCAAAGACGGAAACGGACCGTCTGGCGCTCAGAAAGGCGAGAGACGTGCTCCGTGCCGGCGGAATTCTTGCTGTAAAAGGGATCGGAGGCTTTCACCTCTGCTGCGACGCGAAAAACGAAGAAACGGTCAGACGCCTCAGGGAACTGAAACAGAGGCCCTTCAAGCCTTTTGCGCTGATGATGAAGGATATGGACATCGTGAAAAGAGAATGTTTTCTTCTGGAAGGGCAGGAGAAAATGATGCAAGGTCCGCAGAAGCCGATTCTGCTGCTCAGGAAGAAAGCCAGAGAAAAGGGCGCTGAGCTTTCCGCTCTGGCAGCGCCGGATAATCCTTACATCGGCGTCATGCTGCCTTACGCGCCGGTTCAGCTTCTTTTATTTGACGATCCGGATGATCCGGTGCAGAGTATGACGGACTGCCTGATCATGACCAGCGCCAACCCAAAGGGGGCGCCGATCTGCAGGACCGATGAGGATATTCTGAACAGCGTCGGCAAGTGGTGCGATGCCATTCTTTCCAACAATAGAATCATCAGGACCAGAGCGGACGACAGCGTCATGAACTGGATGGATGAAAAACCAGCTATGATCAGAAGATCCAGAGGCTTTGCGCCGCTTCCTCTCATGCTGGATGAGGATGAGCAGAATGCCGCCTCTTCAGCAGGGGAGCCTGAAAAAACTGGGGATGCCTGCGTTCTTGGAATCGGCGGTGAACTGAAGAACACCTTCTGCCTGGCAAAGGGCAGTTTATATTACCCATCGGCCTACGTCGGAGATCTGACGGATATTCGGACTGTTGACGCATTGAAGGAAACGGAGGAGCGGATGGAGCGGCTGCTTCAGATTCAGCCGGATCTGATCGTCTGCGACCTGCATCCTGCCTACCGGTCTTCCATGTCGGCGGAGGAACTTGCGGAGAAGAAAGAGATTCCGCTGCTGAAAATCCAGCACCACTACGCCCACATTCTCTCCTGTATGGCGGAGAACCAGTATCTGGATCCCGTCATCGGAGTGTCTCTGGACGGGACCGGATACGGCACCGACAGGAGTGTCTGGGGCGGCGAGTTTCTGCTTGCGGACCGGACCGGGTTCACCCGGCTTGGAAGCATCGGAACTTTTCAGCAGGCGGGCGGCGATCTGGCCAGCCGGCAGGGCTGGAGAATTGCGGCGGCACTTCTGAAACAGGCCGATGAAGAAAGGTTCATGGAAATTTCAGAAGCTCTGGGCCTCGGAGAAAAGACCGAACTTTCCATTCTTTCCCAGATGATCGATAAGGGAATCAATACTGCCCGGTCGACCAGTATGGGAAGGCTCTTCGATGCCGCCAGCGCCGTTCTGGGCTTCCGGAGAGAAGCAAGCTGCGAGGGTGAGGCCTCCATGGTCCTGCAGTTTGCGGCAGAGCGGGCGGCGCAGAAAGAGCTGGAGAAACAGAAGGCAGCTTCCTCCCTTATGAATTCTGCAGATGCTGAAGAGGCAGACTGCCTGGCATTAAGCCGTATAGAACCGCTTCTGGACTGGCGTCCGGAAATCCGGGAAGAAGCTTCAGAAGACGAGGCTGCCGGAGGAGAACGTCCGGCAGAATCGCTGTTCAGAATTCCTGTTGAAGGTTTGATTTCGGAGCTTGCAGAGCGGAAGCTCGCCGGAGAGGATGCGGATGAACTTGCACTGGGCTTTCACCAGTGCATCGCGGAGCTGATCCTGGCAGGCTGCCTGAAGAGCCGTGAAATCAGCAGCATCGAAACAGCTGCTCTCAGCGGCGGCGTCTTGCAGAATCTGCTTTTGTCCCGCCTGACAAAGGAGAAACTCAAGGAAAATCACTTTAAAGTGCTGACGCACAGTATGATTCCGGCCAATGACGGCGGAATCGCGCTGGGGCAGGCACTTTACGGCATGCAGATGCTGAAAGAGAAGAAATAGAGAAAAGGTTACAGTGCAAACGGAAGGAGTATAGAAATGTGTGTTGGACTGCCAGCTAGAGTAACAGAAATGAAAGACGGAATGGCTGTTGTGGATGCAACGGGAGCAAAGCGTACGGTTACGGCGGAGCTTCTGGACGATCTTCAGCCGGGGGATTATGTCATGGTTCACGCAGGCGCGGCGATCGCGAAGATCAGCGGCGGTGATCAGGAAGAGACGGATGAGATTATGGAGGCATTGCAGTAATGAAGGCAGCAGAACAGGCAGCGGAGATTATCCGCAATTATAACGGGAAGAAGCTGCGCATCATGGAAGTCTGCGGCACGCATACCCATGAGATTTTCCGTCAGGGCATCAGAAAGATGCTTCCGGAGAACATTCAGCTGATTTCCGGACCGGGATGTCCGGTCTGTGTGACGCCGGTGGGCTATATCGACGAGGCTGTGTACCTGGCGCTGGAGAAGGGCTGCACGATTACGACCTTCGGTGATCTGGTCCGTGTGCCGGGGTCGGAGAAGAGTCTGGCTTCTGCCCGGGCAGAAGGCGGAAAGGTTAAACCAGTATATTCTCCGCTGGACGCGCTGGAATATGCAGAAAAACATCCGGAGGAGCAGGTGGTATTCCTGTCCGTCGGCTTTGAAACGACCACACCGCCGAGTCTGATGGCCGTGCGCCAGGCCAGGAAAGAGGGCCTTCAGAATTTCTCAATTCTGACAGCCAACAAGACGATGGACAACGCCTATCTTGCGCTGAAGGATTCCGCGGATGCCTTCCTGTATCCGGGCCATGTCAGCACAATTACGGGAACGAAAATCTATTATGATCTGATGAAAGAGGGAATTTCCGGTGTCGTAACAGGTTTTACCGGACCGGAACTTCTGACGGCGCTTGCAGTTATCATAAAGAAATCCCAGGAAGGAAAACCTTTCTTTATGAACTGCTATCCGAGAGTCGTCACGGATGAAGGAAGTCCGTCAGCCAGAAAACTGGCGGCGGAAATGACGGATCCGATTGATTCGGAGTGGCGCGGAATCGGAATTATTCCGAAGTCCGGCCTTCAGCTGAAGCCGGAGTACGCGGATTACGACGCGCGGAAGAAGTATGACGTTCCGGAGATGCTGGGACACGCTAATCCGGCCTGCCGCTGTGGATCGGTGCTGAAGGGCGAGATCACGCCGCAGGAGTGCAAGGTGTTCGGCAAGGGCTGCACACCGGAGCATCCGATCGGTGCCTGCATGGTATCCGGCGAGGGCGCCTGCGCGGCATTCTATAAATACGGAAGAGACTTTTAAGTAAGATCAGTTCTGCCTGGCTGCCGGAGTGTAGAAGAAAACCTAAGATGCGGCCGGGCAGGCATAAAGACAGATAATAACCAGAAGAACGGGAGAGGAACATGGAGAAAACAGTAACTCTGGCCCAGGGAGCAGGCGGAAAGCAGACCTCTGAGCTGATCGAACAGATTTTTGCTAAGTATTTCAACAATCCGTATCTGACTGCGGATGACGCGGCGGTTCTGCCGGTTCCGCAGGGAAAGATGGCGATGACAACAGATGGATTCATCGTTTCACCGTCCGAATTCCCTGGAGGAAACATCGGAAAACTGTCCGTATGCGGCACGGTTAATGACCTGTCCTGCATGGGCGCGCGTCCGCTCTACCTCACCTGCTCTTTTGTACTTGAAGAGGGATTCCCTCTGGACAAAGTCGACCGGGCGGCGGCAGCCATGGCGAAAACCGCAGAAGAAGCCGGCGTTCACATTGTAGCCGGAGACACAAAGGTAGCCGGAAAGGGCCAGGTTGACGGCATGTTCATCACCACAACCGGAGTCGGTGAAATCACGGAAGGCGTGAAGACCGGCGGAGCCCTGGCCCGCCCGGGAGACGCGGTAATCGTAACCGGAGACGTCGGACGCCATGGCTGCGCGATCCTTCTGTCCAGAAACGAATTCCAGATTGAGGCAGACGTAAAGAGCGACTGCGCCCCGCTCTGGGGAACGGTGAAGGCCGTTCTGGATACGGTAAAGGAAAAGACCGGAAGCTATGACGATCTTCACGTTGTCCGCGACGCGACAAGAGGCGGTGTCGGAACTGTACTTTATGAGATTGCCGGACAGAGCAGCGTCGGCATCCATCTGCAGCAGGACAATGTACCGGTTGATCCGGCCGTTTCCGGAGTCTGCGGCATGCTGGGCCTTGAGCCTTTATATCTGGCCAACGAGGGACGTCTCGTGATGTTCACCCCGAAAGAAAACGCGGATGCTGTACTGGAGACCCTGCACGGTCTTCCGTATTCCGGGAACGCCGCAGTCATCGGCGAAGTCACGAAGGAAAATCCGGGCAAGGTCGTCATGCACACGGCAATCGGTGGGGAAACCCTGCTTCCTCAGCCGGGCGGAGAGCTGCTGCCGAGAATCTGCTAAAACTTACGCCGCGGCGGAGTTTATCCGGAAAGATTCTTGAAGGAATATTTTTTGTCCAGACGGACGGCATACAGTAATTTCAGAAACTCAGGAGTAAATTATGTATAAATTGGCATTTTATGGCAAAGGTGGAATCGGCAAGTCGACGACGGTTTCCAATATCGCGGCCGCGCTGGCACAGAAGGGAATGACCGTACTTCAGATCGGCTGTGATCCGAAGGCGGACTCGACGATGCTGCTTCTGCACGGACAGGATAAGAAACCGGTCATCGATCTGCTCCGGGAGAAAAACCAGCAGACGACGCTGGAGGATATGGTTACGGAAGGATACGCGGGCGTGCTCTGCGTGGAAGCCGGAGGTCCGCGGCCGGGCCTTGGCTGCGCGGGAAGGGGCATTATCGCGGCTCTGGAATATCTGAAGAGAAGGAAGGCCTATGAGACCTATAAGCCGGACGTGGTTCTGTTCGACGTATTGGGCGACGTTGTCTGCGGCGGATTTTCCATGCCGATCCGTGAGGGTTACGCGGATCAGGTATTTATTCTGACATCTGGCGAGGCAATGGCCATTCACGCGGCAAAAAATATCGCGCTGGCGGTGGACACTTTCCAGGAGAGAGGCTATGCAACTCTCGGAGGTGTGATTGTGAATAAAAGGGATGTCCGCCATGAAGAGGAAAATATCCGCCAGCTCTGTGAAGACATCAATTCGGAAGTCGTCGGGACGCTGGAGCGGTCTGAGCTGGTGCAGGATGCAGATGAGCTGCAGAAGACGGTGATTGAGGCATTCCCGGACAGCCCGGAGGCGGAAGGCTACCGGAAGCTGGCGGACGCGGTGCTGAAGGCTGCGGACAGGGAAAACGCGCGGAGAGGTGATCTGTAATGCTGAAAAATCTGCACGAGAACAGAATCATGCGCGAGGCTCCGGAGCATTACCGCATGGAAGGCGGCGGAGAGCAGATGTTTACATCAGAAAGCGCACAGATCGCAAAAAGATATGCCGAACGCTGGAAGAACTCCGATGCCGGCCGTGCCTGGGCGGAGGAGCAGGCAGCCTGTGAATCACGCCTGAAAGAGGAAAAGGCTGAAGGACATAAAAATGCAGGGAAAACTGCCGGAGACGAAGCTGCTGACGGCAGCGCAGAAGCTCCTGCATCCGGAAAGTCCTCAGCTTATCTTGAAGATAAAGCGGAGTGGCGTATTGCCGACCTCGATCCGGCGCATCTTTTCCCGGTGGGAATTGAATATACGCCGCCGGCAAGGGGGACCTGGACGATCGCGCACACGCCGATGCTGGTTCCGGGCCTGCATGAAGTTTACGTCTGTCCGGACGGATGTCTGCGCGGCGTCGTCATGTCCGCTGAGGAATTCAGAGGACTGGACCGCTTCCACGTCATTGAAGTCCGCGAACCGGATCTGTATAACGGGACCCTGGAGACAAAAATCATCGATGGTGTGACGTCAGTCATTCAGCAGATCAGACGGGAAACAGGGAAGTTTCCCTCTGCTGTCATGGTGACCACCAGCTGTATTCACGACCTGATGGGCCTGGACCGGAACATGGTGTACCGTGAGCTTGCTGAGCGTTTCCCGGAAATCGACATCGTTCAGGGCTGGATGAACTGCACTATGAGAATGTCGACCCTGCATTACGAGCAGGTACAGTGGCGTCAGAATTATGCCGCCCTTCATCCGCGTGAAAAAGATCCGAAGTCGGTGAACATCATCGGCAGCAGTTTCCCTCTGGACAGGGATTCGGAAATCGTGCAGATGCTGGAAAAATCCGGATTTACTGTCCGCGATCTTCCCCTCTGCCACAGTTATGAGGAATATCAGAAAATGGCAGGAAGTTCCCTGAATATCTGGAACTGGGTCATGGGCATGGAAGCCTGCCGCGACCTTGAGGAGCGCCTCGGGCAGAAGCAGCTGCACATGCCATATCCGTGGACTTACAGTGAAATCCGGCGTCAGCTGACGGCGCTTCATGAAATGACTGGAGCGGAACTCCCGGATTTTGATGCTCTTGAGAAGAAGGCAGAAGAAAAACTTGCTGAGGCGCATGAAGTAATCGGGGATACGGAAATTCAGCTCGATGGCGTAGCGGCCATGCTGCCCTTCCAGCTTGCAGAGCTGCTGCTTCAGCACGGCTTCAACGTTGGAAAGGTTTACGCAGACGCGGTTATGCCGGAGGATCAGGATGCCTTCCGCCGTCTGAAAGAGTCCCATCCGGACCTTTCTGTCAGCGCCATGATCAATTTCCGTCTGCGGACGAGGAAACGTGACGGCGAGGCGGAGGCAGAAGCCGGAGGCCGCCGGATTCTGGCGGTCGGCCAGAGAAGCGCGTATTTCTCTGGCACGTCGTATTTTGTCGATCTCATTCAGAACAACGGCTGGTACGGGTTCACCGGAATCTGCCGCCTGGCGGATGCGATGACTGACGCGTATCAGAATCCGAAGGATACGCCGGAAATGGTTCAGATCAAGGCGAGGGGGTGCACAGCATAATGGCAGGACAAAAAACAACTGCGCAAGGGGAATTTTCAACTCCGGACGCGCGTGACATCCGTGTGCATACGGTCAATTACGCGGCCGATGTGTCCGGTGTCTGCTCGGCCCTGTACGAACTCGGCGGGCTGATCGTCATGCACGATGCATCCGGATGCAATTCCACCTTCGCGACCCACGATGAGCCGCGCTGGTACGACATCGACAGCATGATTTACATTTCCGGACTGACGGAATATGATGCGGTGCTGGGCGGCGATGACAAGTATATCGACGATGTGCTGGAAATCGCAGAAGAGCGCCATCCGAAGTTTATCTGTGTATTCGGATCGCCTGTGGCGCTGGTCATGGGAACCGATTTTCGCGGAATTGCGCACATCATCGAAAAGAGGACCGGAATACCGACATTTTCCTTTGAGACCAGCGGAATGTATACCTATCTGCAGGGCGCGCGTCAGGCTTTCGCTGCGATTGCGGACCGCTTCTGCACAAAGGAAAAGGCTGAGGAGTATGCCGGGCTGAAGTCTGCGGAGGCGGGCGGGACGGCTGGTCAGCCGGGGCAGAAACCTGTCTCTGGACCGGAGGCAGCGGTTGATGCAGCGGATGCGGGCCATGCTTCAGATGAAGGTAGTTACGGTAAATCTGGTGAAAAGCGCCGGCTGAAAATCAATATTCTGGGTGTTACACCGCTTGACTTTTCTGTCGTGGGAAATGATGAGGCGCTCCGCGCCTTTGCGGACCGTCATAATATGGAACTGCTTTCTTTCTGGGCGATGGGAGACAGCCTGGAAAGACTGTCAGGAGCCGGCGCGGCGGATGTCAATCTGGTCGTGTCATCTGTCGGTCTTGACGCGGCGGAAGTGCTGAAAGAGAGATTCGGCCAGGCCTGTGTCACCGGTCTTCCGATGAGCGCTGAAGAGGATGAAACTCTTGCGAAACTGCTTTATGCGGCCGCGGAAGACGGGAAAAACCGTGTGCTCTGGGATGAGGACGGTTCCCGGGCGGACATTTTCCGCGCTGATCCGCCGGAGGAAGAGAAAATTTCCGCAGCGGAGACGCGCATTGCCTCTGAAGAGAACAGCATCGTGATTCTCGGAGAAACCGTGCAGGCGGCATCGATCCGCAGGGTTCTGGAGCATGAAGGCGGCTTCTTAAATGGTCAGGTCACGGTCATCTGCCCGCTGGAAGACAGCTTCGGGCTGCTTAAGAATACGGATGTAATGACTGACGATGAAGCCGCAGTGACCCGTCTGGCCAACGCGGCGCGCTGGTTTATTGCGGACCCGGTCTGGGGAAATATCCTGAAAAAAGACTCCCGTACAGAGTTCATTCCACTTCCGTCGGAAGCCTGCTCCGGAAGAATCTTCCGTGCGGACATTCCCGTGTTTGCGGATCCTGAGTGGGGGAAAACTCTGGTCGGCAGAATCCGGAAGAAATAGGCGAAGAAGCAGATTGCTGGAAATCCCCGATTGCAGAATTTGAAGGGGATAAGCTGCAGGGAGCAGAATGGAGAATATGCCGGTAAGAAAACTCTGGAAAGACGGATGCTGTTGACGGGGTTTAATGCCTTGCCTGCTTCAATTTTTCCACTTTCTCCCCCGATGTCTGTCATTAAGTTTTTGTTTTTATCAGGGCGCGCTTTAGTGCATTAACGTGATATCAAGTTATCGGGTGTCCGTGCTGAGCTGCTGAATGCAGATACAGGAACCTGAATCTGCCAGATCTGCCTGGTATTTCAGCGAGTCAGAGAGATATTGTTTTATAAAGAAAATAAGAACCTCACCCTTCCACGACGCTAAAAGCGTCGGGCGGGTTCCCGGGAACCCTGTTGTCGTCTAACGAACAGACAATCCGAACGGGCGGGCATGCCAGAAGATGCCTGCCCGTTAGTTTGGCAGAAATTCGGTTGTTGTGATCCTGCTTTTCCTGCCTGCAGGAGCCCATGAGCCCGGATCGTGAGTTTATCTGATCCAAGCATTTGTAAAATCCGCTGAAAACACTGCTTTTTACAAAACTGAAATTTCTTTTATGTGGAATCGAATCATAATCGCGATTATTACAAATAAATTGAACTAGTGAATACGCATTGCTGAAGACGGGTCGGTAGATTTTATTACTATTCTGTATCCAGAATGATTATTAGTATTTACAGCAGGTAAGAAAAGAAAATCGTACATAATCGTATGAAGGAAAATTATAAAAGGAACGGATTTTGACTGATATACGGTAGTGTCAGAATAATCTGCTGTGATTTTCTGTAAAAATATCAGTTATTACCTGTTCTTACAAACACAGCTGCCGTCTATGATAATGGGTATTTATGTAAGAACTGGCGATTATAGGTGGTCATACAAAATAATTTTTTGGGGTTTTGTAAGATCGTTGTCTATGGCTTGTTTGTACCTGAAAATATTGGATAAAAATACAGATCTGCTAATATTATTGCCAGCAGCTATTGCATAAATGGCGAATAGTGGATAAAGAAGCAAATTCTGGTATGCAGTATACATCCACTGTCTCCACATACTGTCTGCATCCGTATCCATATCTATATCCACATCTGTAACTGTATCTTCCTATTCTCATTGGACTTCTCGCTGGTCTGCGCTGTCATTATAAAAAGTCAGGCCGATGTGCGCTGCTTCCAAAAAAGAAACTGGCAGCGAGCGGAACGCAGTCCGTTCTGCTCGCTGCCAGTACCAATTACATCTTCATCTGTCCGAAGGCCGGGATTAAAATTCCTGTCATATTCAGATAGAGGCAGGGCATTTGTTCTTTGTCAGGCTTATCCGGAGACGGGAATCCGTGTTACTCCTTCAGTCAGTGCCGAAGGCCGGGATTTTACTTATTCATGGCCTCTTCAACCGCAACGGCGCATGCAACGGTGCAGCCGACCATCGGGTTGTTTCCCATTCCGATGTATCCCATCATTTCTACGTGGGCAGGAACGGAGGAGGATCCGGCGAACTGTGCATCGGAGTGCATTCTTCCCATGGTATCCGTCATGCCGTAGGAAGCAGGACCTGCTGCCATATTGTCCGGGTGCAGGGTGCGGCCTGTGCCGCCGCCGGAGGCAACGGAAAAGTATTTCTTTCCCTGCTCGATGCATTCCTTCTTATAGGTTCCGGCAACCGGGTGCTGGAATCTGGTCGGGTTGGTGGAGTTTCCGGTGATGGAAACGTCGACGTGTTCGTGGTGCATGATGGCGACACCTTCCCGGACGTCGTCTGCTCCGTAGCAGCGGACCTGTGCGCGCTCACCTCTGGAATACGGGATTTCCTGAACGATGTTCAGTTCTCCGGTCTTGTAGTTGAATTTTGTCTGCACATAGGTGAAGCCGTTGATTCTGGAAATGATCTGTGCGGCGTCTTTTCCGAGTCCGTTCAGGATAACACGGAGCGGCTCCTTGCGGGCCTTGTTGGCGTTGTTGACGATGCCGATGGCACCCTCTGCAGCTGCAAAACTCTCGTGGCCTGCCAGGAAGGCGAAGCACTTGGTTTCATCTCTTAAGAGCATGGCGCCCAGGTTTCCGTGGCCGAGACCGACTTTTCTGTCGTCTGCCACACTTCCCGGAATGCAGAAGCTCTGCAGGCCGATGCCGATGGCTTCTGCCGCGTCAGCTGCGGTCTTTACATTCTTCTTGATTGCGATTGCGCATCCAGCAACGTATGCCCAGCCTGCGTCCTCAAAGCAGATCGGCTGTACGTTTTTGGCAATCTGGTACGGATCGACACCCGCGTCCTGACATACCTTCTCGGCCTCTTCCAGTGACGCGATGCCGTATTCCTTCAATACGCCGTTGATTTTGTCGATGCGGCGCTCATAGCTTTCAAATAATGCCATGTGTTACTCCTTTCTCGGGTCGATGTATTTCACCGCTTCGTCAAATCTTCCGTATGTGCCTTTGGCCTTTTCTACGGCTTCGTTGGCGTCCATTCCGTCCTTGATGTAGTCCATCATTTTTCCGAGATTGATGAACTCGTAGCCGATGATCAGGTCATTTTCATTGACAGCAAGGCGGTTGACGTATCCTTCTGTCATTTCCAGGTAGCGGGATCCTTTGGCCCTGGTGCCGTACATAGTTCCCACCTGGCTGCGTAAGTTTTTGCCGAGGTCTTCAAGGCCTGCGCCGACAGGAAGTCCGCCCTCAGAGAAGGCAGTCTGGGATCTTCCGTAAACGATCTGCAGGAAGAGCTGACGCATGGCAACGTTGATAGCGTCACATACAAGGTCTGTGTTCAGTGCTTCCAGAAGCGTCTTTCCCGGGAGAATTTCTGATGCCATCGCCGCGGAGTGGGTCATGCCGCTGCAGCCGATGGTCTCTACCAGAGCTTCTTCGATAATACCGTTCTTGACATTCAGTGTGAGCTTGCATCCGCCCTGCTGAGGCGCGCACCAGCCGACACCGTGAGTCAGTCCGCTGATGTCTTTGATTTCCTTAGCCTGCACCCATTCTCCCTCTTCCGGGATCGGAGCAGGACCGTGATATGCGCCCTTTGCGATCGGACACATATTTTCTACTTCTGTTGAGTAAATCATTTATTCACATCCTTTACTGATTGGTGTTAACATACCTGAAACTATTCTACCGCGGCCCGCGCAGTACTGCAAGGCGCGCAGGCATTCATCTTTTCCTGAAATTCATGAGAATTGTGTATGGATGGAGTATAATGTCTGCGGGACAAAATACTAAGCCGCAAGGAGGAAAGATTTATTATGGATAAATATACAGGTAAAATTGCAGACTCTGTATTCATTGCAGAAGGCGCTCAGCTTTCCGGAACGAATATTAACATCGGAAAAAATTCAAACATCTGGTATAACGCAGTCCTGCGTTCCAGCCATTCTTCCATTGATATAGGAGAAGACACGAATATCCAGGATAACTGCGTGCTTCACGCAGAAGAAGGAAAGCCAATTCATATCGGAAAAGGCGTAACGGTCGGCCACAGCGCCATCGTCCACGCCTGCACAGTCGGAGACAATACCCTGATCGGCATGGGCGCCACCGTGATGACGGGCTGCAAGGTCGGAAACAACTGCCTGATCGGAGCCGGCGCTCTGGTAACCCAGGGAACGGTTATTCCGGACGGCATGATGGCCTTCGGAAGCCCGGCAAAAATCCGCCGTCCTCTGACCGATGAAGAGGTTCAGGGAAACCGCGAGAGCGCAGAGGAGTACGTGCAGGAAGCCGCAGAGCACTTGAAATAGGGGAAGCGGAGAAGCCGCAGATTCACTGAAAAAACTTGCTGGCAGAAGGATTGAAGCATGAGCCGGAAGCAGCAGAGAGAACGCTGCGGCGGAAGAGCCGGACTGAGCAGAGGCAGGATTCCCCCTGGCAGGGTAAATTTTGTCCGGGGATGGAAAATTGTTGCGGTCCCACAGATAAAGGTGACAAATCACTGGGTTTGCGGTAAAATATCATGGATAATGTATAACTTGAAACAAGGAGCTTGTGTCAATGGGAGAGAAAATCATTCTGACGGGCGACCGTCCGACCGGTAAGCTGCACATCGGTCATTATGTCGGATCGCTCCGCAATCGTGTCGAACTTCAGAATTCTGGAGAGTACGATAAAATCTATATCATGATCGCGGATTCGCAGGCACTGACGGATAACTTCGACAATCCGGCCAAGATTCACGATAATCTGCTTCAGGTTGCGCTGGATGACCTGGCTGCAGGACTGGATCCGAAGAAGATGACGCTGTTCATTCAGTCTGAGGTTCCGGAGCTGACGGAAATGACCTTCTACTTTATGAACCTGGTTACACTTTCCCGTCTGGAAAGAAATCCGACGGTTAAGAATGAGATTCAGCTGAGGGGATTTAATAACAGCATTCCGGTTGGATTCCTGAATTACCCGGTCAGCCAGACTTCTGACATCGTTGCCTTCAAGGCGACGACGGTGCCGGTCGGCGAGGACCAGGAGCCGATGCTGGAGCAGGCCAGAGAAATCGTACGCCGCTTCAACATGATTTACGGAGAGACGCTGGTGGAGCCGGAAATTCTTCTTTCCAAGAATAAGGCGAGCATGCGTCTTCCGGGAACGGACGGAAAGAATAAGATGAGCAAGTCCATCGGAAACTGCATCTATCTGGCCGATGATCCGGACACCATCAGAGAAAAGGTTATGTCCATGTATACAGATCCGGACCATCTCCGTGTCGAGGATCCGGGCAAGATCGAAGGAAATACAGTATTCACTTATCTCGACGCCTTCAGTAAGCCGGAGCACTTCCAGGAATTCCTTCCGGACTATGAGAACCTGGATGAGCTGAAGGCCCACTATCAGCGCGGCGGTCTGGGCGACGTGAAAGTAAAGCGTTTCCTGAACGACGTTATGCAGGAGACCCTGCGTCCGATCAGAGAGAGAAGAGAAGATCTCGCGAAGAATCTGGACTACGTATTCCAGGTTCTGAAAGACGGCACAGATACTGCCCGTCAGGTTGCAGCACAGACCATGGACGAGATGAAGACCGCAATGAAGATCAACTACTTCAAGGATGCGTCCTTCCTGGATGACTTCAGAGAAAAGAACAATCTGAAGTAAAATCATTAATGATAAATCGTGTATAAGAAAGCAGGAGGCAGAGAATAATGAAGGAATTTAAGCCGGTAAAGGCAGGAAAAGTCAGAGAGATCTACGATAACGGAGACAGCCTGATCATGGTTGCGACAGACCGTATTTCCGCTTTCGACCACATTTTAAAGAACAAAATCGTCGGAAAGGGAAAGATCCTGACCCAGATGTCCAAGTTCTGGTTCGATTTCACTAAGGATATCGTTCCGAACGATCTGATTTCCATTGACGTTAAGGATATGCCGGAGTTCTTCCAGACGGAAGAGTTCGAGGGACGCAGCACCATGTGCAAGAAGCTGGAAATGCTGCCGATCGAGTGCATTGTAAGAGGATACATCACAGGTTCCGGCTGGGCAAGCTACCAGAAGACCGGAAAAGTCTGCGGAATTGAGCTCCCAGAGGGACTTCAGGAGTCCCAGCAGCTGCCTGAGCCGCTGTTTACACCGAGCACCAAGGCTGAGCTCGGCGACCACGACGAGAACATTTCTTACGAGCAGTGTGTAGAAGTTCTGGAAAAGCAGTATCCGGGCAAGGGACAGCAGTATGCTGAGGCCATCCGCGACAACACGATCGCACTTTATAAGAAGTGCGCAGAGTACGCAAGAGAGCACGGCATCATCATCGCAGACACCAAGTTCGAATTCGGACTGGACGAGAAGGGACAGGTTGTCATCGGCGATGAGATGCTGACACCGGACAGTTCCCGTTTCTGGCCTCTGGAGGGCTACGAGGCAGGAAAGTCCCAGCCGTCCTACGACAAGCAGTTCGTAAGAGACTGGCTGAAGGCGAACCCGGACAGCGATTACAAGCTGCCGCAGGACGTCATCGACAAGACCATTGCCAAGTATGAAGAGGCATTTGAGAAACTGACCGGACACAAGGTTCAGTAGTTTTTCGGACAAAATCTGACTGTACAGGAAAAAAGGGGCTGTGTTTACTGCCCGGAATGGTCCGGTCTGACCGGATCATAAGGGCAGGCAGACATCGTCCGGATAAAATCGGTTCAGCAGGGAATATATTCAGCAGAAACATAAACGGGGCAGAGCCGCAAAGCTCAGAGGAGCAGCGGACGGCAGCCCCGTTTTTCTGTGCCTTGCAGGTTCCCGGGCAGCTGCTGATAAGACTGCCGGGATTTTACAACTTTGAAATCTCCCGAAGTCCGAGATGAGATAAACAGAGGAATTCTGAGAATATAAGTATACAGCATACATGCATCTTCAGCCTATTCCCGGCAGCAGAATGGAAAGTGGTTCTTTTGTATTTATCACAATACACCTGAGAAAAAATAAGTGTCAAAAACGAATTACTCCTATAACCTACCGAAAAACTTGCTTTAAATCCTGCGATATGGTATATTAAACAATAAATATACAGGAACCAGATCCGTGAAACGGATAAAATAGCTGAACGTTAATAAACAGGATCATCGACAGGAAGGCGGTAAACGATATGGCAATGAAGATTTCAACAAAAGGGCGCTATGCGCTGCGAGTTCTGATCGATCTGGCCGAGCATGATTCCGGAGAATACACTCCGCTCAGAGAAATTGCGACACGCCAGGGGATCAGCGAAAAATATCTGGAAAGTATCATCGTCGTATTTTCCAAGGCAGGCATCGTGTCCGGACACAGAGGAAAAGGCGGCGGCTACAAGCTGGCAAAGGATCCGGACAGCATCACGGTTGGTGACGTTCTCCGGGAGGTAGAGGGCGATCTTGCCCCGGTGGCCTGCCTGGAAGCAGGCGGACAGCCCTGTGATCGTGCGGCAGAATGCAAGACACTTCCGATGTGGGAGAAGTTCTTCAATATGACGAACGAGTATTTTGACAGCATCACAGTCGGAGATCTGGCCAACAGAGGCGACGAAGGCGACTTTTATATGATCTGATGTCCGATTTTAGCAGGCAGCTGGCAGGGCCGAAGAAACAGCGGATTAACAGCAGATGAAAAGACAGATCTTTTTCGCAGCTGTCAGCAGAGATTGATGAAAAGAAAATAAACAAGGATATTGATGCAGGATGCCGGTGAAAGGGAAAACTTCACCGGCATCCTGCTTTTGGTGTTGACAAAATAGAAAAGAGACTGCAGAGGCATCGGTGCTAAATGGAAAGATGCAAAATCGGTAAGATGAAGAGTGGAAATAGAAGAGAGGAAGTGGACAGATTATTTCTGCCCCGACGGGCACCCTGAGCACGCTGCCCGGTTGGAATAATTATTGTTTCCAGAAGCCGTCAATAATCCCGGAAGATAAGAACTGCCAAAAATAAAATCGATAAAAACCCAGATACCCTATTGACATACTGGTTTTATAGGGATATAATGCAATCAACATACAGGAAAGATGTGTTTTAGATCGATTCTGTTGTGTATCAATATTTCAGATAACTAATTTAGAGATTAATTTTTAGGGTTTAAACAGCAAATATTTTGGAGGACAAACAAATGGCTAAGATTTACACATCTGCGGATCAGCTTATCGGACATACACCTTTGCTCGAGCTCACTCATCTGGAAAAGAAGTACGGACTGAAGGCAAAAGTCGTTGCAAAGCTTGAGTACTTCAATCCTGCAGGATCTGTAAAGGACAGAATTGCAAAGGCAATGCTGGATGATGCAGAGGCTAAGGGTGAACTGAAGCAGGATACAGAGATCATCGAGCCGACATCCGGAAACACAGGAATCGGACTTGCGGCTGTAGCTGCGGCAAGAGGATACAGCATCACCATCGTAATGCCTGAGACTATGAGTGTTGAGAGAAGAAAGCTCATGAAGGCATATGGCGCAAAGCTGGTTCTGACAGATGGTGCTCAGGGAATGAAGGGCGCAATCGCAAAGGCAGATGAGCTGCATAAGGAAAACCCGAACAGCTTCATCCCGGGACAGTTCGTTAACCCGGCAAATCCGAAGGCTCACAAGGAAACAACAGGCCCGGAGATCTGGGAAGATACAGACGGAAAGGTTGATTACTTTGTAGCCGGTGTCGGCACAGGCGGAACACTGACTGGTGTCGGCGAGTATCTGAAGTCCCAGAATCCGGATGTCAAGATCGTAGCCGTTGAGCCGGCTTCCTCCCCGGTACTGTCCGAGGGTCACGGCGGACCGCACAAGATTCAGGGAATCGGAGCAGGATTCGTTCCTGAGGTTCTGGATACCAAGATTTACGATGAGATCATCCCGGTTGAGAATGATGACGCATTCAAGGTTGGTCAGGAAATCGGACATAATGACGGCGTTCTGGTTGGAATTTCCTCCGGAGCTGCAGTATGGGCTGCAATTGAGCTGGCCAAGAGACCGGAGAATGAGGGCAAGACGATCGTAGCGCTCCTGCCGGATACAGGAGACAGATACCTGTCCACACCGCTGTTTGCTGAGTAATTAAAGACTGCGGATATTTCAGAACATAAACAGACATATTCTCTGCAGAAAACTGCGTGGAAGCTGATTCTCCATTCCTCTGCGCAGTCTGCAGCAGGACATAAACAAGGCATCTGCCAATGCCGCCTCCGGAAAACCTTTACGGTTTTCCGGGGCGGTTTTTTCGCGCTCTCGGAAACAGGATGCATAGCTGTGTGGAATGGAACCGTTCAGGGCATGAAATGCACGGAAACGGTGACAGGACACACAGGGCGTACCGAGAACGGCTCCGAAGGTACGCGGCCCGGAGAAGGCCGGCGGAGTCGGAAGCGTGAGCATGCGCGAAGGGAGCCGGGAGGCGTTCCGGGCACAGGCTGCGTACAGCTCACGAAAGCACTTGGAGATCTGTCAACAAAAACTTCCACTACATCTTGACACCATCAAGAATGCTGGCAAAGGTTTTGCAGGGCAGCTGCGTCCCTGGGCAGGTGGATTTTGTCTGAAACACACATATGGAAGGGAATATTCATGTTGTTCAGGATTCAGGACAAAAGAAAATCGGCAGGGGAGCAGGGAAATATTACAGTATTGATTGACGAAAATTTCAGAAGAATTTACAATGGAATAGTTAGAGCAAAAGAAAATAGAGCACTCTGCTAATTAAGTATAATGTATACACACACAAATATAGTGTATAATGTGCTGTGAGAGGAAATAAATTCTGTCTGCCGGAGGCGGCGGAATGCAGAATATTTACAAGACCGCATTGTTTCCGCGATGTCGGCACGGAGAGGATGTGCAGGAGCAGAGGGACTGTTCTTTTGCGGAAACGGAAGATATATGAAGAAGTAATTCTAAAAATGAGGAGGGTAAATCAATGCTGGAAAATCTTGAGCCAAAATCGGTATTTCATTTCTTCGAGGAGATCACGAAGATTCCGAGACCGTCTAACCATGAAAAGGCAATCAGTGATTATCTGATCAAGTTCGCGGAGGACCGCGGCCTGGAGCATTATCAGGATAAATCAAACAATGTCATTATCATCAAGGAAGCGACTCCAGGATATGAAAATGCAGCACCGGTTATTCTGCAGGGTCATATGGACATGGTCTGCGAGAAGGTACAGGGCTCAACGAAAGATATGGAAAAAGAAGGAATCGATCTCGTGGTCGATGGAGACTGGATCAGCGGCGACGGGACAACTCTCGGCGGAGATGACGGCGCGGCTGTCGCTATGGCGCTGGCAATTCTTGATTCTAAAGAGCTGAAGCATCCGAGAGTTGAGTTCCTCTGCACAACCGGCGAGGAAATCGGCATGGTCGGCGCTAATGCCTTGAAGGATGAAGATTTGTCCATGCTGAAGGGCCGTCTGATGATCAACCTCGACTCTGAGGACGAGGGCGTATGCACGGCAGGATGTGCCGGTGCGGGCAGTCTGCTGGCGGATCTGCCGCTGGAAAGAGGAGACTGCAGCATGGAAAGACGCCAGATCCACGTTCACGGACTGGAAGGCGGGCATTCCGGACAGGAAATCAACAAGGGCAGGGCCAATGGAAACCTGCTGGTTGTCAGAACGCTGATCGCGCTGGCCAATGCGGGATGCACACGTCTGATCGCGATGAACGGCGGAAAGATGGATAATACAATTAATAAGGAGTCTACAGCTGCCGTTGCGCTGGGCGATGTTGATCAGGCAAAAGAAATCATCGCAAGGGTAGAAAAGGAAGTCAGAAATGAGTTCGTTCTGGCTGACCCGGACATTCATATTGACCTGGAGGAGATTCCGGCTGACGCAGAATACGCGGGATGGGATCCGCTGACAAAAGAGTGCACTCAGCAGGCGATCACGCTGATGGCAAGTCTGCCGAACGGTGTTCTCCGCATGAGCGACGCGATTCCGGGACTGGTTGAAACTTCACTGAACCTGGGAATTGTTTCTACGACAGAGGATACTCTTCATCTGGATACATTTGTAAGAAGTAATGTTGACAGCCAGCTGCATGATGTTTTGAACCGCCTGATCTGGGTCTGCGAGCACATCGGTGCCAGGGCCAGAGTTGAGGGTGAGTATCCGGCATGGGAGCTCGTTCTTCATTCTGCCTTCAGAGACAAGATGCAGGAAATCTGGAAGGATATGTTCGGTAAGGAAATGGAAGTTGTTTCCATTCACGCCGGCGTGGAGTGCGGACTTCTTGCTACTCTGCTGCCGGGACTGGATGCCGTATCTATCGGACCGGACCTGCCGGGCGTTCACTCCACAAAGGAAAAGCTGTCTATAAAGTCTACACAGCACATTTACGAATTCGTCTGCAGAGTGCTGGAAGAGGCGAAATAGGCAGAAAGGATGATCTGAACGGATGCCTGACTGCCCTGGGTAATTCTGCAGCCTGCCGTGGATAGAACGGAAGGGCGGGAGAAGACTGGTCAGGACAGCAGGTTACTGTTTTCCGGCCAGGAAACTACGGAAAACATGAGGCCTCCGGCCCGGGCAAGTAAATCAGCCCGGGCCGGAGGCTTCTTATAAAAGGAGAGGTAAAGGGAGAGGGAAAAGGAGGGGTAAAAGGAGAGGTAAAAGGGAGAGGTAAAAGGAGAGATAAAAGGAGAGATAAAAGGAGAGCGGGAGTATACTGTATACCGCAAACATCACGATCTCCTGGTAATTTGCACGGGGAATCCGATTATGTAATTTATTGCACATCTGTTGACGAATTGTTTTCGCACATTTTGTGATAGCTGGTCAAAACGTCATGGTTTGTGATGAATATGTGATAAATTTTCAGCTGGGTCGTCGAAAGTCGATTTTTTTGTGAAAGCGCAGAACTGAATATCTATGCATCAAGAGCTGTCTGGCTGTTTTAAAGAGAAGATTAAACAAAATGTTTTAATTACAGATTAATTTGCTGTCATAGAAAATGTTTATTTGTCTAGTGTGCATTGTTTCTTTTTCCTGACTGCGAAATATTATGGATTGAGGCTGACTGTTGCCGAATATGTACTCGTTACAGCCTTGTATAGTTTCTATTTGTCAGATAATTTGGCGAAAATATAACTATGGTTCTGCGCATAGTTAAATAATCATGATATAAACGACCTAATAAATTACAATCTCAGGTACAAGGAATAAACATAGCTAAAATCGATTAAGCATACACGATTGTATCAGGGCAAGTACAATTAAGTAGAATGAGGAGAATCAGCTTGAAAATGTGAAACTGAAATTGGAATATTGGCGCAAATATACAGCATACCAGAAGGTTTGGAACGTTGTCAGTCTTGCAATCGTTGTATGTTGCATACACGAATTGTCCGCTGTAACCGCATCCGCATATTTTATGCCTGTCCATCCTTTATTCGCCGGTCCGTCCTCGTCAGCCCGTTATCTGTGACCGTCACCCGCCGGTTCGTCCTCGTCAGCCCGTTATCTGTGACCGTCACCTGCCGGTCCGTCCTTGTCAGCCCGTTATCTGCGCCGGTCATCCGCCGATCTGTAGTTGCAGCCTGTATCTGCGCCGCCAGCTGTTTCCTCACGTTTCTATCATTCTGCACGGTTTTTTTCAGCTTCTGCAGCCTGGCGATGTTTCTGCAGCCGGTTCTCATCTCCTCCGCTCCCATTCTTTCTTTAAATCCATATAAGTGTGGTATACTTTTACTATTGAGTCAGATAGAAATGATTGTGTGGTTGTGAGACTGTGGAAGAATCTGCAGAGAAAATACAGAGGCAGGGAGTCGGTATGATTTATCTGGATAATGGAGCAGCAACGAGAATGCGGGACGGGGTCCTGGAGGCAATGCTTCCGTATCTGAAAGAGGAATATGAGAATCCGTTCGGAAGGAGTGCGCTGAACAGGAGCTGCGGGGCCGCGGTGGAAAAGGCGCGGCGGCGGATCGCGGCACTGGTGAATGCAGATTATAAAGAGATCTATTTTACATCGGGCGGAACGGAGTCGGACAACTGGGTTATCAAGCAGCTGCTGGATCCCGGAAAGCTTCAGGAAGATGAATGGGGGAACAGGCATTTTTCCGGGCATCTCATCGTGTCTGCGGTTGAACATCATGCCGTACTGAAACCGGCAGAATTCCTTGCGAAAGTGGGTTTTGACCTGACAGTGGTTCCGGTGGATGGAAATGGACGGGTGGATCCGGAAGAAGTACGGAAAGCCGTCCGCCAGGATACGCGGCTGGTATCGGTGATGCTTGCAAACAACGAGATCGGGACGATTGAACCGGTGCGGGAAATTGCGGACATCGCTCATGCTGCCGGTGCGCTGATGCACACGGACGCGGTGCAGGCGGTGGGTCACATTCCGGTTGATGTGAAGGAGCTTCAGGTTGATTTTCTGTCGGCGAGCGGTCATAAGTTCGGCGGGCCGAAGGGAACGGGTTTCCTCTACATCCGGCGGGGCCTGCTGCCGGAGCCTCTGATGCACGGCGGCGCACAGGAGCGCGGACTTCGGGCGGGCACACACAACGTTCCCGGAATTTCCGGCATGGGAATGGCAGCAGAGCTGGCGGCGCAGAATATGGAGGAAGACCGGCATTATGAGCAGAAGCTGCGGGATTATATGACAAAAAGAATTTTGCAAGAGATTCCCGGGTCGACCTTAAACGGGGATCCGGAAAAGCGGCTGCCGGGAAACTGCAATGTCACCATTCCTGGCCTGGATAACGAGATGGCCCTTGTGCGCCTGGACCAGGAAGGCATCTGCGCGGCGGCCGGATCAGCCTGTTCGGCGGGCGCCCCGGAACCGTCCCATGTGTTGAAAGCCATTGGAAGAACAGATGAAGAAGCCGGATGCAGTTTCCGCTTTACGCTGAATTACAGAAACACGAAAGATGAAATTGATAAGACCTGCGATGTGCTGAAAAAAATCGCAGAAGAATGCAGAAAGGAACAGAGATAATGAGCAAGGCACTTGTGGCAATGAGCGGCGGAGTGGACAGCAGTGTAGCGGCATATCTGACGAAGAAGGCCGGGTATGAGACGATCGGCGTGACCATGAAACTGTATGAGAATGAAACGGCGGGAATCTGCAGCGACAAGACTTGCTGCAGTCTGTCAGACATTGAAGATGCCAGAAATGTCGCTTATGACCTGGGAATCCCTTATTATGTATTCAACTTTACTGGAGATTTTGAGAAGAATGTCATCGACCGCTTTATCCGTGCCTATGAAGAGGGAGAGACGCCAAATCCGTGCATTGACTGCAACCGCTTTCTGAAGTTTGAGCGTCTGATGGAGCGGGGCCGGGAACTCGGGCAGGATTATGTTGTTACCGGGCACTACGCGATTGTGGAGAAAGACCCGGGAAGCGGCAGATATCTTCTGAAGAAGTCGGTGGACCGGCATAAGGACCAGAGCTATGTGCTTTATTCCCTGACCCAGGAGCAGCTGGCGCATGTGATGTTCCCCTTAGGCGGAATGTGCAAAGAGCAGACGCGCAAGATCGCAGAGGAGCAGGGCTTCGTCAACGCCAGAAAGCATGAGAGCCAGGATATCTGCTTTGTGCCGGACGGAGATTACGCGGCATTCATCCGCAGATTTACCGGGAAAGCGTATCCGGATGGAGATTTTGTGGATCAGGAAGGCAATGTTCTGGGAAGGCATAAGGGAATTATCAAATATACCATCGGCCAGAGAAAGGGTCTGGGACTGGCGCTTCCTCACCCGATGTATGTCTGCCGCAAGGATATGGAAAAGAACCAGGTCATTCTGGGAGATAATAAAGATCTATTCAAGTCCGCATTCGAGATTGAAAATATCAATTGGATTTCAACAGAGCCGCCGAAGGGAGAAATTCAGGTGGAGGCAAAGGTCCGCTACTCCCAGAAGGCTTCCCCGGCGGTCGTTTACCCTTTGTCGGAAAACAGGGCCAGAGTGGAGTTCAGGGAGCCGCAGCGCGCCATTACACCGGGCCAGGCATGTGTGATGTATGATGGTGAATATGTGGTCGGCGGCGGTACGATTGTAAAAGTGATCAATAAACAGGTTGGTACGTTATAGAAATGATAGATTCTCGCAAAATCTCGTTCTTTTGGTATTTTTGACGGAAAACTATGATATAATATGTGAAATTGGAATATCTATGCCTCTGGCATCATCAATAGAGATGGGAGAGGGGACGCGGAAACCGCGGGAAAGGAGCAGTAGTATTATGATGAAGGTTGCGATTAACGGCTTTGGACGCATTGGACGTCTGTCTTTCAGACAGCTGTATAACAGGGATGATGTAGAAGTCGTTGCCATCAATGATTTAACGAGCACCAAGATGCTGGCTTATCTGCTGAAACACGACAGCGTACAGGGACAGTTCCCTGCTGACGTAACGTATGATGATGAGTACATTTACGTCGGACATCATAAATACCGCGTACTGGCTGAGCCGGATCCGCACAATCTTCCTTGGGGAGACCTCGGTGTGGATGTTGTTCTGGAATGCACCGGATTCTTTACGAGCAAGGAAAAATCACAGGCCCATCTGGATGCAGGCGCAAAGAAGGTCCTGATTTCTGCTCCTGCCGGAAATGATATTCCGACGATTGTATATAACGTAAACCATAAGATCCTGACACCGGAAGACAGAATCGTTTCCGGAGCAAGCTGCACAACGAACTGCCTGGCTCCGATGGCAAAGGTGCTGAATGAGTACCGTGAAGTCCGCACAGGGTTCATGACAACCATTCACGCTTACACGGGTGATCAGATGATTCTGGACGGACCGCAGAAGAAGGGTAATTTCAGAAGATCCAGAGCCGGCGCTATCAATATCGTTCCGACAAGTTCCGGAGCTGCAAAGGCGATCGGCGCAGTTATTCCTGAACTGGACGGAAAACTGATCGGATCTGCGCAGAGAGTTCCTGTTCCAAGCGGATCTCTGACGATTCTGGATGCAACACTGAAGGATCCTACAGAGAGTGTTACGGTTGAGGGTCTGAATGCTGCAATGAAGGCTGCAGCCAATGAATCCTTCGGATATTCTGAGGAAGAACTGGTATCCAGCGACATTATCGGCATGCACTATGGTTCCCTGTTCGATGCGACACAGACACTGGCACAGCGCTGCGGAACCAAGATCTATGAGGTCAGAATTGTAGCATGGTACGATAACGAGATGAGTTATGTAAGCCAGCTTGTCCGCACTCTGCTGTACATGGCAACACTGCAGTAACGGCGGCCTGAAACAGACTTGCGCTGATAATGTCTGAAACCGGCAGTATTTCCGCAGGGAAATCGTGCAGCCGGGAAACAGACCGATAAGACGATAAAAAAATCTCATAAGAGATGTTCTGAAAGAGCCTCTGCACAGATGATGTGTGGAGGCTCTTCTGTTGTTTATCTTGTAAATACCATAGAGAGTGTGAAGGAATAAGAGATATTATGAGATGATTGGACGTGAGTCTGTGACGCAGCCTGATGTCTGGACTTCTGAGCGCTTTGCTGCCAGACGATCAAAGGCCTGAATCCGGGGCACAGGCTGCGCACAGCTCACGAAAGCACTTGGAGACCGGTCAGCAAAAACTCCCACTACATCCCGACACCAGCGGCTGTCTGGGGAATTTGGCACGGACTGCCGATTCGTGATATAATAATCAGGCGAATACATTTTCACTGCAGTGTGAGGCAGGGAGCTGAACTGGCTGAGAGGATGGCTGGGATTGGAATTCCAGTCATATCGCAATTCAGCGATGTGCCTTGGGGAGCAGAGGATAGAGAATATGATGTCAAATTTTGTGAGTGGAATCCAGGACTGGTTCCAGATGATGTACAGCGCTGCTGTGGCAACGATTAAATCCGGCCATGCAGCAAGTCTGATGTACACAGCGGCAGCCAGGTGGATTTTTATTTTACTTGCGGCATTCATTCTGGTCAGGGCGATTATTGCGCTGCTCAGAAGCAAGAGTCCGTCTGAAGTATGGGCATATCTGCATATTGAAGGCAGCAGGAACATTCCGATTACACATTGGGAAAATGCGATCGGAAGAGCACCGAGCTGTGACATTCAGCTGGAGGATATGAGCGTTTCCAGAAATCAGGGGACTCTGGTGCGTGACAACAACGGCTACTGGACCTACATGGATCTGGGATCCCGGAATGGTGCGTATGTGAACGGAGAAAAGGCGGTGCCGTATAAGCCGGTCATCGTCGGAGCAGGAGACAAGCTGGTGCTGGGAAGCACAGCCTGTGAGCTTTTCCCGGTCAGTGTGCAGGAGCACATGAACAATATCAGAAGACGTGCGGAATACACCCATATTCTGCCGCCCTGGATGTCGTTTCTGGCTCTGACGCTGTTTCAGTTTCTTACTGTTGTACAGCTGAAGCTGGCACTGGGAACGCGCTATGTGCCGGGTGTAACCGTTGCGTTTGCGGGCCTTGCCGTCGTTATGTGGGTATATGTCATTGCGATGAAGGTCATGCACCGGCGGGGATTTGAAATAGAAACCATAGCTTTCTTTCTGTCGACGCTGAGCCTTTCGGTTGTCGCCACGCGCTTTCCGGCGCAGGTACTCAAGCAGTTCCTGACTATTGTCATCGGTGTGCTGCTGTTTTTATTCATGTGTACCTGGCTGCGGGATCTGAAGCGGACGCTGAAGGTGAAAAAACTCATGTACATTGCGGCAATGGCGCTGTTTGCTTTCAACCTTGTTTTTGCGACAAGCAAGAACGGCCAGTCGAACTGGGTGCAGATCGGCGGATTTTCCATGCAGCCGTCTGAAATCGTAAAACTTGCCTTTATCTGGGTCGGCGCGGCAACCATGAATGAGCTCTTTGAGCGGAAGAATTCTATGATATTTACTGCGTTTGCTTTCTTCTGCTTCCTCTGCCTGGCAAAGATGGGAGACTTCGGTACAGCGGTCATTTTCTTTGTGACCTATCTGGTGATTTCCTTCCTGCGAAGCGGAGATTTTACCCGTCTCATCATGATTGTCGGTGTCGCCTTTGCCGGCGGCATGGTTGTCCTGCGGTTTAAGAGCTACATCGCCGCCCGTCTTGCCGTCTGGGGACATGTATGGGAAAGCAGCAACGCAAATGCGATGGGATATCAGCAGACCAGAACGATGTCGGCATCCGCGAGCGGCGGACTGATCGGTGTCGGAGCCGGAAAGGGATGGTTCCATACTATATTTGCTTCGGAGACGGATCTGGTATTCGGAACCGTTTCAGAGGAATGGGGACTGATCATCGCGATCCTTATGATCATTGCGATTGTCACACTTGCTGTTTTCGCCTACCGGTCTATCTGGGCGGGACGTTCTACGTATTACACGATTGCGGCCTGTGCGGCAACAACGATTTTCCTCTTTCAGGCGATCCTGAACTTTTTCGGTTCTGTGGATCTGCTTCCGCTGACAGGAGTCACCTTCCCGTTTGTGTCCGGAGGAGGAACGTCGATGATTGCGTCCTGGGGGCTTCTGGCTTTTGTAAAAGCCGCGGACACAAGGCAGAATGCCAGCATTGCCGTCAGTCTGAATGATCAGGGATTAACGAGTGAGGGGGCGGATTATCATGAAGAAGCTTGAGAAACGCGCAATACTCTGTCTTCTGCTGGCAGCAGTCCTTCTTGCCGGCCTGGGCGTGTACACCTATCGATACGTACACTACGGCCATAAGTGGGCAACTTTTTACGGAAATTCACACCTCTACCACAATGGTATTTTTGCCATCGGAAAGATTTACGACCGTAACGGAGTCCTGCTTGCGGCAAATGGAAAAGGCAAGGATGGAAAAGTTAAATACAGCAGCAGTGAAACCGTCAGGAAGGCCACTGCGCATGCCGTGGGAGATATGAATGGAAATGTCTCCACATCAGCAGAGAGTGCCTTCAAGGATAAAATGGTCGGCTATAACCTGCTGACCGGAACATACAGCGTGAGTGGAAAGGGAAGTCAGGTTCACCTGTCCATTTCCGCAAAGGCCTGCAAGGTAGCCTATGAGGCGCTGGGCAGCCATAACGGAGTTGTCGGCGTGTATAACTATAAGACGGGTGAGATCCTCTGCATGGTCAGCAAGCCGACCTTTGATCCGGCCAATCCGTCTTCTTCCGTAGAGAGCGGAACGTATATGAACAAGTTCCTTTCCGGAAGACTGACACCGGGTTCAACCTTCAAGCTGGTTACCAGTGCTGCAGCCATTGAGAATCTGAAGAATCTGGATTCCTTCAGCTATTACTGCTCCGGTGTGAGGAATATGGGCGGATGGAAGATCCGCTGTGATGAGCCGCACGGCCGGGTAGACTTCGAGTCGGCGCTGGCCAAGTCCTGCAACTGCGCATTTTCCGTGCTCTCCGATGAGCTCGGAAACAAAACACTTGCAGAATATACAAAGAAAGCTGGTCTGGAGACGTCCTATAACATTGACGGTATCCACAATGCAAAGGGAAGTTTTGATTTCCCGAGCAATTCCTTCAACCTGGCATGGGCAGGAATCGGACAGTGGAAAGATCAGGTAAATCCGTGCTCGATGATGGTTTATATGGGAGCAATCGCAAGAGACGGTGTCTCTGTCGTTCCGAGAGTCCTGAAGCCGACCGTCGCGACAGGACAGAAGACAAAGCGCATGATCCAGGCATCTACAGCAGCAAAGCTGAAGAGCATGATGAGGAATAACGTTAAGAAAACCTATGGTGCGAGCAATTTCCCGGGCTTGAATATCTGTGCAAAGACAGGAACCGCGGAAGTCAACGGAGCCAAGCCGAACGCATGGTTTGACGGATTCCTGAATGACGATGAGCATCCGTACGCATTCGTTGTCTGCGTAGAGGACGGCGGATACGGACAGACCGTTGCCGCGCCGGTTGCCAACAAAGTCCTGCAGGAACTGGTAAAGGAAAACAGCTGATGAAGTGCAGACATCTGGCAGCAGACAGTAAATAAAGCATGAAACAGGAGAATGTTTTGAAACAGTATTACGCAGCAGAACTGAAGAAAGACATGGAGTTTATCGATTTCTTCATGGTGAAGAGAAGCGGCATCCGTGTCGGTGCCAATCACAAACAGTATTTTGATATTATGCTCGGTGATAAAACTGGTGAAATCTCCGGAAAGAAATGGGACGTCCAGCCGCAGGACGTCCCGAAGCTTGAGGCGATGAGCGAGGGTAAACTGGTCAAAGTCAAAGCCCAGGTTACCGAGTGGCAGGGAGCGCTGCAGCTGAGGCTGCAGCGTATCCGCCTGGCTTCCGATCAGGACGGTCTGGACCTTTCCGACTACATTAAAGCAGCTCCGGAAGATTCAGAATCCATGTATGACTATATCTACAGTGTTGCGGATCAGATGATGGACGTAGATCTGCGATCCCTGTGCCTGAGTGTCCTGCAGGAGAATAAGGACCGGCTGATGTATTACCCGGCAGCATCCAGAAACCACCACGCGGAATACGGGGGACTGCTCTTCCACGTCAAGCGTATGCTGATGAACGCTGTCGGCATCTGCAGTGTCTATACGGATTTGAAGAAAGACCTGCTCTGTGCCGGCGTCATCCTTCACGACATTGAGAAACTGGACGAGATCCTGTCTGACGAACATGGAGTTTCTCCGGGCTATTCCAGAGAAGGTCAGTTCCTGGGCCACCTGGTCATGGGGGTCAAGTATATAGACGAGCGTGCAAGAAAACTGGATTTCCCGGAGGAAAAGCGTCTGATGCTTGAACAGATGATTTTGTCCCACCACTATGAGCCGGAATTCGGAAGTCCGATCCGCCCGCTCTTCCCGGAGGGAGAAGTTCTCCATTATCTTGATATCCTGGACGCGCGGCTGTTCGATATGTACGACGCGCTGGCAACGACGGAGCCGGGACACTTCTCTGAACGGATCTGGACACTGGACAACCGCCGCATTTATAAACCGGAACACGATGAATAGTCATGGAAGAAAAACAGGGGATTATTACAGACATCATATTTCATAATGAGGAGAACGGATATACCATTGCCGTCATGGAAACGAGCGACGAGCAGTTTACGGCTGTCGGCATGCTTCCGGAAAACGCACTGGGAAACACCTTTCTCCTCCGTGGAGCCTTCAAGAATCATCCGAAGTACGGAGAGCAGTTTTCGTTTACAGAAGCGGAAGCGGTTCTTCCGTCCAGCGCGGATGAGATTGAAGGTTTTCTTGCGTCCGGGGCCATTAAGGGGATTGGAAAGAAAACGGCCCATGCGATTGTGCAGACCTTTGGAGATGATACCCTTAATGTCATGAAGGAGCATCCTTCCCGGCTTCTGCGCGTCAGCGGAATCGGCAAAAAAAGTCTTGCCAGGATTGTAGATTCTTTTCATGAACAGTGGAGTTTTGCCGAGGTTTCCATGTTTTTCCAGAAATACGGGATTCCGCAGGCCAGTGCTTTCCGGCTGTTTAAAGCTTACGGGACAGACACGGTTGCCAGAATTACAGAAAATCCCTACCGTCTGGCGGATGAAGTCCGCGGCATCGGCTTCAGGAAGGCAGACCAGATCGCGCTGAAGCTGAACCTGCCGCAGGATGCAGATATGCGTATTGAAAGCGGTGTAAAATATACGCTGGGATATTATGCCGGAGATGGCAGTACTTATGTCCCGAAGGAGAAACTATGCGAAGAAACGGCGCAGCTGCTGGATCTGACCAGATCGCAGATAGACGATGTACTGGTACAGATGTCGGTGGACGGAACGGTCATGCAGGATCATCTCGACGGGCAGGATGTGGTCTACCTGTACGCATACTATGAGGCTGAAAAGAAGACTGCAGGAAATATCGCCCGTCTGGTCAGTGCGGATCTGAAGGACCTTCAGACCGATGTCCGCAGCAGTATCGACATGACCGAAGCACATACCGGGATCCGTCTGTCAGAAGAGCAGAAAAACGCCGTGGAAGCCTCCCTGACGAGCGGAGTATCCGTGATTACCGGAGGACCTGGAACCGGAAAGACGACAATCATCCATGCCCTGCTGGACATTTTTGATGGCAGTGGATTTAAAACACTTCTGGCCGCGCCGACCGGCCGGGCCGCAAAAAGGATAACGGAAACCAGCGGACGCCAGGCCTCTACGATTCACCGCATGCTGGAATATGCGCGTGGTGAAGAGGAATCCATGGCCTTCGGAAAAAACGAGGACGAACCTCTTCAGTGTGACGCGGTTATTGTGGATGAAGCATCCATGATCGATCTGATGCTGATGCGTGCTCTGACGGATGCGATTCTGCCGGGAACCCGCCTGATTCTGGTGGGGGATTCCGACCAGCTGCCTTCGGTTGGAGCCGGAGACGTCCTGCGGGATATCATGGACAGCGGAATTGCCGGTGTTTCCCGTCTGACCGCGATTTTCCGTCAGGCAGAAGAGAGCCGGATCGTCGTCAACGCCCACAGGATCAATCAGGGCGAGTACCCGGAGGTAAACGGAAAAGGCAGCGATTTTTTCTTTATGAGAAGAAACAATGAACTGCAGATGCAGGATCTGATCGTCCAGCTCGTGTCAAAACGCCTGATCACCTATTACAAAGATCTGGATCCGCTGAAAGACATTCAGGTCATGACGCCGGTCCATAAGGGAAATGTCGGAACACAGGCGCTGAACCAGGTCCTTCAGCAGACCTTCAATCCGCCGTCGCCGAAGAAACAGGAACACAGGAACAGAGGCCGTATTTTCCGCACCGGAGACAAGGTCATGCAGATTAAAAACGATTATCAGCTTCCCTGGAAGAAGATCGGAGACTCCCAGACCAGCGCGGGCGTCTTCAACGGCGATGTCGGCTATATCACAGCGATCCATCCGGAAGAAGAGCGGATGACGGTTCTGTATGATGAAGAAAAATACGCGGAATATGACTTTTCGCAGCTGGATGAGCTGGAGCTGGCTTACGCGATCACCGTGCATAAGAGCCAGGGTTCTGAATTCCCAGTGATCGTCATGCCGCTTTCCTGGTTTCCGCCGATGCTGGCTACCAGAAATCTGCTGTACACGGCAGTAACGCGAGGTAAGCGCGGTGTCGTCCTGGTGGGAACAGACAAGGCCCTGAAGGCCATGGTGGACAATGACCGCAACAAGCTCCGCTATTCCGGCCTGAAATGGAGACTTTCTCAGCTGGCGCCGCTGCTTGACCATGACGGAGAAGATCAGGAGTAATCTATTTTTTCATAGACAGTAGTCTGGGGATGTGCAACTCTTATGAAAGAAGTTCAATTTATCATCATAAGGAGGACAAAAACCAATGCACAAGGAAGAATCCGGATCCTGCCTCCGGGCGCTGAGAAAATGGACCGCTGAATTTCTGGACCTGCTCTACCCGCCATCCCTGTACTGCTGTATCTGCGGCAATATCATCGATGAGACCCGTCCCTACAGTCTCTGTGATCACTGCAGAGAACATCTGATGTGGGACGGAGAGGGAATCCGCATGCACAACGGCCTGAAACTTCTGCGCTGCACCCAGTACGGAATTTACGAGCGGACTCTGATTTTCTCTCTGAAGTACAACGGCAGAAAGTATACGGCCCATGTTATCGGAGAAATCATGAAGGACAAGCTGGAGCTGAAAGAGCAGGAATGCGATATCATCGTTCCCGTGCCGATTCATGAAAGCAGGAGAAGAAAACGGGGCTTCAACCAGACAGAGGAAATCGGAAGAGATCTTGAGAAAAGGACCGGCATGCGCATGATTCCGGATGCCGTGCTCAGGACGCGGAAAACACAGGCCATGCGCGGTCTGTCCCCGACAGAAAGGGAAGCGAACGTCAGAGGCGCTTTTTCACTGAATGAAGAGCGGAAAGACCAGCTTGCCGGGAAGAGAATTCTGATTCTGGATGATTTTTTCACGACCGGGGCGACAGCGCGGGCGATGGCAGCGGAACTCCGGAAGGCGGAGCCTGAGGATATTCTCTTTCTCGCTTTTGCGGCGCGCTATGACGATTCATTTTCTGCCGGTACACTGGACAGAGAAGAAAAAGAAACAGCTGGGGGCAGCAGACGGACAGACTGAGCAGAAACCGTGCGGACCGCAGATATCCGGCTGCTTCCTTGCGGATATCTTTTTGCCGGGGAATATTTTGACAGAAAAAGAAAGGAAATATAGGATGGAGCATTTAGTTCTGGTGAATCCGGCGGCCGGCAGGGGCAGTCAGAAGGGAAAGAGCAGGGCGCGGAAACATGAGGCCGGGGTGGAGCGTTTTATGCAGAATATCCGTGATGCTGCAGAAAAGAACGGGCTGGATGTGCGGATCGAGAAGACAGAAGGCCCGGGAGACGCGGAGAAGAAGGCTGCGGCTTTCGCAGAGGCGGCAAAAGGCAGCCCGGCAAGGATCTACGCCTGTGGCGGCGATGGCACGCTGAATGAGGTGATCAATGGAATCAGCGGGCACCCGGAAGTGGAAGCCGGCGTTTTTCCGATCGGTACTGGAAATGACACCATCCGCAATTTCACGGACTCACAGGGAAGGCCGCTGAGACGGGAAGTGTTTCTGGATCCTGAGCGCCAGTTCCGGGGGAAGGCTGCAGCGGTTGATCTTCTGCGCTATGAAGGTGTGCTGGACGGAAGATTTCAGTCCCGTCTCTGCGTCAATATGCTGAATAACGGTTTTGACTGCAATGTAGTTGCGCGTGCGGGAGAGTTGAAGCAGAAGCGTTTTATCTCGGGATCAGCGGCCTATCTGCTTGCCGTGTTTTCTGTGTTTATAAAAAAACAGGGGATTTCTCTCAGGGTTACAGCAGATGGAAAGGAAATAAGCCGTGGGAATATTCTGCTCTGCGCGGTGGCAAACGGCTGTTACTGCGGGGGAGGCATCAAGGGGCTGCCGATGGCCAGGATGAATGATGGCCGTATTGAACTCAGTATTCTGAAAGATATGAAGCGCAGGACCTTTCTGCATCTGCTTCCGAAATACGCGGACGGGACCTATCTGAAGACGTCTCAGGCAGAGTCTATCGTCATCCGTGGAAAGTATCATCAGGTAAGACTTGAGCCGGAAATGGGAAAAACTTTTCTCACCTGTGCAGACGGAGAGATTTCGGAAACGAGGGGAATTACGGTCACCGCCCTTCCGGGAGAGCTGCGTTTTATTGTTCCTGCTTGAATTGAAAGCAGTCAGCTGATACAATGAAACAAGCAGTTTTTCGGGTCTGTGGTTGAAAGTCCATGGCAGATACGGTCGAAAGGATCCACGTAAACCGTACGCAAGGCGGCGGCGAGCATGGCGTATCCTAGGTGTAAGTCCTCGGAAAAATTCCGGTAAAGGCGAGTGTGGGGGCAAAGACCAGGTCAGCCGGAGAACTGCTTTTTTTGTTGCTTTTCTCTGGAGTTCCGGCTTTATGGAGTCTGCTGCATTAAGTCTGCGTAAACAGTAGTGCAGGCGTAATCTGAAAAAAACAGAAATTTTTTGTGGCCTGAAACCAATGAACTTTCAACGTTTTTGAGTATTATAGGGAGGCAGGCCAAGATTTAAAAAAGTCTGAACCTTGTAATAATTGCGAAGTGGTGGTATAATACAGCTAGACACAGAGGAAAGGGATTTCCAAACTGCACCAAAGTGTGTGAATAATCGAGAAATCCATTTTCCGCGGCAGAACCTCGCCGTTTGTGTCAGTACGTAAAGGAGGCCAATATGAAATATAACATTACTGGTAAGAATTTTAAAACCTATCGCCGTCTGGAAGAGCAGATCGAGAAAAAATTTGACCGTCTCGATAAGTATTTCAGCGAGGACATTACTGCAAACATCGTTCTTTCACATGAAAGAGGAAAGGATAAGATTGAGGTAACGATTAACGCACAGGGTGCACTGTTCCGTGCAGAGGAAGTTACGGATGACGTATATGAAGGCATCGATCTGGCAGTTGACAAGCTGACCAGCCAGATCAAGCGTTTCAAGGGAAAACTCCAGAAGAGATATCAGAACAACAAGGCGCTGAAATTCGAGTTCCTGGAAGAGGAGCCGGAGGAGGAAGAGGAAGAAGACGAACAGATGAAGATCGTCAGAGAGAAGAAGTTCGATCTTCGTCCGATGGATGTTGAAGAGGCAATCCTGGAAATGGAAATGCTGGAGCATGACTTCTTTGTATTCCTGAACAGCGATACAGAGACAGTAAACGTTGTTTACCGCAGAAAAGGCGGAAAGTACGGACTGCTGGAGCCTCAGTATTAAATCTGAAACATTCTATAAAAGCACTATATACTCTATGGGAGGCAGCGTGCCGGAGCAGCTTTAAGGCACGCTGCCTCCCTGTTTGATTGTCTGTTCATCAGACGACAGCAAATTTCCCGGGACCCGTCCGGCCCTTCAGCGTCGTGGAAGAGTGGGCTTGTAATTGTCCTGAATGTTGCATATCTGCATATGACAGAAAATTCACTTATAATCACAAAAACCACAAACTGACTTATTGAGGCTTTTCCTGATTTGTGGTAAATTATAAGAAGAAATTTTGTGTGTTATAGATAGAAAGGAGCTTGCGCGCAGGGCGTGCAGATGCGGATATGGGAAAATATTTTGGAACAGATGGCTTCCGTGGTGAAGCAAATGTTGATCTGACTTCTGACCATGCATATAAAGTCGGACGTTTTCTGGGATGGTATTTCGGAGAGCTGAGAAGAAGAGAAGGATATAAGGACGATGGCGTTTTTGAGTACAGCTGGAGAGGTGCGGATGAGAAAAAGCCGAGAATCGTCATCGGAAAAGATACCCGCCGTTCCAGTTATATGATTGAGTATGCACTGATTGCCGGCATGGTTGCATCCGGAGCAGACGCATATACGATGCATGTTACGACTACACCGTCTGTTGCCTATATCACCAGAACGGAAGAGTTTGACTGCGGCGTCATGATTACTGCATCGCATAATCCGTTCTATGACAACGGAATCAAGGTTCTGAACAGAAACGGACAGAAGATGGATGAGGAGACGATCGGTCTGATTGAGGACTATCTTGACGGCCATCTTCATGTTTTCGGAAAAGACTATAAGGAGCTTCCGTTTGCCGAGAAAGAGGGAATCGGAAGAGCCGTTGACTATATCGCAGGCAGAAACCGCTATATCGGCTATCTGATTTCTCTGGGCATGTATTCCCTGCGCGGAAAGAAGATCGGCCTCGACTGTGCCAACGGTTCCTCCTGGAGCATTGCGCAGTCCGTGTTTGAGGCACTGGGTGCGAGGACCTATGTCATCAACAACGAGCCGGACGGCACCAACATCAACCGCAATGCGGGATCCACACATATTGAAGGACTGCAGAAATTCGTCTGCGACAACCATCTGGACTGCGGCTTTGCCTATGACGGAGATGCGGACAGATGTCTGGCGGTGGATGAAAACGGTGATCTCGTTGACGGAGACAAGATCATGTACATCTACGGACGTTACATGAAGGAAAGAGGAAAACTTCTGACCAATACCGTCGTCACGACCGTCATGTCCAATTACGGACTGTATAAGGCATTCGATGAGATCGATGTCGATTATGTCAAGACGCCGGTGGGAGACAAGAATGTATATAAGTACATGTCTGAGCATGGATGCCGCATCGGCGGTGAGCAGTCGGGACATATTATCTTCTCCAAGTACGCAACGACTGGAGACGGAATTCTGACCAGTCTCAAGCTTATGCAGGTTGTCATGGACAGAAAGAAGCCTCTGAGCGAGCTTGCGGCACCGGTAAAGATTTACCCGCAGAAACTGATCAATGTCCGTGTAAAGGATAAGGAAGCTGCGCAGCATGATGAGAAGCTGACGACACGTGCCGCGGAAATTAATGAGCAGCTGGAAAAAGACGGAAAGGGACGTGTCCTCGTCCGCGCATCCGGCACAGAACCGCTGATCCGTGTCATGGTTGAAGCAGAGTCTATGGAAATGGCATCTTCCTGTGCGGAGGAACTGGCTGATATTCTGAAGGACCGTGGTCTGACACAGGAGAACTAGAGCCGTTATCTGGACAGAATTGAAGAGTGAAAAGACAGGGCGTGTGAAATACGTGATTTCGTGTTCACACGCCCTTTTTTCGTAGCTGTCAGACGAAGGAAAGAAGAAACTGGAAGGCTTCCGTCTTCTCTGGTCCGGAGGGAAGAAAAGCAGGCCGCATCATGGAAAAGAATAACTTCTTGGTGTTTTCTTTTTGTTTAAGGAAAAATAATATTTGAAAGCGGCTGCGGGAGCCCGGATGCCTTGAATTAATAATCCTTATCCTGTAAAATAGGATAGATATCAGGGAACGAAAGGAGCAGTGATGAAGGACTATATTTTGACGCTTATCTCGAGTATCCGGATCAATGATGTCCTGGATATCCTGATCACCGCTTTTGTCATATATAAGATACTTGGATTTATTAAACAGACCAGAGCGCAGCAGCTGGTAAAGGGGCTTCTGATCATCGTCGCCGCGTACTTTGCTTCTGCTCTTCTGGATTTAAATACAATTAACTGGCTGCTGAAGGGACTGTTTACATTCGGACTGTTTGCAGTCGTGGTTATTTTCCAGCCTGAGCTGAGGCGGGGACTGGAGTTTATGGGACGGAGCAAGTTCTCCGTAGGATCGATTTCACAGCTGGATTCAGAAAAGGCAAAGCATATTGTAGATGAAATTTCCAGCGCAGCGGGAGAGTTTTCTCAGAGCAGAACCGGTGCGCTTATTGTGTTTGAGCGGGAAATTGCGCTCGATGATGTGACGGAAGCAGGAACACAGCTGAATGCGGAGATCAGTGCGCAGCTGCTGGGAAATATCTTTTATGAGGGTGCGCCTCTCCATGACGGTGCTGTGATCATCCGTGGTGACCGGATTTACGCCGCAGGCTGCGTGCTTCCTCTGACAGAAAACAAAAATCTGAATAAAAGCCTGGGAACAAGACACCGCGCGGGAATCGGCATCAGTGAGCGTTCGGACGCTCTGGTGCTCATCGTCAGTGAAGAAACCGGAATCATTTCTGTCGCTGAAGACGGCCGCCTGCGCCGCTTCCTGGATGAAAAAGACGTTGAAAAGATCCTGCTGGGTATGTACCTGACCGGAAAGGACGAAGATCATTCCTTTAAGTTCAGCAGGCTTTTTGAGCGTCTGAGGAAGGGGAGTGACCATAAACATGCTGAATAACAGAAAAAGCAAGATTATCATCTCCCTGATTGTTGCCATCGCTCTCTGGGCATATGTTGTAGGTGAGGTTGATCCGACGATTAAGAAAACCTATCATTCTGTGCCGATCAAGTACACCAATGAGCAGGCTTTGACTGAGAAGGGCATGGCGGTCGCTTCGTATGGTGAGACGGAAATGTCCGTAACGCTTTCCGGAAAGCGCAGTCTGTTTACCCGTATGAATTCCAGTGATCTGTATGCACAGGTCGATCTGTCCAATGCCGCAGTCGGGACGAATGAGCTTTCCGTAGAATTGAATGTTCCGGGTGCGATGGAATCAACGCATCAGAGCCTGACCAAGGTTGTGGTGAAGGTAGAGCGCCGGGTCAGTCACAAGAAAGAAGTCCGCGTCAGCTATATGGGGAATTATTCCAGTGACGAAGAACCGACGACCTTATCTGTAAATCCGGCTTCCATAACTGTAAGCGGGGCAAAATCGCTGGTGGAGAAGGTTTCCTATGTCCGGGCGACCGTGCAGAAGAAACAGCTTTCCGGAAAATCGAAGACCGTTACGGCTTCACTGACTCCGGTAGACAGCAAGGGTTATGAGGTCAAGGATGTCACGCTGTCCCAGAAAACCGTGCAGATTTCTTCCGCGCTGTACAGGACTAAGAGTGTTAAGCTGAAGGTTCCGGTGACAGATACGTCCGAGGACAGCAGCAAGAAGACCTATGATGCGCCGGACCGGATCAGCATCAAGGGCCCTGCATCCAAACTGGACAAGATTACAGAGATTAAAGCGAAGACCATCGACATTTCCGATGTCGACAAAAATAAATCCATCAAGATTGAACCGATCCTGCCGGACGGCATCAGGCTGGCCACGGATTCTTCCGGGCTGATGCTGGATGTACACGTCAAGAACGGTCAGTATGAGAAGACCTTTACTTTCGATGGTACAGAGGTTACACTTAAAGATCTGAGCGATGATTACAGCTCGCAGGTCACTACGGACAGTGTCAAGGTCACCGCATCCGGTTCCTCCAAGAAGATTGAGGACCTGAAGAAGAGTGATATTACACTGACGGCAGGTGCCGGGGATCTTAAGGAAGGAACGCACGATGTGCAGATCGAGGCTTCGTGTTCGTTAAAGGATGCAGAGCTGACCCTGTCGCCGCAGACGGTAAGCGTGCGGATTGTGAAAAAATCAAGTGAGTAAGAAAGAGCGGGGACCGGCATCCGCGGAGAATGATCACTGACTGCCGGATGGAAAAGGAAACGTGTTTCCTCTGCACGGTGGCTTTTGCCGCCAGATGGGGAAAACAGACTATAGATTGAATATCAGAACATATAGCAGATCAGAATCCCCGGTGCCTGGACGGGCATCGGGAGTTCTTGAGTTTAAATGGGATTTAGAAAGGAACCGAATATGTGTGGAATTGTAGGATATACGGGCCATCAGCCGGCCAGGGACATTATCATCGACGGTCTGAAAAAGCTGGAGTACAGAGGCTATGACTCAGCGGGAATCGCCCTGCTGGAGGAGGACGGAATCGTTGTCCGCAAGAAAAAGGGAAAGATTGCCAATCTGGAAAAAGCCATCGCCGGTGAGAAGTTTTATGCAACGACCGGAATCGGCCACACCCGCTGGGCGACCCACGGAGCGCCGACTGACGCCAATGCGCATCCGCACATCAGTGAAGACGGAAGCATTGCTGTCGTACATAACGGAATCATTGAAAACTACATGGAACTGAAGGAAAAGCTGGAGAAAGAGCATGGTATTCATTTCCGTTCCGAGACCGATACAGAAGTTATTGCGCAGCTGCTGGGTGTTCTCAACAAGGAAAAGCATAATCTGCAGGACAGTGTTTATGCGGCTTCCAAGATGATGAAGGGGGCATACACATTCGCGGCAGTCTGCGATCAGGAGCAGGACCGCATCGTTGCTTTCCGCAAGGATACTCCGCTGATTGCGGGTCTGGGCGATGGCTGCAACTTCCTGGCATCTGATGTTACTCCGCTGCTGAAGTATCTGGATCAGATTTACCTGATCGATAACGGCGAGATGGTCGTCTGCACACCGAACCAGATCGAGATCTTCGATGAGGATTACAAGCCGGTTCACAGAGAGCCGCTGCATGTAAACTGGAGTGTGGAAGACGCACAGAAGGGCGGATACCAGCACTTCATGCTGAAGGAGATCAACGAGCAGCCGAAGGCCGTTTCCGAGACACTGGGAAGACGCCTGGATGAAGAGGGCCATGTTCATCTTGACGGGATTTCTTTGACAAAAGATGACTTGGCCAATATCCACAAGATCGATATCGTCGCCTGCGGAACGGCATATCATGCTGGACTGATCGGAAAGTACCTGATCGAGAAGTTCACGGGAATTCCGGTAGAAGTGGATATCGCGTCTGAGTACCGTTACCGCGATCCGCTGGTGGATGAGCACACGCTGTTCATTGCGGTCAGCCAGTCCGGAGAGACCCTGGATACGCTGATGTCTCTGCGTGAGGCAAAATCCAAGGGTGCAAGGGTGCTGTCCATCGTAAACGTTGTCGGAAGTTCTGTGGCAAGAGAGTCGGATGATGTGTTCTACACCTGGGCCGGTCCGGAAATTGCGGTAGCATCTACTAAGGCCTACACAACCCAGCTGATCTGCATGTATCTTCTGGCTCTGTACATCGGACGTCTGAACGACCATATTACCGAGGAATACGCGCAGAATATCATCGGTGAGCTGAAGATGCTCCCGAAGAAAATCCAGAAGATCCTGGATCATTCTTCCAAGATTGAGAACATGGCAAAACTGCTGTACAACCGTTCTCAGGTCTTCTACATCGGAAGAGGCATGGACTCCGCGGTCGCCTATGAAGGTTCCTTGAAATTAAAGGAAATCAGCTACATCAATTCCTTTGCGATTGCAGCCGGAGAACTGAAGCACGGAACCATCGCGCTGATCGAACCGGATACGACCGTTATCGCCATCGCAACGCAGGATTTCCTCTATCCGAAGATGTATTCCAACATTGAGGAAATCAAGGCCCGCCATGCGCATATCATTTCCCTGGTGAAAGAGGGACACGAAGAGATCAGAAAGATCAGCACGGATGTCATTGAAATTCCGGACTGCAGAGATGAAGTTTCACCGGTTCTGGCCATTGTCCCGCTTCAGCTGTTCTCTTACTACATGGCAAGAGAACGTGGAGAAAATATCGACAAGCCGAGAAACCTGGCAAAGTCGGTAACGGTTGAGTAAGGAAAATCGCAGAGCAGAGAAGGAGGCTGTTTTATGGCAGAATATGAAATCCGTGATGTCAGTCTGGCTCCGTCCGGACATGAGAAAATTGAATGGGTCCGTTCCCACATGCCGCTTCTGTACGGACTGGAAGAGGAATTCAGGAAGACAAAGCCCTTTGAAGGAGTGAAAATCTCCCTTTCCGTGCATCTGGAGGCAAAAACGGCATATCTCTGCCTGGTGCTGGCTGCCGGCGGTGCACAGATGTATGTAACGGGAAGCAATGTGCTTTCCACACAGGACGATGTGGCTGCGGCTCTGGTGGATGACGGCCTTTCCGTATTTGCGTATCACGGAGCGACACAGGAAGAATATAATCATCATATCGAACGGACGCTTTCCCAGAAGCCGAACATCATCATCGATGACGGAGGCGATCTGGTGGGCATGCTGCATACATCGAGACCGGATCTGGCAGAAGATGTCTGGGGCGGCTGCGAGGAGACCACAACAGGTGTGATCCGTCTGAAGGCAATGGATGATGAGGGTGTGCTGAAATTCCCGATGGTTGCCGTAAATGACGCAAAATGCAAGCATCTGTTTGATAATCGTTACGGCACAGGTCAGTCTGTCTGGGACAGCATCATGAGAAATACGAACCTGATTATCGCCGGAAAGACGGTTGTTGTCGTTGGATACGGCTGGTGCGGACGCGGCATCGCAATGCGCGCGGATGCACTGGGCGCACAGGTTATCGTAACAGAGGTAGATCCGGTCAAGGCAATTGAAGCGCGCATGGACGGTTATAGTGTCATGCCGATGAAGCAGGCAGCGGCGAAGGGAGATATTTTTGTTTCCGCAACGGGCTGCTGCAAGACGATTACTGTTGATGACATGCTGCTGATGAAGGATCAGGCGATCCTGACCAATGCCGGACACTTCAACTGTGAAGTCGATATGGACGATCTGGAGAAAAAAGCGGTCTCGAAGAAAGAGGTCCGTCACAATATTATGGGGTATACATTAAGCAATGGACGCCGTGTAGATGTCATCGGTGAAGGCAGACTGGTAAATATCGCCGCTGCTGACGGCCATCCGGCGGAAATCATGGACATGAGTTTCGCGGTTCAGGCATTGTCCGCCCTGTATATTAAAGAACATCACAGCGAACTCGAGCCGCATGTTATCCACGTTACCGATCAGATCGACGATGCGGTAGCCAGAAGAAAACTGGCGGCCTGGGGCACAGAAATCGACGAACTCACCGACGAACAGAAAAAATACCTGCACAGCTGGAATCTGTAAGAAGAGTGCTGTTCCTTTACCGCCTATTTACGGCGCCGGTGCGCCGGGCGGATGTCCGGAGGCTTTGCTGCCGCCCGGAGGGACAGACAGTCCGTACAGCTGCGCACGGAAAAGATAAAGGAAAAGGGAGGTTCTGAAAATGGAATTGGAAGAAATCAGACAGGCAGCTCATGATGCTGCAGACCAGCTCCTTCAGACAGCTAAGGTTCCGGAAGGCGGAATCCTGGTTGTGGGCTGCTCGACTAGTGAAGTCGGAGGCGTACATATCGGAAAGGGATCCAATATCCACGTTGCAGAGGCAATTTACGACGGCATTCAGGAAGTTCTGCAGCCAAGGGGCATTTATCTTGCCGCTCAGTGCTGTGAGCATCTGAATCGCTCGATCATTATCGAACGCGCCGCGCTCAAGCCATGGCAGGAAATCGTAAATGTTGTTCCGCAGCCGCACGCAGGAGGATCTTTCGCAACGACGATGTACAAGAGAGCCAAAGATCCGGTTGCTGTTGAAGAAATCAAGGCGGACGCAGGAATCGACATCGGAGACACGCTGATCGGCATGCATCTCCGGAAAGTTGCCGTACCGGTGCGCATTGATGTAAAATACATCGGAAAGGCACACGTGGTCTGCGCCAGAACCAGACCGAAATTCGTCGGCGGAGAACGCGCGGTTTATGACAAAGCGCTTTCCGGCGGTGAAGTCAGAGACGACGTAAAATAACTGCAGGAATGCAGTAAATGCGGCTGCCAGAACAAGCGGCCGCTTTTTTCGCTTTACTGCATCTGAGGAGCTGTGGATCCCGGGTGCCGGGCGTATTACATGTTCCACTCTTTCTTCAGAGATGCCGCGTGAATATTCTGCGGCAGAATGATTCGATTGATATTGCGGAGATCCCGCAGAAACAGGAAGGAATTACAGAAATGGATTATCAGAAACTGGCAGACATGCTGTTCCCTCAGATTACCAAGACTCCGGAGGATTACGAAAAAATGTATCCGCCGAGAAATCTCCCGGAAGGAGCCAAGGTAACGAGACTGGGACCAAGTCCTACAGGATTCATGCATCTGGGCAACCTGTACGGCGCTTTTGCGGATGAACGTCTGGCGCACCAGAGCGGCGGCGTATTCTACCTCCGCATTGAAGACACCGATGACAAGCGTTATGTAGAGGGCGCCGTAGAGACCATTATCAACTCCCTTGATTTCTTTGGCATTCATTTTGACGAAGGAGCATCCATGGACGGAGACAAGGGCGCTTACGGCGACTACACACAGAGCCACAGAGGTCCGATTTACCAGTGCTTCGTCAAGAAGCTGGTTTCCGAGGGAAAAGCCTATCCGTGTTTCCTGACCGAGGAGGAAATCGGAAAAATCCGTGAGAAGCAGGAAGCAGAGAAAAAGACTCCGGGAATTTACGGAGAGTATGCAGTCTGCAGAAACTGGACCATGGAGCAGATTAAAGAGGCTATTGATGCCGGAAAACCGTACGTTATCCGCCTGAAATCCGACGGCCATCCGGCTGAAGAGGGAGAAGACGGAAAAATGCATGGCCGCAGAGTCCAGGTAAAGGATGCCATCAGAGGAAAGCTCGATATGCCGGAGAACTTCATGGATACCGTTATCCTGAAGCAGACCGGAATTCCGACTTATCATTTCGCCCACGTAGTCGATGACCATCTGATGCGGACGACTCATGTTGTCAGGGGAGCAGAGTGGCTGCCGTCCCTGCCGATTCACGTCGAGCTGTTCGAGAAGATGGGCTGGGAGATGCCGATTTACTGTCACACTGCCCAGCTGATGAAAATCGATGAAGAGACCGGAAAGAAGAGAAAACTCTCCAAGCGCAAGGACCCGGAGCTGTCCCTGACCTACTACCGCGACCAGGGCTACCATCCGCAGGCTGTCAGAGAATACCTGCTGACCATCCTGAACTCTAACTTCGAAGAGTGGAGAATGGCCAACCCGGATGCTCCGGTAGACGACTTCGAGTTCACCACCGACAAGATGAGCAATTCCGGCGCCCTTTTCGACCTGAACAAGCTGAACGATATCAGCAAGGACGTACTTCTGAAGATCCCGGCAGAAGAGCTCTACGACTTCCTGAAAGACTGGTCCGAGAAGTTCGCCCCGGAATACAGACATCTCTTTGACGACAAAGATTACATGGTCAAGATCCTGGACCTGGGTAGAAATGACCGCAAGCCGCGTAAAGACCTGGTCTACGCACGTCAGATCATCTCCTTTATCAGCTACTTCTTTGACGACCTGTTCCAGATTGAAGACGAGCTGCCAAAGGAAGTCCCTGCAGAAGACGTGCCGAAAATCCTGGACATGTATCTGGAAACTTATGACCACAGCGACGACAACGGCGAGTGGTTCAACAAGATCCGCGCCATCGCCGATCAGCTTGGATACGCCGTCAAGCCGAAAGACTATAAAAAGCACCCGGACGAGTACAAGGGCCATGTCGGCCACGTCAGCACGGTCATCCGTATCGCGCTGATGGGACGCAGCGTTTCCCCGGATGTCTGGGCAATTCAGCAGATCATGGGTGAGGAGAAAACGAGAAGCCGCATTAAGAAGTTCGCGGACATACATAGATAGGAACAATTTCACAATGCAGCGGGCCGCCGAATTCCCCAGCTCATTACAATTCGGCCGGCAGTGGAAAGTGTCCGGAGGCTGCCGGGGGCTGTCGCAAACGAAAAGTTAGTACGGTGCGACAGACCCTCGGCAGCCTTACCGTCCACTTTCTGTGCCGGCAGCGAATTTCCATGAAGCTGGATCATCGGCGGCCTCGCTTTTCATATGTGAAATTTCTCTATGTATGCTGCGCTGGCGTGAGGTTGCAGTCAGCGGCAGATTCTCTTTTTGTATGTGGAATATCTAACTTTTTGCTTATACCGAGCTACAGTTCATGTGCGGCGTTTATTGTCCACTTTTTGTGCCGGCAGCGAATTTCCATGAAGCTGGGTTATCGGCGGCACGTCTTTCATAGGTGTAATTTCTTTATGTATGCTGTGCTGGCGTAAGGTTGCAGTCAGCGGCAGATTCTCTTAATGGCGCTTGCTCTCATGAACCCAGGATGAAGGTGAAGTTCGACCGGAATGGCGCACGTTGAATAATCCAGATCTAGCTGTGGTAACTAGAGGATATAATGGTGCATTTTTTTGATGTGGCTGTCTTTTGTTTATTTATGAAGAGGGACGTGGTAATGCGGGTATACTGTATACTCAAAGTTACAAAATTGACGTGTTTTCCTGGCTCTCGTCTGTATGTTCTTTTATGCACCGTTTATGCAGAACTCAAAGGCCGTTTTATCGGCAGATTGGAATTCATTACCAGTGATATTTGGTAGGATTTCCTGGAATTTAAGAATTTTACCAAATGTGCACAATCGAATTTGTAAGATGAGATGTAACCGCTGGATTTTACCAACTACCTATTATCATGATTGTGAGCTTCGTTGGTAAGAATGGGCATTTTGTTCCAATTTTACATAAAACAATAACGGAGTATTCTGTTAATATGTATCAAAAGTTATAATTTTGGTTATTGATTAGAATAAGTTCTGGATTTTATCTGTCCGATGCTGCTCTCGTGTATGTAATTATTTGTTCAGGTGAATAGTTATAGAAATGGCCATTGGGCATTTGTTTTTGTGTAAGTTTCAGTACATTTTGTTGGTAGGAATCATGATTAGTATTGCATCTTACCTAAAAATTTTTGGCGTTGGTAAAGATGCCATATTTTCGAGATGTTTACCAACGATTTTTTTAAGGGAATCGGGACATCTGGGCTGAGACTGGATCGGGCGGAATTCTGGCAGAAAATCTGGGTAAATAATGGCAGAAGTTTCCTTGGCAGGTTGAATTTTGTCCTCTCTGACTCTGCTGGCAGTAGAAAATGCCGGATATTAACGGGAACATGCTGTCAGAATTTCTCCTGCTCGGGCCTTGCGTGTAGATAATGGAATGTTAAGGAAATAACTTGTAATAAAACTGTTGACAACTAATGTGCCAGATGATATAGTACAGTCACAAGATGTAATAAAAGATATGACAATAAAAATACATATTGAGGAGGTACTAATCATGGCAAAGAAAATTGCAGTTGTGGCAGCAAACGGACGTGTAGCAGGTAAGGTTATTGCAGAGGCTGTCAGCCGTGGATTTGATGTGACTGGTTTTGGCCGCAAGGAGAACAACACAAAGGCTCAGCATTATGTGAAGAAGGATCTCTTTGATCTGACAGCAGAAGATCTGAAGGGCTTCGATGCAGTAGTAGACGCGTTTGGTGCATGGACAGAGGATACTCTTCCGCTGCACAGCACTTCACTGAAGCATCTGTGTGATATCCTTTCCGGGACAGATACACGTCTTCTCATTGTAGGCGGCGCGGGAAGTCTGTATGTGGACAAAGAGCATACGACACAGGTCGCAGATACTCCTGATTTCCCGGATGCATTCAAGCCGCTTGCCGGAGCAATGGCAAAGGCTCTTGATGAACTTCGCGGACGCAGTGATGTCAAGTGGACATACATTTCCCCTGCGGGAGATTTCCAGGCAGACGGAGAGAGAAGCGGGAAGTATATTCTTGGAGGAGAAGAACTGACTCTGAATTCCAGAAATGAGAGCATTATCTCCTATGCAGATTATGCTATCGCAATGGTAGATGAAATTGAAAAGGGAAGTCACATTCAGCAGAGAATTTCCGTTGTAAGAGCATAACGGGAAATCTGTTATCGGAGAGTTTCCCTGAGAGAAGAAGGTTATGTGATTATGGACAGCATGGACTACATGAAAATACTGGTGGAGGATATTCATTCTACGGTAGTGGCAACAATTGGAAATGACGGCCATCCGGTGACCCGTTGCATAGATATGATGTTGTGGGATGAGAGAGGCGTATATTTTCTTACGGCCAGGGGTAAAGAGTTTTACAGCCAGCTGATGGAACAGCAGTATATCAGTTTGTCGGCGATTGAAAACAAGAGATGTATAAGTCTGGCTGGCAGCGTAGAAAATATTGGAACTGAAAAACTGGATGAAATTTTCCAGAAGAACAGCTACATGCAGGCCATTTATCCGGGTGACAGCAGAGCTGCCCTGGAAGTATTCCGTATCTATGAAGCAAAAGGAAATTTCTTTGACATCAGTGATCCGGCACATGTGACCAGAGGAACATTTACAGTCGGCAATGCACAGTCGCGTCCGTCGGGCTATTTTATCGGCCGGGAATGTACAGGATGTGGAAAATGTTCAGCCGTGTGTCCACAGCGGTGCATAGATCTCTCAGGAATACCGGCAGTCATTGATCAGAACCGCTGTCTTCATTGCGGGAGATGTCTGCCGGTATGCCCGGATGGTGCGATTCGGAAGTTCGCAGACGAGCACAGATAAAAGTGAATCTGCCGCTTCCTGAACCCACTAAGGTTCGGCTGTGAATGGAAAGTGTTCAGAGAATGCCGGGGGCTGTCGCAAACGAAGAGTTCGTACGGTGCGACAGCCCCTCAGCATTCTTACTGTTCGCTTTCTGTCACAGCAGCGAACCTTCATGAGGTTGTAGTCAGCGGCGGCTCCGCTTAATGGCGCTTGCTCTCATGAACCCGAGCTGAAGGCGGAATCCGACTGGAATGCTGCATGTCGAATAATCCAGATCTAGCTGTGTTAACTAGAAGATGTAATGGTGCGTGTTTCTGGTGCAGCTGTTGATATTTTTCCTGGTGTTTTCCACTGCCGGCTGATTGTGAATGAAGAAAGATTCAGCTGGTCAGTCTATTGTTAATGTCTTCTTCACAAATGAAATCCACGTTTTTACATTTCGATTGATATACCCGCCTTTTGGCCAGACCAGGGCAAAGGTGTTCTGTATTTCCGGGAGAAAAGGAATAGTGCAGAAGGCAGAGTCATCCTGCAGCAGGCTGTTTCCTACATTCTTCGGTCCTGAGATCATACTGCTGTACAGAAATGCGCCGCCCAGATTTTTTTTTACAAAGTTAAGAATCGTTGTGAGCTGACTGCTGTAGAGCAGGATGTGCGGTGTGATCCCTGTAGAACTGAAAGCCTGTGTGACCGGTGTATTCAGAGCAGAGTCGCTGCTCTGCAGGATCAGAGGATAATCCTTCAAATCTTCTGCTGTGATGGATTTTCTACTGCTTAAAGGAGATTTTTTTGAGACGAGAAAGATGAAGTGGTCGTTCATCAGAATAGCCCTGTTATAACCGGAAAGAACAGAATCCTCCACATTGACCAGGCAGCAGTCCAGGCTGCCCTCCTGTAGTTTTTCCAGAGATCTTCTGGAGCTGTATTCGTGGAGAACGACGGGTATGGAATATTTTTTGTGAAAGTCTTCAAGCAGGCTGGGAAAAAGCACAGTAGAGCGGATCGGCGGCACGCCGGTGTGAACGCGGTAGCTGCTTTCCGGCCGGTTGGAAAAATCCGCGTACATCTCATCACAGCGCTGCAGAATGTCCAGCGCTTTTTTATAGAAAGCTTCGCCGTCCCGGGTCAGGGAAACACGATTTCCGCTGCGCTTGAAGAGCTGAAGGGAAAATTCGTTTTCCAGGGATTTTATGGCGACAGATACTGTGGGATGCGAAATAAATAATTCTTCCGCAGCCTTAGAAATGCTGCCGTATCGACAGACTGCGCAGAAATAGGTCAGCTGAGTAATAGTCATCGAAGAAGCCTCCTCATAGAATTTCTGTAGTAAAAACACTACGGAAGATAAGTAATAATATACTGTACATACTACACTATATCATATATCTTAGAATAAAAACAGCAGGACAAAAGCTGAAAGAGCAAGTCAGATTTGGAGGCAGAAAATGGCGAATACAAATCAGAAGAAAAAGGCAGAACGTTTTCAGAAAATGCATCGTGAAAAGGGAATGTTTATTATTCCGAATTCCTGGGATGCGGGCAGCGCATACATCTATGAGAAAGAGGGTTTTTCCTGTGTTGCGACATCCAGCGCTGGTGTGGCCTATGCGCTCGGATATCCAGATGGAGAGGAAATTACGCTGGATGATCCGGTTCAGGTTGTTTCCGACACAGTGAGACGGGTTGATATTCCGGTGTCTGCCGATTTTGAGCGCGGATATTCGGAAAATCCGGATCAGGTGAAAAAGAACGCGAAGCGCCTGCTTGAAGCGGGAGCTGTGGGATTTAATCTTGAAGATGGACTGCCGGATGGTCAGCCGGGACATAAACTTTCGTCAATGAATCTTCAACTCGCAAAAATCAAAGCCCTTGTTGAATTAAAGAATGAGACCGGGATTAACTTTGTCATCAATGCCAGAACCTGTGCGTATTGGCTGAACATCGGCACAGCGGAGGAAATGATGAAAACAGCAGTTGAACGAGGAAACGCATTTGCAGAGGCCGGCGCGGACTGTGTCTTTGTACCGGGGCCGATGGATGAGAAAACTGTTGGAGGACTTGTTAACGGAATCCATGCGCCAGTTAATACGATTTTAAATGGAAAGTTCCACGATTTCGACCGTCTGCGTGAAATCGGTGTACGCAGACTGAGTACAGGTTCCGGTCCGGTTCGTTATATTGCAGAAAAGATCGTCGGTGCGGTGCGCGATATTAAAGAGGGAAAACCTGAGACAATCCTTTCCTCTTCATTCAGCTATGGAGCTGCCAATCAGTATTTCACGAAGTAACAGAAATGACAGAGAGAGAACGGTTAAAACTGAAAAATGAAGGATTTTTTGCTGTACGCGGGAGTGACCGGCTTTCGGTCAGGTTTTCATCCGGAGGCGGTGCATTTTCAGCAGAACAGCTGATTGCAATCGGACAGATGGCTGATCAGTTCGGCAATGGGAAAGTGGTTATTTCCAGCCGTCTTTCTGCAGAAGTTGTTGGAATCAAAAAAGAAAGTATTGATCAGATTAAAGAAATCTCGGACAGGGCGGGACTTTATCGCGGCCTGTCCGGTCCGCGTATCCGGACAGTTACCTCCTGCATGGGTACCTACTGCGTAAGGGGAACGTATGATACACTCGCTCTTGCCAGGGAAATAAATGAACGGTATACGGCTGGTCAGGCAGACAGGATGCTGCCTAATCGTTTCAAGATCTGCGTCGGCGGCTGCCCGAATAGCTGTATGAAACCGTCACTGAACGACTTTGGAATCGAAGGACATGCTGTCCCCGAGTATAATTCAGAGAAATGTCGAAGCTGCAAGGTCTGCCAGATAAAAAAGTATTGTCCCTCTTGCGCGGTTGATTTTGCCGGTGGGAAAGTACATATTGATCCGAAAAAATGCCGAAGCTGCGGCATCTGCCGGGGGCGCTGCCCATTTCACGTATTTCGTGAGGATGCTGAGACGAAATATCAGATTTATCTTGGTGGAAGATGGGGAAGAAAATGCAGAATGGCTGACCGCTTTCCAGCATTAATTGAAAGGGAAGATATTTTTCCGCTGCTGGACCGGACGTTGGAGTGGTATGAAAAAAATGCGGTAGGGAACGAGCGGTTTGGAGCTGTGTTAGAACGGACCGGATTTTCAGCTTATCTGTGTGATGTGGGGATGGATTGATGAGTGAGAAGAAAAAAGAAGTCAGAATCAGTATGCTGAACTGTTCGAATTCGACGAGGAATCTGAACTGCTGCTCCGTCAGCTGCTTTGCAGACCTGCAAAAGAGAAGAGGAGCATTTTCCATATATCCGGATGATGTGAATATCCGGCTGGTGGGGGTAATCAGCTGCGCAGGCTGTCCAACCATAGCGTATCCGGAGAAAATCCTGAACCGCGTGGATTCTGTCATGCAGTTCAGGACAGAGTATCTGCACATATCCAATTGCATGCTTGCTTTCTGTCCATTTGTTAATAAGTATATTGAGGTCATTCAAAAGCAGTATCCTGATTTAACAATCGTAAAAGGAACTCATGAAGATCATGTTACTCAGAAGGAATTCCGGAAAAGCATGGTGACGGCATTCAAACGAGGGAAAGGGATGCCGGATATTATTATGGGAAGGGAAAGTGAGTAACTGGGCATACTGTATGCGTAACTACCGGACTTTACAGTTGGTGAAATAATTGGCCGGTTTGATGCGTTTATAGTCGGGAAAAAACTGAAAATACCACATTTTCCCGACTTGATTTTTACACAGTCGGGAAACCGGGCATATAAAGGGGTATTCCCGACTGAGCTCTGATCAGATTGTATACAGTGTAGGTGAAAATGAATTTATATAATATAAATAGAATTAATATGCATAAATAACGTATACAAATCATGGTTACTATACATATCAAACTGAAAACGGAGTACATAAAATAATCATTCGGCCGCCGGGTAAGCTGTATTCGGAAAATCTTCATTTCAGGGGCTTTTTCCGAAAGATTCAGGCCCTGCAAAGTCGGGAAACCGGGTGGTTGGAAGAGCTTTCCCGACTCTCGATCCTCCCCGGTCGGGAAATCCTGTTTTCAGGTGGATTTCCCGACACATATCAAAGATTTTGTATTTAAATCAATGTAATATTTCGTGTATAAGTATATTGTATACACAAGCTGTTACATTTCGCATCATTTCGCATCATTTCGCAATATCTCTGCGACGGGTCCACATCGGACCTGCGGCCGATCCGCAGCAGAGTCACAGCAGAACGATGTCGGCATTTCAGCTGACATGATGAAGGCAGTATTTAATTCACTTTTTAAATAATTTTCATATTATTTCATTAATTAGATGGAAATAAAAGGCAGATATGAACATGGACTGTGGCCGATTCCTATGCACACGTCAGTAAATTATTGAAGAAAACAACTCCCCGCCATGTGATATAATTAATATTACGATTATTTACCGTCTGCCTGAAACAGCATCAAATACGGCCGCATAAACCAGCACCGCCAGAAATTCTGATACTGGTTTTCAGCAATGATACTGTAATAAAAATATTCCTGCAGAAACACCGAGTAATCCGACGACGAAACCTCGTGGAGATCTTCAGCCGGGACCGAAGGTGGACAGACGGAATGACGAGGATCGGCTGCACCGTTGCAGCTGTTCGTTTGCAGCCGGTCCTGCCATTCCCTGGACACCTTCGATTATCGACTATACTCCCGGCGAAGATTGGAACGGGTTGAGGAGACGGATTACTCAGTGCAGCTGCGGATATTTTATATTATAATAGATTACAAAAACTACCATCATCAGAAAGTGAGGTGCCGCACTTGGCATTTGTACATTTACACGTCCATTCTGAATACAGCCTTCTCGACGGTATGGCAAGAATTTCGCAGGCGCCGGCGAAGGCAAAGGAGATGGGCATGAATGCGCTGGCGATCACGGATCATGGTGCCATGTTCGGTGTAATTGATTTCTATAAGGAATGCAGGAAGCAGGGAATCAAACCGATCATTGGATGTGAAGTGTATACCGCGATGCGGCGCATGGAGGATAAGGATCCGGTAAAGGACCGGGCCAGGGGTCATCTGATTCTTCTGGCTGAGAACAATGAGGGATATCATAATCTGATCAAGATCGTTTCCGATGCATATAAACGGGGATTTTACTTTAAACCGAGAGTGGATAAAGAGGAACTCCGGGCACACAGTAAGGGAATCATCGCCTTGTCGGCCTGCCTCGCCGGCCGGGTTCAGTTTTGTCTGCTGAACAGGGACTATGACGGGGCCCGCAGGGAGGCGCTGGAGCTTCGGGATATTTTCGGAGAGAATAATTTCTTTCTGGAGATTCAGGATCACGGGCTGCCGGAGGATGAAGTGGTGAATCCGCAGCTGAAGAAGCTGTCGGAGGAACTGGGCATTCCGCTGCTGGCGACGAATGACGTGCATTATGTCAATCAGGGTGATGCGGAGGCGCATGATGTTCTGCTGGCCATTCAGACAGCAACCAGTATTCACGATCCGAAGAGAATGCGCTTTAAGAGCGATCAGTTTTACCTGAAGAGTGAGCAGGAAATGAGGGCCCTGTTCCCGGATATTCCGGAGGCGATTGAAAATACGCAGAAAATCGCGGATCGCTGCAATGTGACCTTTACCTTCGGCGAGTATCATCTGCCGGAGTTTCAGCCGCCCGAAGGCATGACGAATGACGAGTACCTGAGAAAGCTCTGCCGGGACGGACTTCAGCAGCGCTATGAGAATGTGACGGACAAGCTGAAAAACAGGCTGGAGTATGAGCTTTCCACCATCGAGCAGATGGGGTATGTGGAATACTTTTTGATTGTCTGGGACTTCATCAATTACGCGAAAAGTCACGGAATCGCGGTGGGGCCGGGAAGAGGATCCGCCGCAGGAAGCCTTGTGGCCTACTGCCTGCGCATTACCGACATCGACCCGATCAGATACGATCTGATTTTTGAGCGTTTTCTGAATCCGGAGCGTGTCAGCATGCCGGATATCGATGTGGACTTTGATATTGAGAGGCGTTCGGAGGTCATTGACTACGTCCGCAGAAAATACGGAAAGGATAATGTTTCACAGATCATCACCTTCGGAACGCTGAAGCCTAAGGCAGCGGTCCGGGACGTGGGACGTGCCATGGATGTCAGCTATTCCGACACGGACAGAATCGCGAAGGCCATTCCCTTCGATCTGAACATGACTCTGGACAAGGCTCTGGAGGTCAGTCCGGAGCTGAAGAAAATGTATGAGGAAAACGGGCAGGTCCGCAAGGTCATCGACATGTCCAGAGCACTTGAGGGAATGCCGCGGCATGCCTCTACCCACGCGGCAGGTGTGGTTATTTCCAAGAAACCGCTGGATGAGTATGTCCCGCTGTACATGTCCGATCACGGCATCGCGACTCAGTTCAACATGACGACGATTGAGGAGCTGGGCCTTCTGAAGATGGACTTTCTGGGCCTGCGAAATCTCACCGTCATCCGGGACGCCCTGCAGATGATCCGGGACGATCACGGCGTGGAACTGGATTTTGCGAGAATGGGCTATGATGATCCCAGGGTTTACCAGATGATCGCCAGCGGCGACACAGAGGGCGTGTTCCAGCTGGAGAGCGAGGGCATGACATCCTTCATGAAGGCCCTGAAACCGACCTGTTTTGAAGATATCGTCGCGGGAATTTCCCTTTATCGTCCGGGCCCGATGGATTCAATCCCGACCTATATTGAGAACAAAAAGCACCCGGACAAGATAAAATACGTAACCCCTAAGCTCGCGCCCATTCTGGATGTCACCTACGGCTGCCTGGTCTATCAGGAGCAGGTTATGCGGATCGTCCGCGACCTTGCGGGATACAGCTACGGCCGTTCCGACATCGTCCGCCGTGCCATGTCGAAGAAAAAGAAGCAGGTCATGATGGAGGAAAAAGAGTACTTCATTCACGGAAAGCTTCGGGAAGACGGAAGCGTGGAAATACCGGGATGCGTCAGAAACGGTATTTCAGAAGAGGCCGCAGAGCAGATTTTCTCTGACATGGAGACCTTTGCCCAGTACGCGTTTAATAAGAGTCACGCGGCTGCCTATGCGGTTCTGGCCTTTGAGACGGCCTATCTGAAGTGCTATTATCCGGTGGAGTTTATGGCCGCGCTGATGAGCAGCATGGCTGGGGACGCGAAGCAGACGGCAAAGTACATCCGGAACTGCCGGGAGCATGGAATCGAGGTCCTTGGTCCGAGTGTCAACGAGAGTGGAGTGAAGTTCACCGTACAGGACGGGAAGATCCGTTTCGGCCTTCTCGGTGTGAAGAATGTCGGGGAGGGCGCAATCGATGAGATTATCCGTGCCCGGGAAACGATGGGGAAACCAGAGGATATTTTCCAGTTTATCGATAATATCGATGTCGGCATTGTCAATAAGAAGGCGGTGGAGAGCCTGATCAAGGCCGGCGCTCTGGACTGCCTGAATCCGAACAGGGCGGCGCACCTTGCCGTTTATGAAACGCTGATGGAGTCGGCCCAGGCGAACGCAAAAAAGAATATCGCCGGGCAGATCAGCCTCTTCCAGACGGCGGAAGCCGCCATGGACCAGGGAGATGTGCGGGTCAGTCTGCCGAAGGTAGAAAACTTTGACCGCAGGATTCTGCTGGCTATGGAAAAGGAGATGCTGGGGGTCTACATCAGCGGCCATCCGCTGGATGATTACGCAGACCAGATAAAGAGGGTGACGACGGTCAACAGCCAGCAGCTGGATGAAGCCGGAAAGCAGTCTGCTGAAGACGACGCGCAGGATCCGGGTTACTTCCCGGGTGACGCGAGAGCGCAGATGGCACAGACTGCGAATAGCGGCGGAATCCGGGATAAGATGCAGGTCGTCATGGCCGGTATGATCATCGGAAAGAAAACCCTGATTACAAAGAAAAATCAGATCATGGCTTTTGTGGATCTGGAAGATCTGTACGGGCAGACGGAAGTAGTTGTATTTCCACGGGTTTTGGAACAGTACCAGACGGAAATCTATGAGGACAATGTGGTTGTCATTAAGGGTCGTCTGGATTTCCGTGAAGGTGAGACACCGAAGCTGCTCGCGGAATCTGTGGAAGCATTGAATTCCAGTGAGTCTGATGAAAACAGCGAATTTTTAAAAGTCAGGATTCCGGAAAACCAGGATGAGAAGCTGATGATGCAGGAACTTGCGGATATTTTCAGAAAGCACGCGGGTCCTCAGGCGGCGCTGATTTACCGGAAAAATAAAAAGGCTGTCCGAACCGGGAGGAACGCGGGAATCACAATTTCCGAGAGTCTGCTTGAAAAGCTTGGTGCACTGCTTGGTGAAGAAAATGTAAAAATCGCATCACGCTGACAAGGCAGAGGGTTCTTGTGGTATCATAGTTTTAATACCATCGCGGATGCGTATGGAAAATTATGTGTGCAGCCGGGAGGCGGGGGCAGAGCTTCTGCGGATTTTCTGTTGTGCAGAGGGCAGACAGAAAAACGGATTCAGGGATTCAGGCCCCTTGCGCGGTGGGTTTTGTCAATGCAATTCAGGAGGAATGAGAATGAAAAGAATTGGTGTTCTGACGAGTGGAGGAGATTCTCCGGGAATGAACGCGGCCGTTCGCTCTGTTGTACGGTGCGGACTTGACCGGGGCCTGGAAGTATATGGAATTTACAGAGGATATGAGGGTCTGCTGGACGCGGAGCTGAAGCAGATGGACAGAGGCGACGTCGGTGACATTCTGCAGCGCGGCGGCACGATTCTGAAGACGGCCAGAAGCAAGCGTTTCCGGACGGAAGAAGGCATCAGACGCGCCATGAACGTGCTGAATACCTTCGATATCGATGGTCTGGTGGTTGTCGGAGGAGACGGAAGCATGCGCGGCGGTCTGGAATTATCGAAGCACGGAATCCCGGTTATGGGAATTCCGGGAACGATCGATAATGACCTGGCTTACACGGATTACACGATCGGATTCGATACGGCGGTAACGACAGTTCTGGACGCGATTTCCAAGCTGCGTGACACATCTTCTGCCCACGAGAGAGTCGTTATCGTGGAAGTTATGGGGCGCCGCTGCGGGGACATTGCGCTGTACGCGGGTCTGACCGGCGGTGCAGAAGAGGTTCTGGTTCCGGAGCTGCCGTATGACATCAAGGCGCTGTCCAGAAGAATCATTGAAAGCGCAAACCGCGGAAAACAGCACCACATTATCATCAAGGCCGAGGGCGTGGATATTTCCACGGCGGAGCTGGCTCATGACATTCAGGAAAATACCGGAAGAGAAACGAAAGAGGTTGTTCTGAGCTATCTGCAGAGAGGCGGATCGCCGACGATGCGTGACCGTCTGCTTGCAACGCTCTGCGGTTCCAAGGCGGTCGAACTTCTGGCGCAGGAGTCCACCAGCAAGGCGATCGGAACCGTAGACGGACGAATTTTTGCGGAGGATCTGGGTGACGCCCTGCAGGAAACGAGAGAATTCAATTCAGATCTGTACAACCTGATCGGAGTGTTGAGTAAATAATGAAGATAGTTGTTGTGTATAACACAAAATATGGTTCGACGAAGCAGTACGCCGAGTGGATCGCGGAGGAACTTCAGGCAGACCTGCTGGACGGAAAGCATCTGAAGGCGGCTCAGCTGACGCCCTACGATATGATTATCTACGGCGGAGGAATTTTCTCCGGCGGCATCTACCGGCTGGATTTTTTGAAGAAGCATATTCACAGGGAGCTGCGCGGAAAAGTGGTCGTCTGCTTCGGCGTCGGAATCACAGTCGGGCATGACGAGAACCAGATTCAGGCCGATGAAATCAACTTTTCCGAGGAACTGCAGGGGATGCCGTGTTTCTATCTGACCGGGCGTTACGATCCGTCAGAGATTCACGGGCTGGATAAGGGCATCATCAAGCTGACCAGGAAACTCCTGGACGGCGGAACCGGGAAATACGCGGATGAGCTCCGGGATACCTTTGCTAACGGGAGAGATCTGATGGACCGCAGTCAGATTGACCCGCTGCTGCAGTATGTCCGCGAACTGGAAGACAGGATGCAGGCATGAGAAAGACGGAAATCTGTGTGATCGGCGGAGGCGCGTCCGGAATGGCTGCGGCAGTGACTTCTGCCAGGATCATCGGCGGTGAGAATGTCTGCATTCTGGAGAAACTGGACGAGCCTGGACATAAGATTCTGGCCACGGGAAACGGACGCTGCAATCTGACCAACACGGCCTGCAGCCAGGCAGAGGAAATCCGGCAGTTCTTCCGGGAGCTCGGGGTGTTCACCAGAGAAGAGGAGGACGGCCGCGTCTATCCCTGGTGCGGAGACGCGAAGGCCGTTCAGCAGGCTCTGGTTCAGGAACTGAAGAGGCTGCATGTTCAGATAATCTGCGGCGCAGAGGTGACAAAGGCTGAAGCGCAAGAGGGAAAATTTCTTGTCTCTTACCGGGGCGGAAAGATCTCATCCCGGCAGCTTCTTCTGGCCTGCGGCGGAAAGGCCGGACCAAAAATGGGAACGACGGGAGACGGCGCAAAACTTGCGCGCCGCCTTTCTCTTGACGTGACTCCGCTGGCGCCGGCGCTGACCGCTATGGAAGTTTATGAAGATGTCCGGAAACTGAAGGGCGTCCGGGCAAAGGCCGTGGTAACCCTCCAGTATCAGGGTAAAAAAATCGCAGAAGAAGAGGGAGAAGTGCAGTTTACCGCCTATGGAATTTCCGGAATCTGCGTGTTTAATCTGTCCAGAAAAATGGTGCTTCCGCCCGGGAAAAAGCTTCAGGGCGGATTCGATGATTATACGGTAGAAATCGACCTGGCGGGAAAACTGCCGGTCAGAAGCAGTGATTTTCAGAATCTGAAAAAGGACAGTCTGCTCCCGCTGGCATCCATCGTCCGGCTGCCGCTGGCAGAGGAAATTTACCGTCAGGCAGAAGGAAATCCGGAAAGATGTGCCCATCTGCTCCGTCATTTTACCCTGCATCCCAAGGGACTGAAGGGCTGGGACATGGCGCAGGTGACCCGGGGCGGAATCGTGATGTCTGAACTGAACCCCGCGACGATGGAAGCTTTCGCTGTGCCGGGACTGTACGCGGCAGGCGAAATTCAGGACTGGGACGGTCCCTGCGGCGGATTTAACCTGCAGCATGCCTGGGAAAGCGGCATCCTGGCAGGACGTTCCATGGCAGAAAGGGCCCTTCAGAAAGCCGGGAAGCAGTCCCTGTCTCAGACAAAAGTAAAACAGAAAGGCGGGAAGGCGTGAAATATCAGTATCGCATCCATGAAATAAGGCTGGACCTGGGGGAATCAAAAGACCGGATCCCGAAAAAAATTCTCCGGAAGCTCGGAAAAGCCGGAAAAAATACGAAAATCTCCGACTGGATCATCAGAAGAGAGTCCATCGACGCCCGGCACAAGGACCGGATAAAAATGGTATACACCGTTGATTTTACAGCCGACAGAGAGCTGAATCTCGCCAAGGCGCCGGATCTTGAATATCACAGAGCCGTTTCCGGATCGCAGCCTCTGAAGCACCGGCCGCTTGTCGTCGGCATGGGGCCCTGCGGAATGTTTGCAGCGCTGATTCTGGCACAGCAGGGCTACTGCCCGGTAGTCATCGAGCGCGGCGCCCCGGTGGAGGAAAGGGTTCAGGATGTGCAGAAATTCTGGGATCAGGGGATTCTGGACCCGGAATCTAATGTACAGTTTGGAGAAGGAGGCGCGGGGACATTTTCTGATGGCAAACTGACGACAGGCATCAAGGACCCGCGCATTCATTTTATGCTGGAAGAATTCGTAAAGGCCGGCGCTGATCCGGAAATCCTCTATGCGCATATGCCGCACATCGGAACCGATGTCCTGCGCATCTGCGTGAAAAATATCCGGGAGCAGATCCTTTCCCTTGGAGGAGAAATTCATTTCCACAGCAGAATGGATCGGCTGATTCTGAAGCAGGAAGCGGACGAATGCAGAGTATGCGGTATTCAGCTGACGGAAAACGGAGTGCAGAAAACAATGGAAGCCGATCAGCTTATCCTGGCTCTGGGACACAGCGCCAGAGACAGCTTCCGCATGCTCAGAGATCAGGATGTTCCCATGGAACAGAAGGGCTTTTCGATCGGTGTCCGGATCGAGCATCCGCAGGATGTCATCGACCGGGCTCAGTACGGAGATACAGGAAAAAATCTGGGACTTCCTCCTGCTGTCTACAAGCTGAACTGGCACTGCAGGGAAAGCGGACGCGGCGTCTATACCTTCTGCATGTGCCCTGGCGGTGAAGTGATTACCGCCTCCTCACAGAAAGGCGGCGTCGTGACCAACGGCATGAGCCGGCACGGACGAGACAGTGGAACGGCTAACAGCGCGCTGCTGGTGGATGTCCGCCCGTCCGATTTCCCGGATCCAGATGATCCGCTTTCCGGTATTGATTTTCAGGAAAAGTATGAGCGCCTGGCATTCAGAAACGGCGGATCCGATTACTCTGCGCCAAAAACCAGCTGGAAAAGTTTCCGCAGCAAGGCAGAAGACGCGCAGCCGGTGCTGCAGTCTCTTCCGGATTTTGCCGTGGACAGCATCGATGAGGCTATGCCCCATCTCGGGAGAAAACTGAAGGGCTTCGACAGCGATGACGCACTGATGACCGCGGTGGAATCCAGAAGCTCCTCTCCGGTGAGAATCCTGAGAGATGAAACGCAGCAGAGTCTGACAGTCCGCGGCCTTTACCCGGGCGGAGAAGGTGCCGGATACGCGGGAGGAATTACCAGTTCAGCCTGTGATGGAATGAAAATTGCAGAACAGATTATTTCGTCTTTTACCCCGTGGAAGAAATTTCCTGAAAAAGGATGAAATAGATCCTGAAATCAGATAAGATAGAGAGACAGCATTCTGCCGGATGATATGACCGGCAGAAAAGAATTAGAAAGCAAGATATTTACACTGCAGGAAAGAGAGGGATGGAATGCAGAAGAAAGAAGATCAGATGGAATTCACTCCGAATACCCGGATTGAAAACGCAGTGAGAAATTTCCAGGTCGGCCAGGATGAAGAAAATAATATGAATCTGACTGAGGCAATCCTGACGAGCGCGGTAAACAGCGAAGAGCTGCTGGCTCCTGCCGTTCCTGCCGGCGCAGACGGAAAGCCGCTGGACCTTGAATATATGACCGATGACCAGATTCAGAAATTCTTGGAGAGCGAGGAAATCAGCTTTGCCATTCATGCGGTTACGGATGAGGATGGAAATGACTGGCTTCCGGTATTCACCAGTCCGGATCAGGTCATGAAGGGAGATGTCGTCGATGTTATGGCCCATCAGATCGAGACCCTGATGGCGATGGCCATGGACACAGATATGGCAGGAATTGTCATCAATCCCTGGGAGCAGGCGCTGAATATCCCGACAGAGACTTTGAAGGTGCTGATGGAAAGCATCCAGTCTATTAATGAGAATGCAGATGAAGAGCTGCAGGGCGATATCAACCTGGTAGAGGGCGACATCGTAAACATGGAATGTGACGCGATCGTCAACGCGGCCAATAATACGCTGATGGGAGGAAGCGGCGTAGACGGCGCCATCCATCAGGCGGCAGGTCCGGAACTGGATGAGGCATGCCGTGAACTTCACGGATGCAGGACCGGAGAAGCCAAGATTACGGAAGGTTTCCGGCTTCCGGCCGATTACATTATCCACACGGTCGGCCCGATTTATGACGGATCTGACCAGTGTGCGGATGATCTGGCGGACTGTTACTGGAACTGCCTGAATCTGGCGATCGACTATGATATTCATACGATTGCCTTCCCGGCGATTTCAACCGGCGTGTTCGGATATCCGATGAAAGACGCGGCGGAAATCGCGGTTGATACCGTACTGACCTGGCTGGATTCTTATGCGGGAGATTACGATATGCAGATTACCTTCTGTGTACATGACGATACCGCTTACCAGATCTACACAGAAATTCTTGACCGTGAACTCGCTGATGAGCCAGAAGATCCGCAGAACTAAGCGGAAAATGATATGTATTGAGAAAGAGACTGCGCGGAATTCCCTCTGCGGAGTCTCTTTTTGTCAAAAGAAAAGGGGCGGGAGGAGACGGAGTTTTTCAGGCCCCGGATTTCCGGAATCGGGAAGGGATTACTGGTCCGGATTGGACAAATGCAGAGGACTGTTTATTTCCACAGCACGAAAATATTGATAAAATATCAATAAACTGAGGTGAAAATTATGGATTTGATCAGAATGCCGAAGGCAGAGAATAAAAAAGATATTACAGTCGGAATTCCGCGCTCACTGCTTTACTTCAGATATGGAGTATTGTGGGAGCGCTTTTTTCAGGAGCTTGAAATCAAGACCGTTGTCAGTCCGCCGACCAATCTGGAAATCATGAATCGGGGATCACGCCGCGCGGCATCCGAGATGTGTCTGGCCATGAAAATTTACATGGGCCATGTAGAGGCGCTGATTGGAAAATGTAACTATATTCTGGTTCCGAGAATCAGAGACTTCGGCATTCGCAGAGTCATGTGCGCCAATTTTGAGGCGCTGCCGGACGTTGTCTCTAATATTTTCTATGAAGCGCCCTTCCATGTGCTGTCTTATGATATTGATTCATCTAAGAAAACAGATGAGCGTCACGCCATGGTTGAAATGGCGGTTTCCATCGGCTTCTCCCACGGCCGCGCGAACAAGGCCTATAAGGCGGCCAGAAAAGCGCAGAATGAGGCAGATGCGAAGCAGGCGAAAAAGACGGAAGCGCTTTACCGCAGGAAGGATCTGAAGCTGGCCATCGCCGCCCACAGCTATGTGCTGGACGATGAATACATCGGAAAACCGATCATCAAGTACCTGGAAGAAAACGGAGTCACCGTCATCCGTGCTGATCAGGTCGACCGGAAACAGGCGATGAAGGAATCGGAAAAAGTTTCTCCGACACTGAAGTGGGAACTTTCCAGAGAGATGGTGGGTTCCCTTGCCATGCACCACCAGGAAATCGACGGTGCGATCCTTTTGTCCGTCTATCCATGTGCGCTGGATTCCATGGTAAACGACATGCTGATGCGGAAAAACAAGATGGCGCACATCCCGATGCTCCAGATGACGCTGGACGCGCAGACCGGAACGGCCGGTGTGGAAACCAGACTGGAGAGTTTTATTGACATTCTGAAGATGAGAAGAGAAGTGGAGGCAGGAAATGGCAGAGAAAACGAAGCGTAAAATCGCATTTCCGATGGTCGCCCGCTATAACGAGGTGGTGCGGTACTTCGTTGAAGAGGGACTGCATCAGACCTATATTATGCAGCCGAAAATGACCAGAAGAACTCTGAAGCTGGGCGTGAAATACTCGCCGGACATGGTCTGTACGCCCTTTAAGACGATTCTGGGAAGCATGATTGAGGCTCTTGAGGCCGGCGCGGACACCCTGATCATGGTGTTCGGCTACTGCCGTCTGGGATACTATGGAGAGCTCGCGGAGTCGATCCTGCGGGATCTGGGCTATGAGTTCGATTACCTTAATCTTGCGGAGTACACGACCGGAAAGAGAAAAGATTATCTCAAGGCAATTAAGAAGCTGAATCCCAAGGCAGGCGCAGTTGCCATGGGAAAGGCCGGATTGGACGGTCTGAAAATGATGGAGAATATCGATTCTGTCGAGGATTACTATTATCAGAACTGCGGATTTGAGAAGACAAAAGGTGAATACCGCAAGGCCCTGAACCAGTTTATGCGCGACATGGGAAAGGCAAAAAACAGAAGCGACATCGACAGTGGATATGACCGCTGCATGGAGAAGTTTAAGAGCATTCCGATTGATAAGGGAGAATTCCCGCTCCGTGTCGGCGTCCTCGGTGAGTACTTCACCGTCATGGACGAGTTTTCCAATATCGACTTGGAGCAGTCTCTTGCTGATCTGGGCGTGGAAGTTCACCGCTGGATGAGCGTCAGCCACAGAAATCTGCACTATCCGGGAGAAAAGAATCTGCATCCGCGGATCAGCGAATACTGCAATTATGAGATGGGTCCGACATCGACTGCCAACATCTGGTACGCAAAGGAATGCGCGGAAAACGGCTTTGACGGACTGGTGCATGTCAAGAGCGCAGGCTGCACGCCGGAAATCGACATTATGCCGGTTCTGCAGAGAATCGGAGCTGACTTCAAAATTCCGATCCTGTATCTTACTTATGATTCACAGGACGGAGATGCGGGTCTTCAGACCAGAATTGAAGCGTTCTACGACATGATTGAGATGAGAAAGAAGGTAATCCACTAATGGAAGATGTATATATGGGAATCGATGTGGGATCCATTTCCACAAAAGGTGTCATTCTGACGAAGGAAAACAAGATTCTGTCCAGTGAATATATCTGGACAGAAGGAAACCCGATCGGCGCGGTGAAGAAGCTGGTCCGCCTGCTGGAAAAGCAGTTCGACAAAGATAATTACCGCATCGTGGCAACCGGGACCACCGGAAGCGCCAGAAAACTGGTGGGAACGGTTCTCGGAGCTACTGTCGTAAAAAACGAGATCACGGCTCACGCGGTAGGAACGACCACCTTCCATCCGGATGTCCGGACGATTCTGGAAATCGGCGGACAGGATTCTAAAATCATTCTGGTAGAAAACGGTGTTGCCATTGACTACGCGATGAACACCCTCTGTGCCGCAGGTACAGGAGCTTTTCTGTCCAGTCAGTCCGCGCGTCTCGGCATTCCAGTAGAAGATATGGGTGAGATCGCCCTGAAGTCCGAGCATCCGACCCAGATCGCCGCACGCTGCACGGTATTTGCAGAATCTGACCTGGTTCATAAGATTCAGGTCGGCCACACCAAGGAAGACATCGTTGCCGGCCTCTGTCAGGCCGTTGTCGGAAACTACCTGAATAACGTCGGTAAGGGAAAAAAGATCCAGTCCCCGGTCGTCTTCCAGGGCGGAGTTTCCAAGAATATCGGCGTTGTAAAAGCCTTTGAGAAGCAGCTGGGCTGCCCGGTCATCGTCGATAAAGACGGCCACCTGATGGGTGCCATCGGGGCTGCCATCCTCGCAAGAAGAAACAAGAAGCGTTCCGTATTTGATTTCAACATGGAAGACATGGAGTTCATCACCAGAGAGATCAACTGCGGAGGCTGCCCGAACAACTGCGAGATCATCTGTGTCTACAGGGACGGCGAGATGATCGACAGCTGGGGCAACCGCTGCGAGAGAGGCAATGTCGCTGCCCGGAAAGCCGCAAAGCTGATGGAGGAAGAAGCGGCAGAGTAAGGATCCAGCCGGCAGTCAGCCGGGCTCTGGTCTTTACAGTCACGAGGCATTTCTGCGGCTCTTACGCGGCCGGACATTGAGAAATAAACATTGTGTAAACATTGAATATACATTGAATATAGAAAGCAGCCCTGGGAAACGTAACATTTCCTGCGGCTGTTTTTGTGATGAGTTAATATAATACGGCATGTTACTTTGTGTGAATATAGATAAAATCAATTAGATAGATACTGCAGTAGTACACTAGAATAGTAAATTGGAATAGTTTGATGTTATTTTAACATACACGATTATTCTATCGCGTCTGGTTGTTTTGTTATTGATATATAAAGATACTGGCCGAAAATTGTTTAATGTATAGATACTATCTATTAGACAAGTACCATCAGCTAATGTATATTAGAAACATCCATAAAAACCTACATAACAGGTATATTAAAAGGAATATATTGTTTGGAAGTATAGCAACTATCAAAAATGTGAGCAGAGAAAGAGAGGAAACGATGAAGAAGATCAAGATTTTCGCAGTGGCAGCTGCAGTCGTGCTGACAGTGGGAGTTCTGGCCGGATGCGGATCTGGTTCCAGCTCCAAGTCATCCGATGAAGTATGGAGCAATATCCAGAAGAACAAGACCATTACAATTGGTACGGAGAACGCTTATTCACCGTATGCTTACCGCGACAAGAATCAGAAAATGAAGGGCTTCGATGTAGAAGTAGCAGAGGCAGTTGCGGACAAGATGGGTCTGAAAGTCAAGTGGATGGATACCAAGTGGGATTCTCTGATTTCGGGCCTCGATGCGAAGAAGTGCGATGTTGTCATGGACCAGATTGCCATTACAAAGGAAAGAAAAGCAAAGTACATCTTCTCCAAGCCGTATAACTACACCTATGGCGGCCTGATGGTAACACCGTCCAGCGGAATCAAGAGTTTTAAAGATGTGAAGGGCAAAACCTTTGCTGAGACAGCAACCAGCAACTGGAACGGCCAGGTGCAGAAGCTGGGTGGAAAGATCACCAAGACAACTGGTTTCTCCGATTCTGTACAGCTGCTGGAGCAGAACAGAGCTGATGCAATGCTGATTGAGAATCTGACCGAGCTCGACTACCTAAAGAAGAATCCGGATTCCAAGCTGAAAATTGTCGATACAACGGATACTCCAATTGAGACGGCTGTCATGATGAGAAAGGGCAGCACAACCCTGCAGAAGAAGGTAAACAAGGCGATAACAGAACTGCAGAAAGACGGAACACTGAAGAAAATTTCCATGAAGTACTTCGGCAAGGATGTAACAAAGAAAAATCAGTAAAGCATCCGGAAGAACAGACCGATAGGACAGAAGAAATGCGTGAAGGCTGCAGCAGATGTGGTACGGATCGAAATGAAAAATAAAGGTAAAGATGATAAAACCTGCTTCAGGCAGGTTTTATCGTATCTGTGGACAGGAGATATTCTATGAGTACAAATATTATTTCATTATGGATCGAATCCTTTCCGAAGATCCTGCTGCCGGGACTTCTATACACAATCCCGCTGACGCTGGTGTCTTTCGCGATCGGTCTTTTGATTGCCATTGTCACGGCGATCGCCAGAGTTCGTAAGGTAAAAATCTTCAGCGAAATCATACGTTTCTATGTATGGGTCTTTCGTGGAACACCGCTTCTGGTTCAGCTCTACATCATTTTCTTCGGCCTGCCGAATATCGGCGTGTCGATCAATGCAATTCCGGCTTCTATCGTTGCCTTTTCCCTGAATGTCGGCGCTTATGCATCGGAGACAGTCAGGGCTTCGATCGAGGCCGTCCCGCAGGGCCAGAAAGAGGCCTGCATGTCTGTCGGCATGACGACGGTCCAGTCCTATGTTCACGTCATTCTGCCGCAGGCGATGAAAATCAGTGTTCCGCCGCTGTTTAACTCCTTCATCAGTCTGGTAAAGGATACTTCACTGGCAGCGAATATCACCGTATCAGAAATGTTCATGGTAACGCAGGGCATCGCGGCGCGGACCTACCAGCCTTTAGCGATGTATATCGAAGTTGCCTTTATCTATCTGATTTTCTGCACAATCCTGAGCCAGGTACAGAAAGTCATTGAGAAGAAGATGCATTAAGGAGGCGCAGCATGATTAAAATAGAAGGTCTGAGTAAATCATTCGGAGATCTGCAGGTCCTGAAACATATTGATCTGGAAATTAACGACGGAGAAACTTTCGCAGTGATCGGACCGTCCGGATCAGGAAAAACGACGATGCTGCGCTGCCTGAACCTGCTGGAAGAGCCGGATGCGGGAAAGGTAATGATTGGTTCCCACAGTTTTGAGGCAGGCAGGATCGACAAAAAGAAACGTCTCGAGATCCGACGTGCAACGGCAATGGTGTTCCAGAACTATAACCTGTTTGAGAACAAATCGGTGATTCAGAACATTACCATGCCTCTGACAGTGGTAAAGAAGATCAGCGCGGCGGAGGCCGAAGAAGAGGCCCGGCAGCTGCTGAAAAAAGTCGGTCTGGAGGATAAGGCGGATGCCCGCCCTTATGAACTTTCCGGCGGTCAGCAGCAGCGGATCGGCATCGCCCGGGCGATTGCCCTGAAGCCGGAAGTTATTCTCTTCGATGAACCGACCAGTGCTCTGGATCCGGGACTGGTTGAAGGCGTTCTGGAAGTTATCCGCGATATCGTAAAAGGCAGCGTCACAGCAGTAATTGTTACACACGAGATGCGCTTTGCCCGAGATGTCGCAGACCGGGCAGCCTTCTTCTCGGACGGAGTAATTGAAGAAGTGGGCCCGGCAAAAGAACTGATCGAACACCCGCAGAAAGAGAAGACGCAGCATTTCCTGTCCCGCTATCTGAATCAGTAGCGGCGCAGCGGCATCAAAATTATGTCTCAGCACCGTTCTGAGACACAATTTCGATGTTATGATAAAGAAGCAGATGAAGATATAATTAGCGTACATTAACTTGAAGAACATACAAAGACAGCCGCCAAGGGGAAGATGCCTTCTGGCGGCTGTTATATTGTCTGTTCGTCTGACGACAACAAGGTTCCCGGGCACCCACCCGACGCTTTCAGCGTCGTGGAAGGGTGGGGTTCTTATTGAGGTGTCTCTTTGACGATGACGATAGTCATTGCAGGTTATTATTGTAGATAGTCATGGGAGAAAGTCGTTGGAGTTTGTCATTATAGATAGTCGTTGAAGATTATCATTGCCGATAATGGCTTAACTTAGCAGAAAAGTGCGGGGCTTGCTGAGCCAGTAATGTGGCGGAAGTTTCTCTGGCGGTTATCACTGCAGATAATGGTTTAACTCGGCAGAAAAGTGCATGGCCTCTCGGGCGGGTAATCCGTAGTATACTGTATACGTCTATGAAATGCAGTAAAAAAAATTCCGGTGAAGTCTATTCATCGATTATTCATGAAAGCGCATTGATGAAATGACTGGAATTGGTAAAATATGGGGTTCGAATTTTGTAAGAACAGCATAACCCCCAATATTTACATAAATTGAGCACAATCAATTTGTAAAATCAGACGTTTTTCAGTTTCTGTACATAAAACCCAGTGAAGCTGTAGACAATATAGTTATCAAGATAACAGAATAGTCTTTCTTGAACTGGCGATCATGGCCGATAATCATTTTATAACAGGGGAAGAAACGGGATATCATGTTGATGAGTTGAAATCGGATAAGATATATCTGTCGATTCGGATGTGTAAATATTATAAAGCATGGATGAATACACAAGTGATCCTGCCGATGTAATTCAGCGTCCAGATTTGCAGATATTTTTATGTAAAAAGAGGTGATTTTCGCGATTTGTACAAATGGATTCCGGTGATTATGTACGGATTGCATTATTTCCCCGAAATACAAATGGTATCGGAGTCGGGACGGGAAAATAAAAGGATAACTATGGTATGGTCTTGATCATGTGTGGACTGGAGATGGGTAATTATTCGGCTGTTGACTGGGAAAAGGGAGAGAGCTGTTCTGCAGTACTCAGATTTCAAACATTATCGGCACGACCATTCACATTTCCCGTGCAGTGTGCCGGTGTTCCTCGATATATCCAGGAATACCCCTCCTGTATGAGTATACTGTATACGCCAATGTATTCATTTTTTCGCGCCAAGACAGTTATATTCCGGTCAGTCATCCTGACCAGCCTGTGATTATTCTGGCAGCCGGTCTGCAATAATATCAGTCCATAATAACAGGATGCTCCCAATAAGATCGGCAGGAAATGAACGATACTCCCAGTAAGACCGGCAGGAAATGAACGATACTCCCAGCAGGACCGGCAGCGAAATGAGGGCCGCCGGTCTGGCTGGGAGTTTTAAGATTTCATTAATCGAAGCGAACGGTTATCTCTTCAGCTGTTTCAGAATCTGGTTTTTCGTGTATTATTCCTCAATTAACACATTTCCCGTCATTTCCTCCGGAATCGGCAGGCCCATGAGTTTCA
>JBJFHK010000246.1:0-6339 GCA_051893535.1 Eubacterium sp. | reverse complement strand
TCAATTAACACATTTCCCGTCATTTCCTCCGGAATCGGCAGGCCCATGAGTTTCAGCAGGGTCGGCGCGATGTCGGCCAGTTTTCCGCCGTCTTTCAGGCGTTTCGGGTGGTTGGCGATGTGGACCAGCGGTACCGGGTTCAGGGAGTGGGAGGTTACGGTGTAACCGTTTTCGTCCTGCATGACGTCGGCATTTCCGTGATCGGCGGTTAGCAGAATCTGACCGTCTTTTGCCAGAACAGCCTTCTCAATCTGCGGAACGCATTTGTCAAGGGTCTCAATGGCTTTCACTGCTGCGCCCATGTCGCCGGTGTGGCCGACCATGTCGGCGTTGGCGAAGTTCAGGATAATGACGTCGTAGAGATCGCGGTTGATTTCCCGAAGGACGCGTTCTGTGATTTCCGGTGCGCTCATTTCCGGCTGCAGGTCGTAGGTCGCGACCTTTGGTGACGGGATCAGAATGCGGTCTTCTCCCTGATTCGGTTCTTCTACGCCGCCGTTGAAGAAGAAAGTGACGTGGGCATACTTTTCCGTTTCTGCGATGCGCAGCTGCTTCAGTCCGAGGGAAGAAATATATTCTCCCAGTGTATTTTTATAGTGCTCCGGCGGGAAGGCCAGCTCGACATTCGGCATGCTGGCGTCGTACTGGGTCATGCAGACATAGCAGAGATCTGAGACTGTCTTTTCTCTTTTGAAGCCGTCAAAGGCGGGATCGACAAAGCAGCGGGTGATCTGGCGGGCTCTGTCCGGACGGAAGTTGAACATGATCATGCTGTCGCCGTCGGAAACGACAGACGCTTTTCCGTCGGCATCCAGAATGACAGTCGGAACGACGAACTCATCGTTTTCCTCCTTATCATAGGCTTTCTGGATGGCTTCTTCATAAGAAGAAGCTGTGCGGCCCTTTCCAAGCGTCATGGCATCGTAAGCCAGCTGTTCTCTTTCCCAGCGGGTATCTCTGTCCATCGCGTAGTAGCGTCCGGAAATCGTTGCAATTCTGCCGACTCCGAGCTCATCCAGTTTGTCGGAGAGCTGCTTCAGATAAGTCAGCGCGCAGCGCGGCGGAACATCACGGCCGTCCAGATAGCAGTGCACAGCGATATTCTGAATCCCTTCCTTTTTTGCCATATCCAGCAGCGCGAACAGGTGATCAATATGGCTGTGTACGCCGCCGTCAGACAGGAGTCCGGAAATATGAAGGGTGGAATGGTTCTTTTTTACATGTTCCATGGCATGAAGAAGAGCCGGATTTTTAAAGAAAGAACCATCGTTTACCGCTTTCGTGATCAGGCTCAGGTCCTGATAGACGATGCGGCCGCCGCCGATGTTCAGATGGCCGACTTCGGAATTTCCCATCTGGCCGTCCGGAAGTCCAACCGGTTCTCCGGAAGCGGCAAGCTGTGTATGCGGGTAGACGGACATGATCCGGTCCAGACTCGGCTTATATGCCTGTGCGATGGCATTTCCAAGGGTGCGCGGATTCAGTCCGTATCCGTCCATAATGAGGATCATATTTGGCTTTTTCATCTCTATATTCTCCTTATTCACTTGATGGCTGTTTTTTGTCAGGCTGGATATGCGGGTTCCCGGATGAAGGAGATTCCCTTGCGCGTTCAGCCTTTGTCTAATAATCATGATACCACAATTCAGGCAGAATCCATAAAAGTTTGGTATACTGTCATCATAAGACAAGGTCGGAAAATGGAAAAGAGGATGGATATGGCTTGGACTGAACAGCAGCAAAAGGCAATTGATACGGACGGCAGGAGTCTTCTGGTTTCCGCGGCGGCGGGGTCGGGAAAGACGGCGGTTATGGTGGAGCGTGTCTGCAGGCTGGTTACGGAGGAGGGCCTGGATGTGCGGCAGCTTCTGGTGGTGACATTTACCAACGCGGCTGCGTCTGAGATGCGGGAGAAAATCCGCACGGCTCTCCGGAAGAAGGCAAAAGAAAACCCGGCCATGAGGAAACAGCTGGAACTCCTTCCGCAGGCGGAAATCAGCACCTTTCATTCTTTTGCCCTGGATGTGATTCACCGCTTTTTCTACCTGACGGACCTGGAAGCAGCGTTTTCCATTGCGGATGAGGCCAGAAGCACGGTACTCTGCGAGGAGGCCATGGATGAGCTGCTGGATGACCGCTACGAGGCGGACGATGAGAATTTCCGGACCTTTATGGACTGGTACAGCGGGGAAAAGAACGATGACCGGGTGCGCAGTCTCCTGCTGAAGCTGTATCATACTCTGCAGGCGCTGCCGGAGCCGGAGAAGACGCTGCAGAGCCGGATTGATGAAATGGATCCGCAGGGGGATCCGGAAGACTGCCGGCTTGCTCATGTTCTGAGAGAGGCTGCCACAGAAGAGCTGCAGAAGGCCGGCGGGGAACTGCAGAAGGCCGTTAATGTCCTGAATGATGCGGGATGCGCGGGGGTGTCAGAAAAGCTTAACAATGTTGTTATAGAAATCAATGAGGCGCAGAAACAGCTTCAGAACAGCAGCATCGACAGGGCCGGATCCTATGTGCAGGCGGTGAACTGGCCGCGGCTTCTGGCATCGAAAGATGAGAAGGAAGTCTACGCGGAGGTTAAGGAGGTTGTGACCTCTCTGCGTGACGATGCGAAAAAGCGGATCGATAAACTTCAGACTGAGTATTTCAGCGAGTCTTTCCAGGACGCGCTGGAGGAAATCCGCATGACGCGCGGCGCAGCGCAGACCCTGATGGACCTGCTGAAGGATTTTCAGGCCCGCTATCACGCGAAGAAACAGCAGAACCGTCTCATTGACTTTAACGACATTGAGCATTACTGCCTGCAGATTCTTCAGGATGAGAAGGCGGCGGGCTATTACCGTGATAAATTCCAGGCGATTTTTATCGATGAATATCAGGACACGAGCCTGGTGCAGGAGGCCATCATTTCCCGCATTGCCCGCCCGGATAATCTGTTTATGGTGGGGGATCAGAAGCAGTGCATCTACCAGTTCCGCCTGGCAGAGCCGCGTATTTTCAGGGACAAATACCAGAGTTTCAAGGAAGAAATGGAAAATCCTGACGGAAAAGCCATGAAAATCGACCTGAACCGCAACTTCCGCAGCAAACCGGTGGTCTTAAGCACGATCAACAGTGTATTTCAGCCGATTATGGAAGGCTATGATGACGACGCGAAGCTGTATCCGGGAATTCCCTATGAGGGAGAATATTCCTTCCCGCCGGAAAGCCGGATCATTGATCTGGAGGAGAAAGAAGACGCGGATCCGGAGATCGCGTCTCTGAAAAAAGCCGACCTTGAAGCCATGGAAGCCGCGCGCCTGATCAGGGAAAATGTTGGAAGCAGATACTATGACTCGAAATCCGGGGAAGTAAAAACTCTCCGCTACAAGGATATTGTGATTCTGCAGCGGTCTGTTCTGAGCAGTGTGAGAGCTTATACGGAAGTCATGCAGAAGGAGCATATTCCGCTGTACATGGATAATAACGACGGATTTTTTGACCGGACGGAGATTCATGTGTTTATGAACCTTCTGGCGGTTATCGACAACACCTATCAGGACGTTCCGATGATCAGCGTGCTGCGGTCGGAGATTTTCCGTTTTTCGACGGATGAACTGGCGCAGATCCGGAGCCTGTCTTCCGAAGGAAGTTTCACGGAAGTGCTGATGGCGGCCGCTGAAGGGCAGCTTCCGGTCAGAGTTCCGGAGCAGCTGCAGGAAAAATGCAGGAATGTCCTTGCGAGAATCCGTTCCTGGAAACTTTTGTCCCTGGCGATGCCGCTGTCTGATTTCCTCTGGAAACTCATGCTGGACAGCGGATACTACATGATGGCGGGCGCGATGCCGGACGGAGAGATGCGGCAGGCCAACCTGAGGATTCTTCTGTCCCGGGCGCAGCAGTACAGTGAGGATGCGCAGAGCTCTCTGTACTCCTTCATGCGCTACATCGATGCTGTGCGCCAGCACACCGTCAAAACCAGCCAGGCAAGGCTGCTGTCGGAAAATGATGACGTCGTGCGCATGATGACGATTCACAAGTCGAAGGGACTGGAATTTCCGATGGTGATTATCGCCGGAATGGGAAATGCGCTGACCTACACGACTGGCAAAGATCCGATCCTCTTTCATAAGGATGTGGGACTGGGAATGAACCTGGAAGACCCGGAAAACCGCATCAGGAAAACGACACTGACGAGGACGCTGATTGTGCGCCAGTTCCGGAAAGAGGAGTACGAGGAGAATATCCGCATTCTTTATGTTGCCATGACGCGTGCCAGAGAAAAACTGTTCCTGCTCGGTTCAGTCAGGGACGCGGAGAAATTCATGGAGAAGAAGGAGGCGGGGATCCGGTCCGAGCGGTCCTTCTTTGATATGATGGAGGCTCTTCCGCGGCCGGAACTGGTTACGATGGAAGATCTCAGGGGTACAGATTCTGATGAAGAAGAGGATCATGCTGAATTTCCGGAGTTTGCAGATTCTGCGGCAAAAAGTGACCGGGCAGAGCTGGTCAGCCGGCTGGACTATGCTTACCCCTATCCGGATGCGCAGAAAGTGCGGTCCAAGTATACAGCGACATCATTAAATGAACAGAACGAACAGGAGCAGAATGAAGGCCGGGATCTGGGAAACAGGCCGTCTCCGGCAGACGAGGAGGAACTTCCGGTATTCGGACAGGGGGATTCAGCGGAAATGAATTCTGCGACTGCGGAAAGATTCCCGGAAGGTCCGGATCAGGAAGGCGGAACCACTGGAACGCCGGGTCTGGAGACGGCGCAGAAATCCGTACATGTCACACGCAGAATTCCGCTCTTCATGCAGGAAAAGAAACGGCTGACCTTTGCTGAACGCGGTACGGTGTACCACAGCATCATGGAGCATCTGGATTTTGCAGAAGCGGAAGAAAAGGGAACGGATTACATTCGGGATGCCGCCGCGGAGATGGTGAAAAAAGGCATTTTCCTTCCGGAGGAGCTTGAAGCTGTGAATCTGAAGAAGATTTCCGCTTTCTTCCGGACAGACATCGGGCGCCGTTGCGCTGCCGCATCCAGAAGGCGGCAGCTCTGGAAAGAGCAGACCTTCAATCTGGCCGTTCCCATGCGGGGTGAGATGACTATGGTTCAGGGAATTATCGACTGTTTCTTTGAGGAAGAGGGAAAGATCATTCTTCTGGATTATAAGAGCAACTGGGTGGATTTCCGAAAGCCGTTTGAAGAGGAGCGCAGGAGGCTTCTGGAGAAATACCGGATGCAGCTGCAGTTATACCGGGATGCCCTCCGGAAGGGTATGCAGATGCCGGTTTCAGAGGCTTATCTGTATCTGTTTTCAGCAGAACGCTGCATTGCGCTGAATGAATGAACAGAAATAAAATCGTGTATAATGATAATGAGTAGTATATAGATAGTTTATGAATAGAAGGGCAGGGGATTAACATATGAATTTAGAACATACAGGGGTAATTTTTGAAGGCGGCGGCATGCGCGGCATTTTCTGTACAGGCGTCATCGATTATTTCATCGAGCATGAGATTTTCTTCCCGCACGTATTCGGAGTTTCGGCCGGAGCCTGCAATGCCTGCAGTTATGTCAGCCGCCAGGCAGGAAGAGCCTACGGCACATCGACAGAATACCTGAAAAATCCGGAATTCAGCGGCTGGAGAAGCCTCAGGAAAACAGGAGACTTTTTCAACGTAAATTTCATTTATCATGAAATCCCGGATGAACTGTATCCGATCGATAATGAGACATTTAAAAAGAGCGGAGTAGATTTCAAGGTTTCCATTACAAACTGCATTACCGGTGAGGCAGAATATCCGCAGATCCACGACCTGCATAAAGATATGGAATATGTCCGGGCATCCGCCAGCCTGCCGCTGCTGTCCAGAATGGTGCCGATTGACGGCTATGTTTATCTGGATGGCGGTATCTGTGATTCCATTCCGGTCATGGAATCCGTCAGAGAAGGAAACAAGAAGAACGTTGTCGTACTTACCAGACCTCTGGGCTACCGTAAAAAGCCGAATTACACGATTATGCCGATGATCCGCGCCAAATACATACGCTACCCGAATCTGGTAAAAGCCATTGAAAAACGGTTCACTTTTTACAACCGGACTCTTGAATATATCGAAGAAGGTGTAAAAGAAGGAACGATTTTCGCCATTGCTCCGATGGGAGACCTCGATATCGGACGTACGGAAATGAATAAAGATAAACTGAAAAAGGGCTATGAAGAGGGGTATTTTGTGGCCGAAGGACTGAAGGACAGGATGTTTGAATTCCTGGAGAAGTAAAAGCAGCAGTGTAAGCATATGGCAGCGGGGTTCCTGAGCCTGCTTCGATCTGGCCGGAAATGGAAG
>JBJFHK010000245.1:0-6755 GCA_051893535.1 Eubacterium sp. | reverse complement strand
ACGTCGCACTCAAATTTAAAGTTCTTCAGATAATCCAGAAAACCTTCGCTGAACATGTGCTTGCTGCGCAGGTATTCGATATCCTCATCGGAGAAATGCAGATTCTCCATGTAGTCCACGATCTGTTCTACACCGGCCATGATGGCGTATCCGCCGCGGTCCGGAATATGACGAAAGAACATGTCAAACCATGCAATTTCATCTTTACGGCCCGCTTCAAAATACCCGTTTCCCATCGTCAGCTCGTAAAAGTCGGTGAGCATGGTCATATTATCGTTCAGTGCCATTGTTATATACCTCCACTGTCTGTTCACGTGTCCGGCAGACATTTCTGCACATTTTATGCCCCGACCTGCCTGCAGAATTCTGTATCCGCACACGCGGAAATCCCGTCCTCAGCCTGCCTGACAGACGGTTTTCCTTCTCCGTTTTATGCGCATGCCAATACGTTCAAGGCTGATACAGAACTGGCATACCCATAATATATAGTATTTAATATCTCATTCATATTATAACCGATATACAGAAATAAAATCATGGAATAATGAAAACTTCCTCAAAAGAAACATTTTATTCCTGTCTGCCTTCCCCGGAGCACAAAGTATACAGGATACTGCCGTGTTCTTCCACAGATGCATACAAGGCTGTCGTATGCATCTGTGTTCTGCGCAGGGCCCTGCTCCCCGATATGCCCTTTCTGCACAGAGTTCTGCTCCCCCTGTGTGCCCTGCAGACAGCGCCAGGAATTTACCTTCTTCCGGCTCTCGCAGGGTCCTTGTTTCTATCTTAATCTTCCTGTTTCTGCTCCAGCATTTTCTTCAGGAACTGGCCGGTGTAGGATTCTTTACACTCCGCAACAGTTTCCGGTGTTCCGGTCACGACGATATTTCCGCCCCGGTCTCCGCCTTCCGGTCCCAGGTCGATGATCCAGTCCGCCTGTTTGATGACGTCCAGATTATGCTCGATCACGACAACTGTATTTCCGCCGTCCGTCAATTTCTGCAGGACCTGCAGCAGCTTGTCAACATCGGCAAAATGAAGACCGGTGGTCGGCTCATCCAGAATATACAGGGTTCTGCCCGTACTTCTCTTGGAAAGTTCCGTCGCCAGTTTGATTCTCTGTGCTTCGCCTCCGGAGAGTTCTGTAGAAGGCTGTCCGAGCTTGACATAGTCCAGACCGACCTGATGAAGGGTTTCCAGCTTCCGGTGAATGGAAGGCAGATTCTGAAAGAAGTCAAGAGCTTCCGCAACACTCATATTCAGCACATCGTAAATGCTCTTTCCCTTATATTTCACTTCCAGCGTTTCCCTGTTATAGCGCTTTCCATGGCAGACCTCACAAGGCACATAGACATCAGACAGAAAATGCATTTCAATCTTGATGATTCCATCGCCCTTGCAGGCCTCACAGCGGCCGCCCTTCACATTGAAGCTGAAGCGTCCCTTGTCAAAGCCGCGCATCTTGGCCTCCGGCAGACTCGCAAACAGGTCGCGGATGCTGGTAAACATGCCGGTATAGGTCGCCGGGTTGGAGCGCGGCGTCCTGCCGATCGGCGACTGGTCGATATTGATGACTTTGTCGATGTTTTCCAGTCCGAGAATTTCCTTATGTTTTCCCGGCACATCCTCACTCCGGTTGACGATATGGGAAGCCCCTTTACAGAGCACCTCATTTACCAGACTGGATTTTCCCGATCCGGACACACCAGTCACCACGATGAACTTGCCCAGCGGGAATTCTACATCAATATTCTTCAGATTGTGTTCTTCAGCACCTTTTACAATAATAGATTTTCCGTTTCCTTCACGGCGCACAGACGGTACGGCAATCTTTTTCTTTCCGCTCAGATATTGTCCGGTAATAGATTCCGGGCAGGCCTTGATGTCCTCCACCGTTCCCTGGGTGACCAGTTTTCCGCCGTAGATGCCGGCTCCCGGGCCGATATCCACGATATGATCCGCCGCATACATGGTGTCTTCATCATGCTCAACCACAATCAGGGTATTTCCCAGGTCCGTCAGATGGCGCAGCGTCTTCAGCAGCTTGTCGTTATCTCTCTGGTGAAGACCGATGCTCGGCTCATCCAGAATATACAGCACACCCTGCAGTCCGGAGCCGATCTGTGTCGCCAGACGGATACGCTGCGCTTCTCCTCCGGACAGCGTTGCGGCCGCCCGGGAAAGCGTCAGATAGTCCAGACCGACATCCACCAGGAACTTCAGACGGGCCCGGATCTCATGCAGAATCTGCTTTCCGATCATCTGATCCTTTTCACTCAGCTGCAGATTCTCCATGAATTTCAGCGAATCACGAACCGACATGTCCGACACTTCCGCGATGTTCTTTCCTCCCACAGTAACGGCAAGCACTTCCGGCTTCAGACGCTTTCCCTTACAGTCCGGACACTCCTTCACTACCATGTACTGCTCCATGCGCGCCCGCATATTATCCGTCGCGTATTCCCGGTATCTCCGCTCTACATTGGTCAGCAGTCCCTCAAACGGATGGTCGAAATTGACTTCCTTTCCTCTTCTGGTCACGTGCGTATATTTAAGATGGCGGTTTCCGGTTCCATACAGCAGTTCCTTCTTAAACTTCTGCGGCAGATCCTTATACGGCGTATGCAGGTCCACATGGTGCTCCTGCGCCAGAATATCCACGACCTCACGGTAAAATCCTGAGAACTCCATGGACGCGTAAATCCGGTTAAGCGCTCCGTCCGCAATACTTTTTTCCGTATAGATAATCTTGTCCGGGTCGACTTTTTCTGTAAATCCCAGTCCGTTGCAGGTCGGACAGGCACCGAAGGGACTGTTGAAGGAGAACATTCTCGGTTCCAGTTCCTCAATGCTCGCGCCGTGCTCCGGGCAGGCCAGCTTACTGGAGAAGGTCTGCTCCTTTTCAAAGTCCCCGTCCTTGAAATAGACAACGGCAAGACCCTCCCCCTCATGCATGGCCAGCTCCACCGCTTCAGAAATTCTTCCTTCCTGCCCCGGCTTGACGATGATTCTGTCCACCACAATTTCAATCGTGTGACGCTTCTGTTTCTCCAGATGAATTTCATCCTCATCCAGCAGCAGAATCTGTCCGTCCACACGGACTCTGGTGAATCCTTCCTTCCGGATCCGTTCCAGAATCTTCACATGCTCGCCCTTGCGGCCTCTGACCACCGGCGCCATGATCATCAGGCGTGTTCTCTCCGGATAGCCCATAATAATATCCACGATCTGGTCCACACTCTGACTGCTGATCTCTCTTCCGCAGACCGGGCAGTGCGGAACACCGATTCTCGCGTACAGAAGACGCAGGTAATCATTGATTTCCGTCACCGTTCCCACCGTCGAACGCGGATTCCGGCTCGTCGTCTTCTGGTCGATGGAAATCGCCGGAGACAGTCCCTCAATCGACTCCACATCCGGCTTGTCCATCTGCCCCAGGAACTGCCGCGCGTAAGACGACAGACTCTCAATATATCTTCTCTGTCCCTCCGCATAAATCGTGTCGAAGGCCAGCGAGGACTTTCCCGATCCCGACAGTCCCGTCAGAACCACGAACTTATCCCTCGGAATCCGCACGCTCAGATGCTTCAGGTTATTTACATTTGCATTCTTTATGATGATTTCATTCGGCATGTGCCGCACCCCTTCTTTTTCCAACTTCAGCGTTACCGCCATTGTACCATCACGAACATACGTTTTCAAGTCTGTTCTTTACGTTCGCGGACAAAATCCAGCCCGGCCGCCGGTCATCAGCAAGGAGACAGCGGGCCTTCCTCCGGGCATTCTGGCAGCTATTCCGCATCTGCCTTCATGTTCAGGGTGTACACATCCTCTCTCCGTGCAGAAAGAAGAGGCAGCTGCTCACGCACACGCTCTGTCTCCGTAATATCCAGATCCAGCACTCTGGTCTCCGGCACCTCGTCCATTTCACTGATGATCTCTCCCCAGGGAGAAACCGCCAGACTGTGACCCCAGGCATGGTAAGACGCCTCCGGATTAAGAGAAGGAGATGTCCCGATGGCCCAGCACTGATTGTCGATGGCGCGGCTTCTGAACATCACATCCCAGTGTGCCGGCCCCGTCGTCTGATTAAATGCCGCCGGAGCCAGAATAAAGCGGGCGCCCTGCAGCACCATCAGCCGGGCCAGTTCAGGAAAGCGGAAATCAAAGCAGACGCAGATGCCGGCTCTTCCGAATTCGGTATCAAACACAGTAACTTCGTTTCCTGCCGAAAGGGTGTCCGATTCCCGGAAACTCTGTCCGCCCTCAACCTGAATGTCGAACAGATGCATCTTTCTGTGCCGCGCAATCTGCCGGCCTTCAGGGTCGAATACAAAGGCCGTGTTATAGACCTTCCCCTCTTCATCCACTTCCGGAATCGTACCCGGTGACAGGTAGACTCCGTATTTTTCCGCCATTCCGGACAGTCTCTTCCATGTCGGACCGCCCGCAGGCTCCGCATATTTCGGGAAATTCCCGGTTTCATACGGACAGTTGAACATTTCCCCTGCCGTAATCAGGTCCGGTTTTCCTTCTGTGCTGTCTTTACAGACACGTTCAATTTCCGCTTCCAGCTGGTCGAGATTTTTTTCTTTCTCATCAAATACCGGAAGCTGCAGCTGTGCAATTTTCATAGCTCTCTTGTCCTTTCATTTTGCCGCATTACATATGGGAGCGGTACTCGAACATGATGTCTCTGAGTTCTGCGGCCCGTTCGAACTGAAGATCCGCGGCGGCCTGCTGCATCTCTTTCTGCAGGTCCTTGACGTAGTCTTTCAGCTCCTTCTTCGTCATTTCCTCCGGCTTCTTCTTGCGGTCCGGTTCATCCGGCGCCTTCGTCGCCTCGATGACATCGCGGATATCTTTCGATACGCTCTTCGGCGTGATATGATGCTCCTTATTATACTCACTCTGGATTTCCCGGCGCCTCTTGGTCTCATCGATGGCAGTTCTCATGGCCGGGCTGATGGAGTCGGCATACATGATGACGCGGCCGTGCACGTTTCTGGCCGCCCTGCCGATGGTCTGAATCAGGGAAGTCTCCGTACGCAGGAACCCTTCCTTGTCGGCATCCAGAATGGCCACCAGAGAAACTTCCGGAACGTCCAGTCCCTCTCGCAGAAGGTTGATGCCCACCAGAACATCGAACTCCCCGAGACGGAGGTCTCTGATAATCCGCATACGCTCCAGCGCATCGATATCGGAATGCAGGTACTTCGCCTTGATTCCGGCATTTTTCAGATAGTCGGTGAGGTCCTCTGCCATTTTCTTGGTCAGTGTGGTGATAAAGGCACGCTCCCCGGCCTGAATCGTCTTATTGATTTCTCCGATCAGGTCGTCGATCTGCCCTTCCGTCTTATGCACCTCAATCGGAGGATCCAGGAGTCCGGTCGGACGGATGATCTGCTCAGCGCTGATACCATGGGATTTCTCACGTTCATACTGTGCCGGCGTCGCGCTGACGAACAGGATCTGGTTCACCATGCTCTCAAATTCCTCGAATTTCAGCGGCCGGTTGTCCAGTGCGGACGGCAGACGGAAGCCATAATCCACCAGAGATTTCTTTCTGGAAAGGTTTCCATTATACATGGCATGAAGCTGCGGCAGCATGACGTGGGACTCATCCGTGATAATCAGATAATCATCCGGGAAATAATCCAGCAGGGTGTATGGTTTTTCACCCGGCTGAAGTCCGGTCAGATGACGGGTGTAGTTTTCAATTCCCTTGCAGGTGCCGATTTCCCGCATCATTTCCATGTCGTAACGGGTGCGCTGCTCGATACGCTGCGCTTCCAGCAGTTTTCCCTGACTTTTAAAGAATTTCACCTGATCTTCCAGTTCCTCTTCAATCCCCTGCAGAGCCTTTTCCATATGCTCCGGAGAGGTAATGTAGTGAGTGGCCGGGTAGACGGCAATGTGGTTTCGCAGACCCAGGATTTCACCAGTCAGCGGATTCATCTCCTTGATCGTGTCCACTTCGTCCCCGAACATCTCTACACGGAAGGCAATATCTGAGCCCTTCGGATAGATGTCAATCGTATCGCCTCTTACACGGAAAGTTCCGCGTTCAAAGGCCAGGTCATTTCTGGTGTACTGGATGTCCACGAGCCGGCGCAGGATGTCCTCTCTGGACTTTTCCATGCCCGGGCGCAGGGAAAGAACCTGTGTGGAGTAGTCGATCGGGCTTCCCAATCCGTAGATGCAGGATACGGATGCCACGATGATGACATCCCGGCGCTCAAACAGGGCTGCTGTGGCGCTGTGGCGCAGCTTGTTGATTTCATCATTGATGTCCGAGTCTTTCTCGATATAGGTGTCGGTCGACGGCACATAAGCTTCCGGCTGGTAATAGTCATAAAAGGAAATAAAGTATTCCACGGCGTTTTCCGGGAAATATTCCTTCATCTCTCCCTGCAGCTGTGCCGCCAGCGTCTTATTATGCGAAATAATCAGCGTCGGCTTCTGCAGCTGGGCGATGACATTCGCCATCGTAAAGGTTTTTCCGGAGCCGGTGACGCCCAGCAGCGTCTGTGCTTTCTTTCCTTCCTTAAATCCCTTTACCAGCTTTTCAATGGCCTGCGGCTGATCTCCTGTCGGCTTGTATTTTGAATGCAGTTTAAATTCTGGCATGCAGTTCCCTTCTTCCTCTTGCTCTATGCTTCCGGAATCTTGCAGACCTCTACCCAGTCCAGAGCATTGGAGTACTTATACAGCTCATCCGGTGTCAGTTCAATGGCGCTGTTTCCGCTTCCCGC
>JBJFHK010000244.1:0-6765 GCA_051893535.1 Eubacterium sp. | reverse complement strand
CAGCCGATGCGGCCTGAATATTCGGATAATCCTTGGAAAGAAGCTCCAAAAATTTAATATCCGCCATAAATCCTCCATCCTTTCTTCTGCACCACTGGTCTGGCTGCTGTTCTCGATGCCGCAGCACAATATTCATCCGCAGGGACCTCTTCATACGCTCTCTGATAAACAGACAGCACCCCTGTCTTCTGCGGATCTGATTAATGATACAGCTATATCTTACATCAATCTGATTAAATTTACACCCGTCTGACATAAAATCAGGCCTCAGCAAACGCCGAAGCCTGATTTATTTTTCTTTATCAGTCGTCAATTTTAAGGATATTAGCGCCGAGTCCTCTGAACTTCTCAATGAAGTGCGCGTATCCTCTTTCGATATGGTAAATCTCGGAAATCTCTGTTGTTCCTTCCGCGACGAGGCCTGCAATCGCCAGCGCAGCGCCTGCACGCAGGTCTGTAGCGATCACCTGTGCGCCTTCCAGCTTTTTCGCACCCTGAATTTTTGCGCGGTTGCCCTCAATCTTGATATTTGCGCCCATACGGTTCAGCTCTGCCACGTGCATGAAACGGTTCTCAAATACAGTCTCAATGACGGTGCTGGATCCGTTTACTGTAGTCAGAAATGCCATGAACGGGGACTGAATATCTGTCGGAAAACCCGGATACGGCAGTGTCTTGATATCTGTAGATGTCAGTTCTCTGCGGTTTCCGGCAACAAACATGCCGTCATCCCCAATTTCTACGTCTACGCCGCACTCTCTCAGCTTTGCAGTAATCGGACGGATATGATCCGGCACAACATTGTGAACCAGAACTTCGCCTCTGGTAATTGCTGCAGCAAGCATGTAGGTCCCGGCTTCGATACGGTCCGGAATTACAGTATGTGATGCGCCGTGAAGTTTCTCTACACCCTCGATCTTGATCTGATCGGTTCCCGCGCCCTTGACTCTGGCGCCCATCTTATTCAGGAAGTTTGCAAGATCAACGATTTCCGGCTCTTCTGCCGCATTAATAATATATGTGCTGCCATTGGCCAGCACCGCCGCCATCATAATATTTTCCGTTGCTCCTACGCTCGGGAAATCCAGATAAATGCTGTTTCCAATCAGACCGCCGGCAGGGGCCGTCGTCTCTACGTAATTGTCTTTCATGACAACTTCTGCTCCGAGAGCCTTAAATCCTTTCAGATGCAGGTCGATCGGACGTGCTCCGATCGTACATCCGCCCGGAAGATGCACTCTAGCTTTTCCGGTTCTTGCCAGAAGCGGTCCCATAACCAGGAATGACGCCCTCATCTTGCGGACCAGTTCATAATTTGCGATATAATTATTCAGGCCGGAAGCATCGATTTCCAGCACATTTTCGGATTTCTCACTTAATCGGATACCGAGAGAGGCAAGGATTTCTTTCATAACCCTTACATCTCTGAGTGCCGGAACGTCTGAAATCGTGCAGACATCTTCCGGAAGAATGGCAGCTGCCATCAACGGCAGAACTGCATTTTTTGCACCGCTGATGTATACATCTCCATGCAGCGGGTCACTTTTCTGTACTAAAAACTTAGCCAATTTACGTCTCCACCTTTATTATCCGTTACAGCTGCTTCAGTTCTTCAATACATTTTTCACATACACATTTTCCGTGCACCGTACGGATATTATTCACTTCACCGCAGAAAATGCAAGTCGGCTCATATTTTTTAAGCATGATATACTGCCCATCCACGAAGATTTCCAAAGAATCATTGGTCTGAATTCCGAGATTTCTTCTGAGTTCTACTGGGATGACCACTCTGCCCAATGCATCTACCGGCCTGACGATTCCTGTTGCTTTCATTCTACTCTACTCCTCAACTGTTACGAACCTCTCCGTCCGTTTTACTTGTCTTTATGCTCTTCTTTACGATCTTTTACATACTGCGCAGCATTCGCCGCAGCTTTTGCAAAATTGGTCACTGCTGCCAGAAGTCCCTGATGGCCCTTTACAGCCTTGGAAATATCTGATGCGGCTTTCTGAACGTCGGTAATGATGTCATTCAGATCCGTTGCGCGGTCAGCGGCAACCCCGGTGATTTTGGAAGCATCCTCTGTGATGTCATTTACGTTGTGAATCGTCCTGACCAGATTCTTCACAAGAACGATCAGGTAAATGAGCAGCACAAACAGTGCGATAAGCACCAGATAAACCAACGCACTTTTAACATTAATCGTAATCATAAGAGTCCTCCCTCAAAACACGCATGGGATATTATACCAATTTTTATCTGTCGTTTCAATTAGAAATTCAATTGCTTTCAATTGTTCTATAAATCCTGCGTATACATTGAAATCTCAACAATCATCTGATTGTATCCAGTTCCTTCTCGTAAATTTTTTTCATCCGGTCTGTATAGTTCCCCGTCTTATCACGTACAGCAAGCTGCGGAAAAACATTCAGTTCAACGCCCCCGCCTTTCACCATATGAACCAGGACAATATTCGGCTTTTCCCCTTCGTGTCCGCTTACCATCTGCAGATCTTTCGTCTCCAGGCGGAAACGCCTTCCTTCAGTCAGGAGATCAACCAGCCTCAGGGGCCGGTGGACCATAAACAGATCGCCCTTCTCCTTCAGAAGCCGCGCGGCAAGTTCCAGGAACATGGAAAGGTCTGCCGTTGTTTCATGTCTGGCCAGCGCCTTCGCCGAGGCCTGGCTGACCGCTCCGCTCTTTCTGCGGGTGTAGGGTGGATTTGAAGTCACGGCATCAAATGTTCCCCTCAGCGTTTTCCATCCGCTTTTCTCTTCTCCGGATTCACCGGGGGCTTTCATGTCCGCAAGAACATCTGACACATCCGCGTGCCAGATCTGCATTCGTTCATCCATCCCGTTGATCTTTACCGTTTCTTCTGCGAGGCGCACATTATTTTCCTGAAATTCCATCCCGTGAAGATCCGGAATTTCCGTTTTATGCGTCAGGATCAGAGGAACAATTCCGTTGCCGGTGCCCAGATCCATCAATTTCCCGGGACATTTTCTGTTCCGCTGCAGAATATCAGCGGTAAATCCGGCAAGCAGGACGGCATCCACTCCGTAACAGAAAGCCTCCGGATCCTGAACGATCTTCAGATCTCCGAATCCGGTCCTGTCGACTCTGCGTGTCATGACTGAGCCCCAGAATCAGAATCTTTTTCCGGTTCAGAAGACGGATTTGGATTACCCGCACCATCTGCCCTGCCTTCACTGCCGTTCCGGTGTTCTCTGCGGTCATGAGCGCCGTGTTTCGCACCGTTTCCTGTCTTTCTGTTTTCCTCCTTCTCATCAAAGGAAAAACTCTGAAAGACGACTTCTGTCTTTTTATGTTCTTTCTTTTTATTTCCGCCGTTCTGGGAATTTCTCTTTTTCCCGGAGTTCTGGCGGGACTTTCTTTTTCCGTAATCCTTTTTCGAATCCGAATCGCCGTTTCTGTCCCTGTTTCTGCGGTTCTCACGGCCGTCTCTGTTCTTGTCGGAAGATGAACTGTGTTTTCTTCTGTGTTCATGTTCTTCTTTTGCCGTTTTTTCCGGCGCGGTTTCAGCGCTCTGGGCCTCTTGCGCATCAGCTTTTGCCGCATCCTTATGACCAGTCTCCTCTGAAGATGCATCGGAAGTCTCCGAATCAGCATCCTGCACGCGGCGGCACTTTCCCTGGCACGGGCACTTCATCGCCTGCCCCTGCTCCGGATTTCCCTGCTTTCCGCCGTTTCCCTTCTTACCGAGACGCTCTACCTCATCCTTCTCAAAAGTGAGAATCTCAGAGTTCAGCTTCTCGCGCCCGTTATCGTCTTTCTCTCCGGTAAACATGCGGACCTTGACCGTTCCGCGCAGAATATTGGTCTCAATGACCTTTCCGACTTCATCACCGACCCGGACTCTTTCATTTACCTCAGGCATGCCTTTTCTGAGTTCCTGATAGGTGCTGTTCTCGTACTTCAGACAGCACATCAGACGGCCGCAGACACCGCTGATTTTCGTCGGGTTCAGAGACAGATTCTGCGTCTTCGTCATCTTGATGGAAACCGGCTGAAAATCAGACAGCCAGGACGCACAGCAGAGCTCACGGCCGCAGCAGCCGATTCCGCCCAGCATCTTTGCCTCATCGCGCACACCGACCTGACGCAGCTCAATGCGCATCTTGAATACACTGGCAAGATCCTTGACCAGATCACGGAAATCCACCCTTCCGTCTGCGGTAAAATAGAAAATAATCTTGTTATTATCAAATGTAAACTCTACATCGATCAGCTTCATGTCCAGATGATGCTTCTGAATCTTCTCCCGGCACACCTCCATGGCATGCCCTTTCTTTCCCTCATTCTCTTCATGACGCTGAATATCTGCTTCATCGGCGATGCGCACGACCTTCTTCAGTGGATGTGTGATATCCGATTCCTGAATTTCCGCCGAACCCATCGTGACCCGCGCGAATTCCATGCCGCGCGCCGTCTCGACGATTACACCATCCCCCTGCTGCAGCTGCAGCTCTCCGGGATCAAAATAATACATCTTTCCGTTTTTCTTGAACTTGACCCCGGTAACCTTTACCATTGTTTCATCCATATATATGTTAATCTCCCATTCTTCCTGACGGTCTGACGATCCGCTCCATCTGAATCACCAGATGCCGGACTGCATATTTATAGGAAGCATTCCTCTGGACCGCCCGTCTTGTTTTCTCAATGGCAGATACCGCTTCTGCCAGCTGCCGGACCGACAGAAACTCACATCCGCGGCGGATGTAACGCTCCATCACACGTTCCATTCCATCCAGAAGTGTGTAAGCATCTGTTCTGGAACGGACTGCCTGGTCCAGCTTCTCCTTAATATCAAAAAAATACTTTCCTTCTCTGATCATCTCAACCAGGTCCGATGCCGCAGTAAGATTCTCCTCCATCTCCGGATTATCAATCAGACGAAGCTTAACGCATCTGGACTGAATCGTCGGCAGCAGAAACTCCGTATTCTCCGACAAGAGCATAATAATCGTCCCCGGATAGGGCTCCTCCAGTGTTTTCAAAAGACGCGTCTGTGCACGCATCGTCATACTGTCCGCACCGGAAATCACGGCAATATTCCGCTCTCCCTCCGAAGGACTGGTTTTCAGCTGATTCTGCAGCTCCTCAATCTGCGCGTCACGCACAGAAAGCACCTTGCTCTTATTCCCGGACGCCGATGTCGGTTCAACGATGTACAGGTCCTCATAAGAGCCGTGCTCAATACGTCTGCAGGTCAGACAGCTGCCACACCCTTCACCCCTCTCTTCAGGACAAAGAGCAGCCTGTGCAAGAGCAAGAGCAAATCCCATCTTGTCCATGGTGTGATCACCTTCAATGAGATATGCGTGAGAAAGCATATTATGCAGAATTGCACTCCGAAGATGATCCGCAGCATTTCCGTATTTTCTGTATTCCGATAAACCCATATCCGTTTCTTCTGCTTCTTTCATCCGGAAACAGCCCGGTCATGCCGGGAGCCGTTTAATCTGTTCCGAAACAGTCCCTGCCGGTTATTTCCATCTTTTCTTCGTTATACTCTGTATTGCCGACTGAATATCCTGAACTTCCCCTGTTCCATCCAGAACAAACACCCTGTCCGGTTCCCGTTCAGCGATCTTCAGATAACCATTCCGCACACGCTGAAAAAAAGCATCCTTCTCCGATTCCAGCCGGTCCGGTTCAGCCTGTTCTTCAACCCGCTCTCTTCCCGTTCCTACCGGCACATCCAGCAGAAAGGTCAGATCCGGGATACATCCGTCCACCGCAGGACCGTTGATCTCCTGAACCATACTTCCCAGCTGCCTCCCAAAAGCCTGATAGGCAATACTCGAATCGAGAAAACGGTCACAGATTACCGTCATCCCGTCATGAAGCGCCGGCCGGATCACATCCCGAACCAGCTGCGCACGGCAGGCCGCGTAAAGGAACATTTCCGACCGGTCAGAAATAACATTATTCCTGTCGAGCAGAATGTTTCGAATCTTTTCACCTGCAGGAGTGCCTCCCGGTTCACGCGTAAGAATCACGCGCTGCCCATTCTCCTCCAGAAAGTCCTTCAGAAGAGAAATCTGCGTAGATTTCCCAGATCCGTCAATTCCCTCAAAAGTAATAAACATGTTATCCCGCCTCAAATCCGCAGCCAGCAGACATTAGTCAGCAGACATTCATCCCTTCCGTGAACAAATTCTGTTGCAGAGTCCAGTCACAAAAAGTTCCCAAATCCAACAGGACGATAAAAGTCAGGCACTCAGAAACCACAAGGCCGCGCAAAATTAATCCTCTATTTCATATATCGGGAAATCAGCCCGACAAGATATCGAATCAGTACAGCGAATGGAAAGCAGACAACAAAACACAATATTACCTTAAAAAAAGTCATTCTGTATACCTGCCCTTCCCGATTGAAACGTGATCTGACACGCCAATATACTGCCAATACTATAATCAAAATTCACACAGCAAGAAAACTGTGCTTTACATATCCTTCCAGATAAATACCGCTGTGATATTATAGCATATCCTGGCAGCCCTGACAAAGATACAAAAGCAAGATACAAGAGTTACGAAAATATCATAAATGGAAAAACTGATGAAAATGAATAAATATATATAGCAGGTTATCGAACTCTGGATCCAGTCAAAACCAATCGATTGCAGCATCTGAAGATCCGACAGATCCGACGTATCTGATCAGTGCCAAACAAACACAAAAGCCGCCGACCTCTCTGGTCAGCGGCTTTCTGAAACCGGCGGCGTCC
>JBJFHK010000243.1:0-6910 GCA_051893535.1 Eubacterium sp. | reverse complement strand
ACGCTGATGGACAAGTCCACAGGCAAGGCGCTTTCGCAGAACGGCAAGACGATCACAGCATCGAAGACCTTTACACCGGACAAGGCGGACGGCACGGTTGAGGTGACATTCACCTACGACGCGACACAGCTTGCGGGCAAGTCCGTGGTGGCGTTCGAGAAGGTGTCCTATAACGGAACAGACATCTGCACGCATGAGGACATCAATGATACGGACCAGACGGTGTACGTTCCGTCGATTGGCACAACAGCCAAAGGCGGCTCGACCGGCACGGATTTCGCGCTGGCGGTCAAGGGCGAGACCATCGTCGATACGGTGAAGTACACGAACCTCATGGCGGGCAGCTCCTACACGCTGCACGGCGTTCTGATGGACAAGGCAACCGGCAAAGAAGTCCTGACATCCGATAAGGACGTGACGTTCACGGTTCCGAAGAGCACAGACGGCAGTCTGACGAAGGACGGCACTGTTGATGTGACGTTCACGATCAATGACGCATCCAAAGTGGAAGGCAAGACATTCGTCGCGTTCGAATACCTCACGGAATCCGGCAAGACAAACCGGATTGCTTCCCATGAGGACCTGAAGGATACGGCGCAGACGGTCTACATTCCGTCCGTCCATACGACGGCGGTATCCGCGAAGACACTGGAACACGCCCAGTTCGGAGAGAAGGGCATGACCATTACTGATAAGGTGGACATGACCGGACTCAAGACAGGCGAAACCTACATCGTCCGCGGCACACTGATGAGCCGTGCAACCGGCAAAGCCGTGACTGTGGATGGCAAGTCCGTCATAGCGGATTCCGGTACGTTCACCGCAGACAATGCGGCCATGACGAAGAACATCTCGTTCACGTTCGACGGCTCTTCGCTTGAGGGCGACACGGTGGTGGCGTTCGAAAAGCTGTACGTCGTACGGAACGGGAAGGAGACCGAGGTCGGCCGTCACGAGGACATTACAGACAGCAACCAGTCCGTCACCCTGACGGTCCACGGACCGGTGCTGAAAGCCGGCGGACGCGGCACCTATGCGTTCTACATCATCGGCGCGGCAGTCATCGCCGGGGCAGTTGTTCTCCTTGCTCTGAGAAAGAGAAAGCGCGGCTAACGCGCTCACCGGGATGGCGTCCTTCGGGACGCCGGACCGGAAAAGCAGGGGAAAAACAAACATCGGCCATCTACAGGGAGTCATGTACAACATGTGCATGGCTCTCTTTTTCGTTGCGTATTTTGCGATGCACGTTTCAGGGTGCGTTTGCGAGCCCCCAGACGTTGACAGGGATTTTCAGTCATTTATAATAGTATACAGATACAGAAAACACGCCAAAGTTCCATCTGTTCAGCAGTTGGAAAACATTGACAGATTTTGCGGTAATGCGCGTCAAATGCGCAGAAAGGGAAGCAATCTATGAAAAAGAAACAGTTACAGAAGATCTTAGTGCCGGTCCTCTGTGCGGGACTGGCGGTTCAGCCGATGGCGGTTCCGGTTCTGGCGGGCAGCACGACGGCAAGTGAGGCGTCTGCGAGCGGCACAACCACAACGTCAACATATGAAGAGGCAAAGGCCGCCTATGACGCCGCTGCCACGGCAAAGGCAGATGCTGATACGGCGGTGACAAACGCGCAGGCAGCGGTTGACGCGGCACAGACCGAGTATAATGAAGCGACAAATACAAGCTCGTATACATTCTTCAACTGGCTGGGAGCCTCAAATGCTGCGGAGGCTTTGAAAACAGAGAATGGCCATGAACATACCAATATCGGTGCCGAAGGTGATGCCACAAGCATTTCAAACCTCAAGAAAGCACTTTCTTTTCTTGAACAGTGCAATCAGGTGCGTGAAAACGAAGGTCTGCCGGATCTGAAGATTCAAACTTCGTTTATGGAATACGCAGAGGTAAATGCCAATTGGTCCGCGCTTGATATGCAGCATCACGGTGGCTTTGAAAATCTCGCCTGGGCGGATGATCCGTTTGCTTTATGGTATACAAAAGAAAAGAAAAATTATGAAAATGGCAGTGGAGAAACTGGTCATTACCTGAATCTTATAAGTAAAGATGCCGAAGTCACGGGGTATGGATTTGCATCTCTTAGAAGTACGAGCGCTCAGGAATTTGCTCCATACGGTCCTTCGATAGATGGTACTTACGAAACCACATACACCGTCTCCGAATACGAGGCCAAGCTGGACGAATATCTGGCGTCTGTCGATGCGGCAGCGGCAGAGAAGAAGACAGCTCTGACAAATGCGCAGACTGCTCTTGCTGACGCGCAGGCGAAGCAGACGGAATCCGCTGACAAGCTGGCCAAGGCAAAGGCCGCACTTGATGCCGCGTCCGTGACACCGACTGTGACACCGACGACAGCTCCGACAGCAACACCGGAACCGACCAAGACACCGGCAGAGCCTACAGCCACGCCGACGACAGCTCCGACGGACACGCCGAAACCGACGGACACGCCGAAGCCGACTGCAACACCGACTGCAGAACCCACAGCCACACCGAAGCCGACAGCAACGCCGACACCGGAACTGAAACGCGGGGAATTGTCTTCGATTGGTATTATCGGTAATCAGAGCGGTACAGATGTTGCACTGACGGACGCGACTATTCCGAATCTGAAACAGCTGTATTTTGCTATCTGGTCTGTTCGTGATGGACAGGATGATCTGATCTGGGTAAAGCCGCAGCTCATGGAAGATTTTTGGGATGCAGAGGTTTATCTGTCTGATTTTTCTCCGAAGAGCGGTTTCTATGACGGCACTTACAACGTCCACTGCTATGCAGAGCTTGAGGACGGTTCGATGGAGTTTATTAACAGCACGACATTCGAAGTCGATGGCCATGATCCGGTCCTGTCTGTTGACGCAAAGGCGAAAAATCAGACATATACAGCAAACCTTATTACAGGTAAGGAATCAGTGACAGGCGCAAAACGAGTCTACTTTGCAGTCTGGTCTGCAGTGGACGGGCAGGATGACATGCACTGGCTGACAGCAAACGATGAAAGCGGTTCGGATGATATAGTTAAGACATATACATCCGACATCAAGATCTCCGATTTCAATGGCTCCGGTGATTACAATATCCACTGCTACGCGCAGATGGCTGATGGCTCCATGAAGTTCCTCGGCAGCACAACGTTCAATGTTTCCGGCAAGGAAGCACTGGATATGTACCGTATGTACAATCCGAACAGCGGCGAGCACTTCTACACGAGCAATCAGGGCGAGCGCGATCACCTCGTTTCCGTCGGCTGGCACTATGAAGGCATTGGCTGGGACGCGCCGCTTTCCGGCAAGCCGATCTACCGTCTGTACAACAAGAACTCTGGCGATCATCATTACACCGGCAGTGAGAAGGAGCGCGACGATCTCGTGAAACTCGGATGGGCGTATGAAGGTGTCGCATGGTATACGGCATCGTCCACCGGCAATCCGCAGTACCGTCTCTACAATCCGAACAGCACGGGTGCCGGCGGACACTTCTACACGGGCAGCACGAAGGAGCGTGACGACCTCGTGAAGCTCGGCTGGAATTACGAAGGTATCGGCTGGTACGGCGTATAAGCAAGCATCAGTAATGAGGCTCTGACGGCCTGATCAAGTCCCTGTGGGAAGAAATATCTTCCTGCGGGGACTTCTTTTTTTGCTTAGAATGAGACGCAAAACAGCGGAATAAGAAGAGAAGAAAACGAATCAAGCAATGAAAATGAATAAGGAAAGCCGAAAAAAGAAAGCAGCAGAAAATAAAAGGATTCCGGGCTTGACACAATAAGAAGAGAAGAATGGAAGCAGACGGGCTCTGAATCACGGCTTGCCCGAAAAGCAAGAAAAAAGATGGGAAGCGGCAGGAGAAAATAAAAGAAGAGGCTTTGACGGCATGGCAAAGTTCCCGTGGGAAGAGAACAGGACGCATGCGAACGCGCGTCCGATATGTTTACATTTGCAATTATTTGATATAATGAAACGTTTGGAAACCATCAGGACAGATGTTTGAGCCTTATGCGTCCAGCGCCGCCTTGAGCGCGTCCATACTGGAATACCGCGGAGCGCGGGGATCGTCCATCAGCTTCCTTCCTCAATGGCGGCCGCCGTTGTCTCATTTGGCACATTCAAAGAAGCCTCATGCTTATGGGCGGGCAGACAGGAGCCGGGCTTATGCAGGACATTGTCCGTTTGTCCGCCATTTGCCTTGTCTGTGGAAACCGCTGCGTCTGCTTCTGTCATAAAAAGCACCTCCGTTTGGATCACGTATACGTGCCCTGTGCTTGAGGCCGCAAGCGTCGTCCGCAAGATCCGGGGCGCATCCGCTGCCTGCCGTATATTTCCAGACAAAAGAAAGGAAAAAGGTAACTGTTCAGAACCCTTAAGCTGTTCATAGTTTTACATACTATTTTTTGTAAAACTATTTCAGTCTCTTATGGATAGTGATACAATGTATTCAATGGTGACACTATTCATGAGAGGAGACATTCCGTGGCTATTGTCAGGGTTCACAACAAAGCACGAAATATCACATATGTCTATGAGTCTGAATCCTATTGGGATAAAGAGCTTAAACAGCCCAGATCCCATCGGAAACTGATTGGCCGGATTGACCCGGCTACGGGGGATGTTGTCCCTACCTCAAGAAAGGCAAGAGATGAAGAGCCATCCACACCAGCCACTTATAGTGATACCGATTACCAAAAACTGTATGAACAGGCTCTTTCTACAATCGATCAGAAAGACGCCCTCATACGTGAACTCCGCAGCCGCCTTGCTGCTGTGGAAGATGACAACAGAGCATGCCACCGTTTGATGAAAAAGGCTCACGATCTCCTTGCAGATCCTGCCTCCGGAAAGGAGCAGGTTCATGGATAACAAGGACCTTATCATCGAACAGTATTCCCGGCAGATCATTGAACTGACAGCCATGGTGAAGAGCCTGACCGATTCCAATGCAGCACTTACGGAAACCATCAGGCAACTTCAGGAAACCATAAAGGAACTGCAGCGGCAGCTGAATCAGAACTCGCAGAACAGTTCCAAGCCGCCTTCAAGCGATGGATTCAACAAGCCGAAGCCGCAGAGCCAGCGCCAGAAGTCAGGTAAACCACAAGGCGGACAGAAAGGTCATCCGGGAAAACATATGGCTATTCCTCATGAACCGGATGAGATACAGACTCATCTTCCAAAGAAATGCCTGTCCTGCCCTCATCTGAATAAATGTGTCACCAATGGCCATGTGTTTACCTGTGGCGAGAAACGCTATGAGGTCAACGCTGTCATTACAACAAAGGTGACTGAGCATCAATCCCTTCAGGTGACATCATGCCCCTGCAGCGGCGAAGCTCTTACTGGCGAATTCCCGGAAGGGATCAAAGCCTATGTGCAGTACGGTGATTCCATTCCTGTGCTTGTCGGATTACTGAGCACCTATGGAGCGGTCAGCACCATGCGGATCCATGTCCTGCTGGGAAGCCTGCTTGGGGTAAGTCTTTCAACCGGAACGATCAGCTCCATGGTTTCCAAATGTGCCCAGAAAGTTGGCGGCGTGCTGCAGACGATCAGAACAATGCTTGTCGGCGCAGATGTTGCCAACTTTGATGAGACCGGAACGGATGTAAACGGGAAGACCATCTGGGTTCACAATTCATCCACCGCTGACCTGACATACCAGACCATCAACAAGAAGCGTGGACAGCCGGGTATGGAGGATAACGGAGTTCTTCCTGATTTCAAAGGTACGGCTGTACATGACTGCTGGTCTCCGTACTGGAGATACACCGACATCAATCATGCAGTCTGCTGTGCTCATCTCTTAAGAGAACTCACAGGAGTTGAGCAGTACAGTCCGGAACACAAATGGGCTCCGGAGTTCAAAACCTTGTTAAGGGCGATGAAGAAAGCCCGGGACAAGGCTGTTACCAAAGGAAAGACAGAGCTCAGCCGCTATTACCATCATAAATTCGATCTGGAATACGACCGGATTATGAAGCTGGCAGATGAGGAGTGTCCGGTTCCGCCCGATCAGCATCCCAATACAAAGGGACGTAAGAAGAAGGGCAAGGAACGAGCTCTGATTGAACGCCTTATAAAACGCAAGGCCTCAGTCTGCCTTTTTACAAAAGACTTCCGCGTGCCGTTTGATAACAACCAGGCGGAACGCGACGTCCGTAATGTCAAGACCAAAACCAAAGTGGCCGGCTGCTTCCGGACAGAAAGCGGAGCCCAGGATTATCTTGATGTTATGTCATACATCAGCACTGGCAGGAAACATGGTGTCAGTGCCTATGAGGCATTAACGGCTGCATTTGCCGGAAATGCCGAGATTGTATTGCAGTGAACCCCAAGGGTTCTGAACAGTTACGGAAAAAGGAAAAAAAGAAAAGGAGTCATTCATGGACACACACATGTATCCGTCCGCCGGAGACAACAGCGACGCGTTGTACATAGTCGCGCCGGCCTACAACGAGGAAGAGACAATCGAAACATTCGTGGAGGACTGGTATCCGGTCGTTGCGCGGCATCCGGGGAACGGCAGGTCGCGCCTCATTATCGTGAACGACGGGAGCCGTGACAATACCTATGCGCGGCTTATGGAGATGAAGAAAACCAGGCCCTGCCTCACCGTCCTTACGAAGCCGAACGGCGGCCACGGTCACGGCTACCGCCAAGCCCTTGCGCGGGCTGAGAAGGGCGCACAGGGCCTTACGCAGACATATATTTTCCAGACGGGCAGACGGGCGCATGCGGGACAGGAAAGCAGAAGAAAAAACGGAAGGACGCTTGAGATGAAGACAAAGGCATTTTTCTGCCTGTCCGTGCTCTCCCTGCCGGAAGCCCGCTGCCGTCAGGGAGAATATCATGTCTGATCCTCAAACGGACCAGTCAGGAGTTTTATAAATCCGGCAGGAGT
>JBJFHK010000242.1:2089-6969 GCA_051893535.1 Eubacterium sp. | reverse complement strand
TTTTTCTTCATCATTAACTCCTCTCCGTTATGACTAATAACTATTGGATCGAAATCCATTTTAAGCAGCGCGAATAATCACTATTTTCCGATATTACATGATAATTACAGTAACATATCTGCTTTTATCTTGAATTCACTATATATATTCATATATTTTTTCATCTAAAATCACTTTTCAATTACTGCTTGTCTGGATATGATGCATCATTTTTACAACAATATCAAGATATTAATTTAATTAATGGATAATTCTGATAAGAACATATTGGGAATTGTATGGAAATTTTATTCTTTTGTGATTAAGGTTTGGAGTCTGGATGGAATCGGCCTGGTTTCCTGAGGCCTTCCCCACTTTCTGCTTTCCGGACTCCGCTTCATATAAAAACCACCAATAACAGCAGCAGCCCGGACAGGAGCTTTCTTTTGCTCCTGTCCGGGCTGCATGATCAATTTCCAGCACCTCCATTCTGCGATTTATTTCCTGTTATCTTCCTCTTCCCTCCTTTCTCATACACCTTCAGTTACGCGGCGTCCTGCAGCGAACTGCCGGAATCTGTATAATTTTTCCACTGGCTGCTGGTCCAGCTGTCGAAGCGGGTATCATCTGTCCGATACTGCGCCAGAACAGAATCGTTATAGTATTCATGATGATGATTCGTATCCAGCTCATTTAACTTCTGATAGCTGTCCATGAACCACCTGTAATCACAGATCGTTCCAATATCCATCCATGTCGTATCGACGTTGTACCAGTTTCCGTCGATTTTGACGACATTCCACGCATGATTTCCCTTCGAATAGGATATTGTTTTCACGGGAACATTCAGATCCTCAAGAATGTAGGTATACGCTTCTGCGTATCCTTCACATATCGTTAAAGGATGCTCATCCATCAGGACATGTTTAATGCTGATATCTGCTTTTGAATAGTCTCCGGAATTAAATGTCGCATAATCATAACCGGTATGCTTGACCAGCCAGTCTGCTGCAAGCTTTGCCTTCATCAGATCAGACGAACTGTCTTTAATTCCCATTTCCTCCTTGATCTGGTCGACTTTGCTGTCTAATTCTGGATCTCTTACATTGACATCTATAACCTTGTCATCTCTTCCCGATGGTCCAACCTGCGCCAGCACTGCCTTGGCATGTACCGCTTTCGTTCCCGTAATCTCAAGATTATTATTATTTATTAATTTTACCTTCAGGCCATAAAATCCGGAGCACCCAAAATTTTGACCTTTCCATCCTTCTACGTACTTACATGGAATCGTCTTCGTTTCGCCGATCTTCACGGTTACAGAATCCGTACTGACGTCGTAGTATCCGTACTCCGGCTTCATGTAATAGCTCTTGACCGCGGACCAGCTGCCGGCCTTGTCACCGTTCAGCGCTCTTACCTTGATCAGGACGGTTTTGCCGTATCCGGTCTGAAGTGTGTATTCACCATGAATATCAACATCTGCGGTCTGCCAGTCGTCATCGCCGATCTTATAGTCCAGTTCATAGGAAGTCACATCCTCATCTGGTTCCCCCCAGCTGACGTCCACCGTACCGTCGCTGCTGCCATTGATGCTGATACCGGACGGCACGCCAGGGGTCTGGCTGTGCGTGTTCTCTCCGGCCTTTCCGCTCGTTGAAGAATTATCCTGCGTTCCGGAACTGTCCTTCTGAGAATCAGAGCTGCTCTGTGAAGCAGAATTGTCCTGGGAGCCGGAATGATTATTCTCCGGATCGGTGGACGGATGTTCCTGAGAACCGGAATTGCCGGCCGGCGAGGTGACGGTCTTGAAAACAGAAGATACTGCACCGGCTTTCTTGGTGCTGCCTCTGCGGTTGTAGGTGCGGATCTTTACCCGAAGGGCCTGATGGTATCCCACATCGATCCGGACTGTTGCTGATGAAGTGAGTCTGGTCTTCCAGGATCTGCTGCCAATCTTATAATAGACTTTATAAAGCACAGACCCAGTTGTGTTTGCCGGTTTATTCCATCTGACGTATACAATTCTGCCATGTTTTGAGAAGGAAACGTGTTTTATGGTGTTCGGTGTCTTGAGACTTGTCTTCTTTTTACTTGATCTTGCGATTCTGACGGAATTCGCCTGGTGTATTTTATTTGTTTTCGCGGTCGCTGCCGAAGCTGTCATGGCCGACTGTGGAATCAGCATCATGACAGATACAATCGCAAGGAGTACCGTAATACTGATCCGTTTCCTGAGATCTTTTGTTTTTTCACTGTTTCTCATCATAACCCTCCAAATAATGTCTGCGCTGTATGTTCAGCGCCGGTATCTTATCCTGTTCATTTTCTGTTAAATGACGACGGATCACCTCCCTTCCTGCCTTTCTGCATGGTTAAATACAGAGGCTTCTTACTTCCAGGCTGCCTTCTTCCTCCTCCAGCCGCTCACAGATCGTCTTGCGCTGGCGGTATCTCGGCTCTTTCAGGCCTTTCCTGAGATTATCTGCATGGGTCTTATGCAGACGTCTTTTATACTGGAGATCTCTGTGTCTCCTCTTCCGGTTGGCCTTAGCTCCCGGCTTTCCCAGATGCTGAATCTGAACCGGTTTCTTTCTTAAATACGTAACAACAGCGGCTTCGTTTCCAAAGTAAGTATTCATTTCCATTTCTCTCATTTTCATTGTCCTTTCTTTCCTCATCGCTTTCTTTCAACAGTTTCATTATGCAGCATTGCCTGTGCACTTTTTTCGTACCTTCGTCATTCCCTGCCCGGTTATCCTTCAGGCTCTGACTTCCGTACCTTTACTGTGTCTGTATTATCGCAGACGGTGTTTACAATTTTTTCGTACCTTCAGACGCGCTGTCTTCCGGCAGATTTCCAGAGCAGCAGAAAGCCCGGGCAGAAGCTGTTCTCTGCTTCCCCCGGGCTCTCTTCATGTTGATTTTATCTATCTGTTTATCAGCTGCGGCAAATACTTCCCAGCAAGGAGGTACCCGCCTGTATTCAGAAAATGTAATGGTTAATAATGAAAGAAAAGTTATGAATGAGATTTTGCAGCGATCAGCAGGTGGCACGCGCCTGCTGTCTTGTCGTCACTGCGTAAATGTCTGTGCCTGACATCACCTCCCTGTCTTATGGTCTGGTCTGCGGATTATCTGATCTGCAGATGCTTTACTGAAGAAGTCTTTCCGGCTTTCTTTCCGTTCATCGCGCGGACCTTGGCGTAAACGTTTGTCCCCTTCTTAACGGTGAAGGTGTAGCTGGTCTTGCTGGTCTTGACCGCCGGCTTGTACTTTCCGTTTTTGGAGTAACGGATGTACAGCTTATAGCTCTTTGCGTTCTTGACCTTCTTCCAGCGGACGGTCACCTTCCTCTTATTGCTGACTGTTTTTCCTCCCTTGCGGATTTTCGCGGAGGTCATGGATGTGATCATGCCCTTTCCGACTGCCGTCTTTGCTTCCAGAGTCTTCAGGGCGTGATTGACAATGGTCAGCTTCGTGATGGCCTTTGTCAGATCCTGCTGTGCCTTCTGCTGAGCGGCTTTTGCTTCGTCCAGTTCTTTCTTCTGGGCAGAGCTGTCCACAGGGGTGACGACCGTATGGCTTCCGCCATTCTTTACGGCATCCTGGTACTGCTTCATAGCATCTGCGATATCCGTATAAGCGGCATAGCTGTCCTGATCATCCAGGTTAATGCTGTTCACCTTTTCTGCTTCGGCTTTCGCCGCGGTGTATGCGGAATCTGCCTCTTCAAGCGCTTTCTCTGCTGCGCTTACCGCGTTCTGTGCATCGGAAACTGCCTGCTTTGCGGCAGTTACTGCCTTTTCTGCGGAATCCTGGGAAGACTTCGCGTCCAGAATTTTCTGGTTTGCGGCCGTATCCTTCTCCAGAACGTCCTGGGCAGTTCTTACGGCCTGGGCGGCGGCATCTGCCTTCTGCTGGGCGTCCTGCACAGCTTTCTCGGCTTCTGCTGCCTTCGCGGAGGCAGAATCCTTCTGCTCCTGTGCGGATGCAGCCTTCTGCTGAGCAGCCTGATCGGCGCTTTCCGCCTGGTCTGCGGTATTCTGCGCCTGATCCATCGCGGTCTTTGCAGCCGTGACTTTCTGGTTCAGGGAGGAAATCATTTCGTTCGCGTGACTCAGCGCGTCTTCTGCCTGACTCAGGGCATCCTGGCCGGACTTGACGGCAGCGTTCGCATCGGACAGCGCGCTTTCTGCCTTGCTCTGTTCAGCCTTTGTCTGATCCAATTCTGTCTGGGCAGACTTCACATTGGCTGCGGCCTGCTCGGCGGCTTCCTGATTCTGTTTTACCTCATTGCTCAGGCTCTGGTATGTGGACTGGGCCTTCTGATAGTCCGACTCGGCCTGCGTGACTTCTGCCTGGACGGTCTTCAGCTCAGCGGCCTTCGCTGCAGAATCTTTCTGATTCTGGTCGATTTCCGTCTGTACGGCAGCCGGCGCCTTCTGCGCTTCTGTCAGAGCGCTGTTGGCCTTATCCAGGGCAGTCTGGGCCTCGGTCACATAGGACGGTGCTGTCTTCAGAGCGTCCACCTGGGCCTGGGCCTTGCTGACCCTGGCCTTTGCCGCGGTGACGTAAGCGTCCAGATCTTTTCTTACCTGATCTGTGGAAACTCCATTCTCTTTATAGGAAGTAAGCATTCCAGATGCTGAACCATCTTCAATATAGGTGACGACCATGGATTTATTGGCCTTTTCGATAATATTCTCATAGTGTCCTGCCTTGGTCGTATTATGATCTGCCACATAGTACGGCTTTTCCTGATCGTACCATCCCGTGAACGGGTCTTTATATCCCCAGGCAAGGTTTTCGCCTCCGGTGACCATCGTGCTGTATACTGTAGGGTCCTTGTATAAAGAGTGATAGTATGTATACTTCGAAATCGCGGTACTGTAGGCGGA
>JBJFHK010000242.1:0-1989 GCA_051893535.1 Eubacterium sp. | reverse complement strand
GGCCTTGCTGTCGATGAAGTTCTTCCCGGCGTTGTCATAGGCATCCTGGGCCTGGGTCAGCGCGGTCTGGGCGTCTGCCTGGGCCTGTTTCCACTTCTGATTGGCGGCGTCCAGGTTCTTCTGCGCCTTGCTGACGGCCTGCTTTGCAGTTTCCACGCTGGCATTGGCTTCTGCGAGCTTCGTCTTTAACTGGGCAGCTTTCTGGCTGAGGGCGCTGCTTTCCTGCTGGACCTTACTTAATTCGGTCTGCTTGGCGTTCAGCGCGCTCTGCGCCTGATCGGCCTTAGTTTTTGCATCTTCTGCAGCCTTCTGCTGGCTGGTGTAGCTGCTCTGTGCCTGCTTCGCCTGATCCAGCTTAGTCTGGGCTGCCTGGACGGCGCTGTCGGCCTTCGTCTTATCCGCTTCCGCGGTCTTTACAGCGGCCTGGGCGCTGGCAAGATTCTGCTTCGCGGTCTCTACTGCGGCCTTTTTATCGGAGACGGACGAGTCGCTTTCTGCCTTGCTGAGTTCGGCCTTTGCCGAATTATATGCGGTCTGCGCTTTCTGGTAAGCAGTTTCTGCTGCTGTTTTCGCGGCTGCAGCCTGCTTCGCTTCTGCCTGAGCGCTGGTCAGTGCCTGCTGGGCCAGAGTAAGGGAATCGTGTACATTTTCAGACGTATCCTCCGCTTTCTGCAGGGCCTGATCTGCGTCCTTCTGTTTCTGCTGGGCAGAGGAGACGCTGGACTTGTCTTTTTCCAGCTGCTGGGCGGCGTTCGGATTTTCTTTCAGAGCCTCTTCATAGGCCTCTTTCGCCTGGTCGCGGTTCTTCACAGCCTGATCATAGGCATCCTGCTTAGCCTTCAGATTCGCCTGCGCTTTCTGCTGATTTTCCTGTGCCTGTTTCTGCGCGGTCTGAGCACTGTCCTGTTTCGTCTTCGCATCGCTCTGCATTTTCGCGAGCGTGTCTTTCGCTTTCTGGTAATACGGTGCCGGATCTGTTCCGTATGTCGTGGATGTGCTGGCATCCTTTACCGCATCGTAGGCTTTCTGCGCATTCTCGACATTCTGGTCGGCCTTGCTCTTGGCAGCCTGCTTTTTGGCTACATCAGCCTTCGCGTCCTTCACGGCCTTCTGGGCTTCTTTCTGCGTGGCCGGCCTGGAGGAAGTTTTCACACCGGTCTTTTTCACAGCCGGTGTCTTGCTGCCTGCTGTCTTGCCGGCCGCTGCACTGGTGCCTGCGAAAACGGATACGGCGGATCCCGCAACTCCTGTTGCCGCCATGACCCCGGACAGCACGACGGCTGCCGCAGCCTTTTTCTTGTTGATTGTGTTCGTTGCGTTCATTGTGTTTGTTCTTTCTTTCATTCTGTTCTTTCCCATAATTCATTTCTCCCAAAATAATCTGTGTGTCTGTTTGTTTATTGATTGATTGCTCACTTAAGCGATAACGTGTCCATGCCAGCCGTTCATTCCGGTTACCTTAATGCTGCCCGGGTCTCTCAGTGACTTCCAGAAGGCTCTGTAAGCCGGCGACTTAGGAACCAGGTCGGCCACATAGCCATAGGAACTTACCAGGACGTATCTGCTTTTTCCTCCCTTCTTCATCTGGTAGAGACGAATGCCGTTGCATGAATAGCAGCTGTTTACTGCACTTTCTCTGTCTGTGAAGATCTGGACGAATCCGGCCCTGCTGTCCAGCCAGTTCTTTCTGCTGAAACCGCTCTTTCTGTTGATGAAATAGCTGTCCGTATAACCGTTATAGACAATGAGATACTTGCCGCTCAGAGACTTATTGAATTTTACTCTGGCGCAGTTACCGAGATCGATCTTCCCGAGATCCTTCTTATAGAGGATCGTCACCGGTCTGCGGGCGTGATCCCGCTCGATCACTTTCCCGGAAGTAATCGCGTGGGCGGTCATCTGACTCAGCAGACCGACGGACACGATTACAAAAGCCGCTGTCAGGATGCCGATTGTTTTTTCCAGTTTTTTCAGATTCATTTCTTTCAT
>JBJFHK010000241.1:0-7049 GCA_051893535.1 Eubacterium sp. | reverse complement strand
CCTGGCTCCAGCTCATGTTCGCCAGAGAGTCCTTGCTCTTGGAACTGTCGGACTTGCTGCTTCCGCATCCGGTCAGTCCGAAAGCCGCAGTCGTCAGCGCCAGCATTAACGCCAGCACCAGTGCGATTTTCCTTTTCATAAACTACTCCTTTTTCTATATCGGACAAAAATCTGTGCGCTGCATACGCAGCGCCCCGCAAGAGGACCACCCGGCCGGCGGCCGCATTGCCCTCAGCCTCCGTCTCTGCTCCTCTAAAACGCAGCCATTGTGATGTTTCTGCCTGCCGCGGCAGAACACGCTTTATCTTTCCGGACAATTCTCCTGGAACTTTCCTCATCCCGGAAGAAGTCGTTTCCGGATTTCTCATCCTCCGCACACTTCCGTCCGCAGAATTTACGATTCCCTCCGAATACGGACATCTGCCTGAAAAATCGTATCGTACACGTGCCGTGTGTACGCCTGCCGGTCACAGATCTCCGGAAGCGATATTATCTCTTCCTGTCCGTCCCCTTTCAGCATGCCCTGCTGAAGCGTTTCTTCCGTCGGATTCAGGTATTCTTTCTTCATCAGAAAATACTCCGGATGAACCGCCTGTGCCGCAGCCATAACATCCCAGCAGACAAAACCGCCGAGCCCGTAATGTTCACGGTAAAAGCTGAACCAGTAATCCGTCTCATGAGAAAGAAAGTCTGCCAGCTCTCCCGGATATTCGGAAAGCATGCGGCGGAATTCCTCTTCTTCAATAAATGAATGCAGAGAATTCTGCGCCGTTGCGATGCGGACATCCCTGCCGTTTCTGATAACCTGAAGGGATGCCTGAGGATCACAGGACAGGTTCAGTTCTGCCATCGCTTTTCCGCCGACCAGAAGCGGCTCTGTAACGCCGCCCATCAGAGAAAAGCATTTTACATCCTGAAAAAAACCTGTTTTCAGGCTTTCTGCTCCTTTCAGATTGGTCATGGATCCGGTGGCGATAAGGGTCAGCTTTCCAGAATATTTTTCTGCCTGCGTCCGCAGAAATACGGATGCATCATTTCTTTCACTGTCTTCTGCGGATTCCGCGCCCCTCCATACGGGAATATCGCTTCTTCCCCAGAGTTTCAGCAGGCGGACGGTATTCTCATATACGGTATTCTGCGTGTTGTTTCCGTAGGCACAAGTCACTCCGAGAAGCAGAACTTCCGGACAGCCTAAAAGATAGAGCAGCGCCATGCCGTCATCGACATCACAGCCGGGCACTCCCATGGTGTTGTCGCAGTCCAGAATAAGTGGAATTTTTTCCATTCTCTTACACCTCTCATTTGACCAGGTCTAGTATATATTCAAGAATACCTAAACCCAACCCGCAAGTCAACAAGATATAAAGGATTTTACGTATTGATAATTTCTATACGTGATTCACTGTGCGTCAGCACATTTCTTTCGCCGGGCAGTTTCTTTTTGCCGCAAAAACATATTATACTGGTAGCAAAGAAGCCTCGATCTGAAACGGGAGAGAACAAAGATGAAACATATATTATTCGATTGTGACAATACCATGGGTATGGAAGGCCGTCCGATGGACGACGGGCTTGCGCTTCTCTACCTGGCCGGCTGTCCGGATGAAGTGGATATTACCGGGATTGCCTGCAATTTCGGAAACGGCACGTCGGCAGAGACCTATTCCTGTACCAGAGAACTGCTGCAGGAAGCCGGACTCAGCTACATTCCCCTGTATAAAGGAAGTGAAAAGGGCGAAGATCCGAAAAGTGAAGCGGCGGAACTGATCGTCAAAGCGGCGGATCAGCACAAGGGGAAACTGAAGTATCTGGGCATCGGCTCCCTGGGAAACCTCTACGGCGCTTACCTGATCGACCCGGATATTTTCAGTAAAATTGACCAGATCGTACTGATGGGCGGCATCACGGAACCCCTGTACATCCACGGAAGCACCCCTCTTCATGAGCTGAATTTCTCGATTAATAACGAAGCGGCCTGCTGTGTCCTGACGCATGGGAAAAATATCAGCATCATTACGGGGAATAACTGCCTTCCGGTCTCTGAACTGCCGAAGGACGAATTTATGGACAAGATGTGCCTGAATGACAATCCGAGCGGCATGTATATCGCGCAGAAATGCGGTTACCGCTTCCATGACAAGGAAGTCATCTACGGCGCGGACAGCTCCTATTTCTGGGACGGAGTTGCCGCCGCTTATCTGCTGCATCCGGAAATGTTCACCGACCATCCGACGCCCTGTCTGATCAATGCGGAAGATATGAAATCCGGATACCTGCACCCTGCAGATCAGGAAGATGCGAACTGCATCCTGAATCTGCCGCAGGCGAAAAACCGCCAGACCTTCCAGAACACCTTCTATGAAGGCTGGCTGAACCTGAACATCAGTACCCCGGACAAAAATTTTTCCTGCAACGGCGTCTATCTGGACCGGCTTCTGCAGCCGTCGATCCTGCTTGAACTGAGCAAGGCCCCTGCGCACGGATTTCTGCTGATGCAGAAGATGAAAAATGACGGACTGATTGCCAACAGCCTTGATCCTGCAGGGTTCTACCGCCGTCTGAAAAAGCTGGAGCAGGACAACTGCCTGACTTCTGTCATCGACCGCACTTCCGGAAAACCAAAACGGGTGTTTTCCATCACGGACTTCGGACGCCGGACCCTGCTCGCCTGGGAACGCACCCTGAAAAACTACGACCAGCACATTCAGCTGATTCTTCAGGAAATCGGAAAAGTAAAATAGACCTGCATCCTGAGCGAAGCTTCATCGGCATATTCTTCAGGATTCGGGATCATCCCCGTCGGAATTTTCTCCGGCCCGGGACAGAAAATTTCCGGGCCCGGAAAACTCACAAAAACAGAAGATCCCGAAACGCCGGCCCTTTCCGGGCGGTGTTTCGGGATCATTTTCATTTCTCTTCTTTACAGTTGTTTATTCACCCGCTGCTGTACTGCGTGAATCCGGCACGACAGCGGCGAGTCTGGTAAACATTTTCTGCTTTCCGTCAATTTCATATTAATAAGCAAGTACTTCGCAGCCGTCTTCGGTAACCAGGACCTGTACTTCCCACTGCGCAGACATGCTTCCGTCTCTGGTGTAAACGGTCCAGCCGTTCTTCTCATCAACCTTGATCTCCGGGCGGCCCAGATTGATCATCGGTTCGATGGTGAAGCACATGCCCGGAACCATCAGCATTTCCTCACCCGGCTTGCTGACGTAACTGACAAAAGGATCCTCATGGAACTCGCATCCGCAGCCGTGTCCGCCGAATTCCCAGACAACACTGTATCCGTTCTCAACAGCATGACGGTGAACAACATCACCCATGTCACCCAGCGTCTTCCACGGCTTTACCGCCTTTACGCCGAGATCAACGCATTCCTTTGCCACACGGACGAGTTTCTGATTCTCTTCAGAAACATCTCCGATCATGAACATACGGGAAGAATCTGAATAATATCCTTTATAAATCGTGGACATATCAACGTTTACGATATCTCCGTCCTTCAGGATAACATCCTCAGAAGGGATTCCATGGCACACTTCATTATTAACCGATGTGCACACGCTCTTCGGATAACCCTCATAGTTCAGATCTGCCGGGATTGCACCGGCCTTGGTAACCACATCGTACACCAGGTCATCAATTTCAATCGTCGCCATGCCCGGATGAATCTTTTCCACAACCGCGTCCAGAGCCGCGATATTGATCTTCGCACTCTCTTTGATTCCGGCGATTTCCTCCGGCGTCTTGATGATCGCGCGCTCCGGAACCTCGTATCCGCGTTCCTCATACTCATCAATTTTCAGATCAAAATCCATGTGGCATTTCTTGTACTTTTTACCGCTTCCGCACCAGCAGAGTTCGTTTCTTCCCATTTTCGGATTGGTGTATTCCATATCTTATGAGCCTTCTTTCTCCTAATTCTTCGGGTCAAACAACTTTTATTTTAGCATGTAAAGTCCTGTTTTTCTATATACAGAATAAATCTGCTGCCAATTTTCATCAGCAGACGGGAAACAAAAACAGCCCCTTCATGAAAAGGCAGCAGGAAAGACCAGATTCTCCGATCTTTTCACTGTCTCTCATAAAGGGGCTTATCCTTCTTCGTTATTATTCACTCTGCGTCCCGCCGTCCACAGTATTTCCGGCATTCTGGACGGCGATTATACCGCTGCATCGCATAGCGGCGCCCGGTTCCTGGGAATTCTGGCTCTGGTTGAAAAAGGCCGCGCCAAACAGCATCCCCGTGCAGGCGACGATCATGAACAGGCACATGCGGATCCGCTGAGCTTTTGCGGCTCTCTCCTGCTCATACTGGTGCAGTGTCAGACCACCTTTATGCGTCCGTGAAAATGCGGCCACGGCAAAAGCATTCTTCCTGTACCGTTTCAGCGCCGCCGGATCATTGGAATGTTTCCACCAGAGCTGCTTTCCTCCCCAGGACATTCCAGCCTTGTTCCAGTAGGATTTCTGCCCGGCCTGGTAAGGAAGCGGAACAGCGCCCAGCGAAACCATCTTCATCTTCCCGCCGACCCACAGATCGGTGTTCTTTTTCTTTACACCATAGACCTGAACAGATTTTCCGTCTTCCGAAGGGCAGAAATAATTCAAGGTCTTCCAATTTTTGACGTAACGTCCCTTTCTGGATCTGTGATTTTTCACTGACTGACCTGCATGAGTGCGCATGAATCATTTCCCCCTTTCTGTATTCTGTTATGACCGGGTCTGCGCTGCGGCTGACCCGGCATGTTCATGTGCCTACGCGCTGTGATTCTTCTTATCCTCGATCATTTTCTGACCCGCCTTATTAATGCAGGCTTCCAGAGACAGCTTTTCATCAGAGGACAAAACAAACTGGCCAAGGCTGATCCGCAGACGGAACGGGTATCCGCTGTCTTTTGCCGCCTTGTTGGCTGCGTCTTCCAGGCGCTCACCGATATGATCGCCGTCCGTTTCGCCGAGCAGAAGAAATTCATCACTTCCATAACGCATACCGAAGCATCCCTCTTCACTGCAGATTGCGCTGACACTGTCCGCCAGCATCCGCAGAGCCGTGTCGCCCATCTCATATCCGTAGATCGCATTGATTTCCTTCATATTATCTACATCCATGAAGCAGAAACGAACATTTTTCCCTTCTTTGCGCAGACGGTCGAACATCGGCGCTCCAAAGCGTTCCAGGCCGATCCGGTTGTATAATCCGGTCAGCGGATCTTTTACATACAGGGTATGGAGACGGTGGTTCAGCTGTTTCAGCAGATGGGTTCTTCTGATATTTTCCATTGCGTTTTCCATCAGCATCAGCGTGGTCTGAAGGAAATTAAACTCAATGGACGGTGATCTTCCATCCATCGCCACATAGCCTAGATGAACCTGATTATAGTGGAGCGGGCAGAAAATCATCAGACGGTTTTCTGACGGAATCCCCTCTGGCAGCATATTTTTTGCCGAAAACTCACTGTATACGTGTGTGCCGTCATTCAGCTTCATCTTTCCTGCCATTTCTCCCGCAACGGCCATCAGTTCTGCCTGCCCGGAATAGGCTCCATCAATATGCTCACGTTCATACTGACGGAGATAGCCGGCATTGATCATCAGGTATACATTACGCGCACCCAGTACCGGAGCGAATTTCTCAAAGGTATCCATAAAGTCATTCAGATCCTCTGCATCCAGCATTGCCCTGTCCATGGCAGACTGTCTGCGGTAATAGTTCTGCATGTAAAGTTCCTGCTCGTGATAATTCTTTTTCAGGCGCTCGATGTCTCCCGGATCATTCGGGCATCCGCAGGACGCGCTGTTTACCAGTCTGTGCGGGCTGTAGATGCAGTCGCTTCCGCCGCCGGCACTGCCTTCGATACGCTCCTTCAGAACGGTCAGCGCAGTGTAAGTAATTCCCGGATAATCACGTTCAATCGTACACAGACGCGGCTCATGGAAAGCGCCGATCGTCAGATTGTCGAAACCGGTAACCAGAATATCCTCCGGGACTCTCACTCCGTATTTCTTCATGCAGTCACAGAATCCGACTGCCATATCGTCATTGCTCAGCACAGCAGCATCCGGAAGGGCCTGCGCATCATATCCATGATCCTGAAGAAGTTTCTCTGCAGCGTCATATCCACTCTGCTTGGACCAGGATCCGTCGACGATCTGGTAATTGGCAGATCCGACACCGTTTTCCCTGCAGGCGGCCAGGAATCCCTGTTCTCTGGACTGCGCCTCTTCACTGCGTCTCAGACCCCTTACAAAAAGCAGCTTTCTGGCTCCGTGTGCGCGGATCACATGCTCGGTAATTTCTTTCTCAGCTTCAAAATTATCCGTACCGACGAAAGTCACGCCCTGAAGCTGGTAATTGATGGATACAACCGGAAGCCCCAGTCCCATCGCGTAGTCCGCGAACTTCTGCCGCATTTCTCCCGGCCAGGACTGGTTTCCTTCCAGAATCACTCCATCGTAACGGGTCAGATCCGGCAGATAGAAAAACTCGTCCGCCGCATCCTGCGGGTCTTCACTTCCATAAACGCCAAACTCATCAAAGACAGAAATATCGACATCCGGATTCAGTTCCAGAAACTGCTCCATGCCTTCCAGAAACCGGTTGACCAGCTGATAATTCCAGTCCGAGGTAAAAAAAGCAATGTTCTTCTGCATGATAAATCTCCCATTCCAAAAATTCTTCGCACATTCCTTTATATTATATTACCATATTTTTCCGCAATTGCATGTTAAGATTTCCCGATTTCAGGAGAAACACAGAATAGAGGAAGAAATCCGTCACTTATTCCGTGACTGCGGAGATAGTATTTTCAAGGAAAAGATAATATGCCCGGTACCATTTACGAGGATGAATAATGGTACCGGGCAATATTGAAAATCCATATATATCTGTATTTCACGGAAAACGGCACAGGAAGCAGAGATTTCTGCGCCGCTTTCACAAGCAGTAATTAAAGTATACCAATGTCTGTATTCTGCTTTTCAGCAGGAAAATGCGGTGTGCCGCGGCCTTGGGAACAAGCACCGCCGGCCGCGGCAGAAGTTTG
>JBJFHK010000240.1:0-7064 GCA_051893535.1 Eubacterium sp. | reverse complement strand
CCGAAGGGGCAAGCAGCAGATGCTGTGAAACTTTCAGGTAAAAGGACTGGAAAACGGACTGGATTCTGGATCTATGCAGGAGGACACATCCTCTTTCACATTGCAGACAGAAGGGACGACCGCAGAAATCAGAGCATTCTGCAGGTACGCCCCCTTTTTTATTCATCGGATGTGCGGGAGACAGAGTGATCTGTCAGAAGGATGCGTTTTTTTCGACGCAGAGAGGAGAATGTCATGAGTGCCGGATATATCATAATTACTAACAATCCGATGGTCGATGAGAAGTTCAGCAGTACTCATGACCTTGTCTATAAGGATGTTTCATACAGGGAACTTCTGGAGGAGGCAATGAACTGGATTATGCAGGGGCATGAACTCCTGACGCATCCGCTCTCCGGAAGCGTAAAGCCGAACGAAACACCGTATAAATCTCTGCTCGTCAGAAAGCAGACAGGAAAGCCGGATCCGCGTTCTATAGAGCTGATCGAACGCGCGGTGGAAACCTGCGATAAATTCGAAAAACGCACATTTACGTATAAACCGGGGGTTTATAAGGATTTCCAGCTGGTGGACATGACGCTGATTGAGAGCGGAATGTCTTCTGCTGATGAGTGGCTGTAATCCGCAGGAAACATATGGGTTTATGCCGCTGAATATTAGATATATTAACGCTAGAGCATTAATTCCAACACGAACATTTAATAATTAACACTTCTTCTGAAAAAGGAGGGAACCAGATATGAAACTGGAAATGGGCTATATCCACATTACGGATATCCAGTTCGCAGATGAGTCCAAGGTGCAGGACGGCGTCCTCTACGTTAACAAAGAGGAACTGACCAAGGTTGCACTTGAGGATGAGCATCTCAAGACTGCTGAGTTCGATATCGCTAAACCTGGCGAGTCTGTCCGCATCACACCGGTTAAGGATGTTATCGAGCCGCGTGTAAAGGTTGAGGGAAACGGCGGAGAGTTCCCTGGTGTAATTGCCAAGGTTGATACCGTAGGATCCGGAAAGACCTATGCGCTGAAGGGCATGGCTGTTGTAACCGCTGGTCCGATCGTAGGATTCCAGGAAGGCGTTATCGACATGACCGGTCCGGGAGCTGATTACACACCGTTCTCCAAGACACTGAACCTGGTTATGGTTCTGGAGCCGGTTGAGGGAATCAAGCAGCACGATTATGAGAGAGCTGTAAGAATGGCCGGATTCCGCGTTGCGTCTTACGTCGGTGAGCTCGCAAGAGACCTTACACCGGATGAGACTGAAGTATTCGAGACATGCACAATCAAGGAAGGTCTGGAAAAGTATCCGGATCTGCCGAGAGTAGCTTATGTTCAGATGCTGCAGAGCCAGGGACTTCTGCATGACACTTATGTTTACGGCGTAGACGCAAAGAAGATCCTGCCGACACTGCTCAGCCCGACAGAAGTTATGGATGGCGCGATTATCTCCGGAAACTGCGTATCCGCATGCGATAAGAACCCTACTTACGTTCATCAGAATAACCCGGTTGTCCAGGATCTGTTCAAGCAGCATGGAAAGAAGCTGAACTTCGTCTGCCAGATTATCACCAATGAAAATGTATACCTCGCAGACAAGGAACGTTCTTCCAATTTCACAGCAAAGCTCTGCAAGATGCTGGATCTGGACGGTGTAATCGTATCTCAGGAAGGATTCGGAAATCCGGATACGGACCTGATCATGAACTGCAAGAAGATCGAGGCTGAAGGCGTAAAGACCGTCATCATCACCGATGAGTACGCAGGAAGAGACGGAAAGTCCCAGTCCCTGGCAGACGCTGACGCCGCTGCTGATGCAGTAGTTACTGGCGGAAACGCAAATGAAGTGATCATCCTGCCGAAGATGGATAAGGTTATCGGAACTCTGGCATTCATCAATAAGATCGCCGGAGCAAGCGAAGAGACACTGCGTGAAGACGGATCTCTGGAAGTTGAGCTGCAGGTTATCACAGGCGCAACCAACGAGACGGGCTTCAATAAACTGAGCGCAAGATAAGAGGGGAGGAAGAGAAATGGCTAAACTGAGAGTCGTTCACTATATCAACCAGTTCTTCGCTCAGATCGGCGGAGAGGAGAAGGCTGATTATCCGGCTGAATGCAGACCGGGTGAAGTCGTAGGACCGGGACTGGCCCTGCAGGCAGGACTGAAGGACGAAGCAGAGATCGTCGGAACGATTGTCTGCGGAGATTCCTATTTTAACGAAAATATTGACAAGGCCACCGCAGATATCCTGGAAATGGTTAAAGAACTGAAGCCGGACGTATTCGTTGCGGGACCGGCATTTAACGCCGGCCGTTACGGTGTTGCCTGCGGAACAATGGCTGCTGCTGTTCAGGAAAAACTTGGCATTCCGTCCGTAACAGGAATGTTTGAGGAGAACCCGGGCGCAGACATGTATAAGAACAAGGTTCTGATCGTTGCGACCAAGAACAGCGCAGCAGGAATGAGAGCTGCCATGAAGAAGATGGCTCCGCTGGCTCTGAAGCTCGCAAAGGGCGAGAAGATCGGCGCTTCCTGTGAAGAGGGATATATGCCGAACGGTGTCAGAGTCAACTTCTTCGAGAAGAAGAGAGGTTCCGAGCGTGCCGTTGAGATGCTGCTGAAAAAATTGGCTGACAAGCCATTTACGACAGAGTATCCGATGCCGAGCTTTGACCGTGTTGCTCCGAATCCGGCAGTTAAGGATATGTCCAAGGCAACGATCGCTCTGGTTACATCCGGCGGAATCGTTCCAAAGGGAAATCCGGATCACATCGAGAGTTCTTCCGCATCTCACTATGGTGAGTATGACATTACCGGCGTAACGGACCTGACAGCAGACACTTATGAGACTGCTCACGGCGGATATGACCCGGTTTACGCGAACGAAGATGCAGACCGTGTTCTGCCAGTCGATGTACTGCGTGACATGGAAAAGGAAGGCGTTATCGGCAAGCTGCATAATAAGTACTATGCAACTGTAGGAAACGGAACAGCTGTAGCATCTGCAAAGAAGTTCGCTGCAGAAATCGGAAAGAAACTGAAGAATGACGGTGTAGACGCGGTTATTCTCACTTCCACCTGAGGAACCTGTACGCGTTGCGGTGCAACGATGGTTAAGGAAATCGAGAGAGCTGGACTGCCGGTAGTTCATATCTGCACAGTTACTCCTATTTCTATGACAGTAGGTGCGAACAGAATCGTTCCTGCTATCGCTATTCCTCATCCTCTGGGTAATCCGGAGCTGGATCATGACGAGGAAAAGGCACTCCGCCGTCATATTGTCGAGAAGGCTCTGAAGGCACTGTCTACAGAGGTTACCGAGCAGACCATTTTCGAGGATTAGTGAACATTCACGGATGTTGAAATTCCAGTGGAATAAAGTTTAACATACGTGATTAAAAAAGTTTGTGAAATATTGCTTTTGCCTATAGCTTTTTGAAGCGAATAGTGATATTATCAATATAACAAAGTAAAGTAAACATGATTATAAAAATCATAATAAAAAAGAAAGGAGATAGATGATGGCTATTTTAAAAGGCAAAAAAGTAGTTATTATCGGCGACCGTGACGGAATTCCGGGCGACGCCATCGCAGAATGCGTTAAGTCTGCGGGCGGCGAAGTCGTATTCTCGTCCACGGAGTGCTTCGTCTGAACGAGCGCAGGCGCAATGGACCTGGAGAACCAGAAGAGAGTTAAGGAGTTTGCTGAGAAGTACGGCCCGGAGAACGTAGTTGTACTGCTTGGTGCTGCTGAGGGAGAGGCTGCCGGCCTGGCTGCTGAAACCGTAACAGCAGGAGATCCGACTTTCGCAGGTCCGTTGACGAATGTCCAGTTGGGACTTACAGTTTACCATGTTGTTGAACCTGAAATGAAAGAAGAGTTCGATCCTGACGTTTATGACGAGCAGATCAGCATGATGGAGATGGTACTCGATGTCGATGATATCATTGAAGAGATGACGGATATCAGAGATGAGTACTGCAAATATCTCGATAAATAGAAAAATAAGTGACGAAAGGGAGCTGTGATAAACGGCTCCCTTTTGTGGTATATACGATACGGCATGTTATTAGTGGTCGGATGCAAATTAAATGATTCTGTATTATACTGGAGTGAGTGAATAGAGATTATCAATTGTACAGAAGTATGGCAGAATCTTATAATTTTTACTGAGGGGATTTATTTCCCTGCTGGTATGCGGCTGACGTATTGTTTTTGTCAATAGATTAAAACAGCCTGCTGCAGCGGGTTCCCCGGAAAGCAGATACAAGAAACGGAGAATAAAATGCGTAAGGTTTACTTGGATAACGGAAGCACGTCATTTCCGAAGGCGCCGGGTACAGGCGATGCGATGAGTGATTTTATGACCAATGTTGGCTGTAATGTCAGCCGCGGCGGATATCAGTCGGCGTACGCCATGGGTGAGGTTGTCTATGAAACCCGGGAACGGTTTGCAAAATTGTTCAATTTTCCTCAGCCGGGAAAGGTCGTCTTTACCCCGGGAATTACATACAGTCTGAATTATGTAATTCAGGGGCTTCTCAGGCCGGGAGATCACCTGATTATCTCTGCGATGGAACATAATGCGGTGTCCCGTCCGGCATTTAAGATGAAGGAACACGGTGTGGAAGTGACCGTATGTCCTTGTGATAAGGAAGGATATCTGGATCTGGACGCATTTGAGAAGGCGATTAAGAAGAACACCCGCCTTGCGGTGATCAATCACGCATCGAATGTCGCAGGCACCCTGCAGGACGCTGAGGCGATCGGCAGGATCTGCATGCACCACGGTGTGTATTTTGCGCTGGATACGGCGCAGAGCGCGGGCACGGTTCCGATTGATTTTCAGAAGATGCATCTGGATGCCCTGTGCGTGACCGGTCATAAGGGCCTTCTCGGCCCGCAGGGAATCGGCGCGCTGATGATGACGGACGCGTTTGCGCAGGAACTGCAGCCGGTGATTCTGGGAGGCACGGGAAGTGTGTCGCATCTGCAGACGATGCCGGATTTCCTGCCGGATAAATTTGAGGCGGGAACCATGAATCTGCCGGGAATCGTCGGCATGCACAAGGCACTGGAGTTCATTCTGCAGGAGACACCGGAGAAAATCGGATCACAGGAACTTGACCGTGCCATGCGTTTCATTGACGGCCTCAGGGATATCCCGCAGGCGCATGTCGTCGGACCGCAGGGAAGAGAGGGCCGTACAGCCGTCGTTTCTGTGAATTTTGACGAGATCGATAATGCAGAGATGTCCTCGATCCTGGACAGCGAGTTCGGAATCATGACGAGATGCGCTCTGCACTGCGCACCGCTGGCGCATAAGACCCTGGGAACCTTCCCGGAAGGAACCGTGCGTTTCGCCTTCGGATACTGGACGACTGAGGAAGAAGTGGATTACGCACTCAATGCAATCCGCTCGGTTTACGCAGACTAAATAAAGACGTGATTGTTCGCCGGAACTTTCCGGCTGAATATATATTATTTTGAAAAACAGGAGGTGCCACAATGGCAAAGATTATTGTAGATGCAATGGGCAAGCAGTGCCCGGTTCCGGTTGTCATGACCAAGAAACAGGTAGAGAAGCTGGACGAACCGGCAGATGTAGAAGTTCATGTAGATAATGAGACTGCAGTTCAGAATGTTACCCGTCTCGGAAATACTCTGGGCGCTCAGGTTGAACTGGACAAGGTTTCCGACAGTGAGTTTCATCTTACTCTGCATGTCGGCCAGGATGCCATCGATGCTGCAGGTGCAGGCAAGGGTCAGGATGCAGTAGAGTCCTGTGATGTTGTTGCAGGCAGAAATGTCGTATATGCATTCTCTTCCAGATATATGGGAACCGGAGATGACAAGCTCGGAGAAAAGCTGATGAAGAGCTGCATCTATGCAATTACACAGCTGGATACTCTGCCGAAGGCAATGCTGTTCTACAACGGAGGAGCATTCCTGACAACAGAGGGATCTGATGTTCTGGAAGACCTGAAGAAGATGGAAGATGAAGGCGTTCAGATCATCACATGCGGAACATGCGCAGACTTCTATGGAATTAAAGATAAGGTCAAGGTCGGCATTATCGGAAACATGTACGACATCGTTTCTACAATGAACGATGCAGGTCATGTCGTGAGGCCTTAACTGATGCGGAAAAAAGAAATGAAATTTATCGTGACCTTCCGTTCTACGACGGCAGCCATGGCGATGGAATCCATGGCGAAAGAAAAGGGTCTGCCGGGCCGGCTTGTGCCGGTTCCGCGCAGCATTTCCGCAAGCTGCGGACTCTGCTGGATGGTTCCTGTCGATCAGGAAGACACGATCAGAAATGCCATCGATGAGAAGGAGGCCGATGTACAGGGCTTCTATCACGAGGAGATGTTTTAATGCGGCAGAGGCTCATAAAAAAACTGCCGTATAACTTCAGCGGTTATCCGTGCATTGCTGTATACAGTAAGCGTAAAAGCTGTGCTGTCTCCGTCAATGGAGAAAAACAGCAGGTTATCGTACGGGTGCCGCTGAATACTTCTGACCGGAAAGTACTGCATGTGGTCGAGGAAAGCCGCGGATGGATCGAGAAGCATGTCCGGCAGGTGCAGGACAGAATCGCGCAGATGCCGGAAATCGAGCCGATTTCTGTGGAAGAGCTCCGTGAACTTGCGGATCAGGCACTGGAAGTGCTTCCGAAGAAAGCGGATGCCTATGCCCGTCAGATGGGGGTATGGTACGGTCGTATTACGATCCGGAATCAGAAAACCAGATGGGGAAGCTGTTCTTCCCAGATGAATCTGAATTTCAACTGTCTGCTGATGAAAATGCCGGAAGAGATTCAGGACTATGTGGTGGTGCATGAACTCTGCCATTTGAAAGAAATGAACCATTCCCCGGCATTCTGGGCAGAAGTGGAGAAGATTCTTCCAGACTACCGCAGGCGCAGAGCCTGGCTGAAGAAATATGGCGGCGTCTATATGGAGGCCATGAAGAAAGGGCTGCAGATCGAAGCGGAAAAGAACATCTGGAGACCGGATAAATATCAGTAAAAAAGAGCTGTCGCACAATGCC
>JBJFHK010000239.1:0-35977 GCA_051893535.1 Eubacterium sp. | reverse complement strand
GAGGAATTCAGAGAGACGAGATCGAGAGAGGACAGGTACTGGCAGCACCGGGAACAGTACATCCGCATACGAAGTTCAAGGGCCAGGTATACGTACTGAAGAAGGAAGAGGGCGGCCGTCATACACCGTTCTTTAACGGATACAGACCGCAGTTCTATTTCAGAACAACAGACGTAACCGGAGACCTGCAGCTGCCGGAAGGCACAGAGATGTGCATGCCGGGAGACAACGTAACGATGGAGATCGACCTGATCACACCGGTTGCGATGGAAGAAGGACTGAGATTCGCTATTCGTGAAGGCGGAAGAACAGTAGGATCCGGAGTCGTAACAGAGATCATCGAGTAATAGAAGGACTCTGAGACGACAGAAACACGAAAATAAAGAGAGCTGTGCTTTCGGCAGAGATGCCGGGAGCGCGGCTCTTTTTCTATTTGATGCTTCTACGCGGTTTTGACGCAAAAGCTTCACACAGTTTTCGGACTTATCCAGTTTTATGGTATGTTACAATGTGTAGAAATAATTTGCGTGAATGTATGCGGAGTAAGCAGAAAATATTTATTTACTGCCGCTCTGTGTCATTGCATTCGTAATTGTGCAGAAAGAGGAAAAAAGAGATGAAAGAGGTAAAAAATCCGAGACGGCCGATGATCTTGTATTACATGATTATCCTGATCATCATCGTTCTGTTCAACTGGCTGCTGATGCCATCACTTCAGCAGAGTCAGGTGAAGAAGGTAAATTACAGTACTTTTATGAAGTATACAGAACAGAAAAAGATCGCGACTGTCCAGGTCAGAGAAAATGATATTTTGTTTACGCTGAAAGGCAGCACGTCTGACGGAAGTGGAAATCAGGTGACCTATAAGACGGGACGAATGCCGGACGAGAATCTGACGGAGCGTCTGTATAAGTCCGGAGCGCAGTTTACGTCCAACCTGCAGCAGAACAGCACCGCGTCATCAGTAATAAGCGGCATCCTGGGATTTGTCATACCGCTGCTGCTGTTTATCTGGATTGGAAACTGGCTGTCGAAAAAGATGGTGGAAAAGGCCGGAGGCGCCAATTCCATGATGTTCGGCATGGGGAAGAGCAATGCGAAGCTCTATGTCCAGTCGACGGAAGGAATTCACTTCAGCGATGTTGCCGGCGAAGATGAGGCGAAGGAAAATCTGGAAGAGATTGTTGAGTACCTGCACGATCCGCAGAAATACACCGCAATCGGCGCGACCATGCCAAAGGGTGTTCTGCTCGTAGGCCCTCCGGGAACTGGTAAAACCATGCTGGCCAAGGCCGTTGCAGGAGAGGCGAACGTGCCGTTCTTCTCGATTTCCGGTTCTGAATTTGTGGAGATGTTCGTCGGAATGGGCGCATCCAAGGTGCGTGACCTGTTCAAGCAGGCTAAGGAGAAAGCGCCGTGCATTGTTTTCATCGATGAGATTGATGCCATCGGAAAGAAGCGTGACAATCAGCTGTCCACCAATGATGAGCGTGAGCAGACCCTGAACCAGCTGCTGACCGAGATGGACGGGTTCGATAACAACAACGGTGTCATGATCCTGGCAGCAACCAACCGTCCGGAGATTCTGGACCCTGCACTGCTGCGTCCGGGCCGTTTCGACCGCCGTGTGCCGGTTGAGCTTCCGGACCTGAAGGGCCGTGAGGAAATCCTGAAAGTTCATGCCCGCAAGGTCAACATGGGTCACGACGTCAACTTCAACACCATTGCCAGAATGGCATCCGGAGCTTCCGGAGCGGAGCTGGCAAATATCGTCAATGAGGCCGCGCTGAGAGCCGTCCGCCTGGGCAGAAAAGTCGTCCATGAGGAAGATATGGAAGAGAGCATCGAGGTCGTTATCGCCGGATACCAGAGAAAGAACGCAATCCTCTCCGCAGAAGAGAAGAAGATCGTTGCCTACCACGAGATCGGACACGCCATGGTCGCTGCCCTGCAGAACCATTCTGAACCAGTGCAGAAGATCACCATTGTTCCGAGAACATCCGGTGCCTTAGGCTACACCATGCAGGTGGATGAGGGACAAAAGAACCTCCTGTCCAAGGAAGAACTGCTTAACCGCATTGCGACGCTGACCGGCGGCCGTGCGGCCGAAGAGACGGTTTTCGGTTCGATTACAACCGGTGCGTCTAATGATATCGAGCAGGCAACCAAACTTGCCCGCGCGATGATTACTCGTTACGGAATGAGCGATGAGTTCGATATGGTTGCCATGGAGCACCAGACCAACCAGTACCTGGGCGGTGATTCCGAACTGACCTGCTCTCCGGAGACCCAGAAGGAAATTGACGCCAAGGTAGTCGAGCTGGTCAGACAGCAGCATGAAAAGGCAATCAAACTGTTGAAGGACAACCGTTCCAAGCTGGATGAACTGGCACAGTACCTGTACGAAAAAGAGACCATTACCGGTGAACAGTTTATGGAAATCCTCCAGCAGCCGCCTAAGTACCGTCTGGAAACAAACGGTGCCCAGCTGGATGAGCCGGAAGAAGCACAGACAAAGCCGGTGGCTCAGAATGCAGCGCAGAGCGATGCACAGAATCCTCAGGACGGAACACAGAAAGATTCGGCATCTGCTGCGCGTACAGATCAGGAGCAGAACATTTAAGAGCTGATTACCCGGCCGATCCTGTACTTTGACAGCTTTGAAAGATAAGAATATGGCGGCGGAGAAAAAACGGGATGATATTGGCGGGACTGCGGATGCAGTCCCGTTTTTCGTAGTTGTTCAGTATCTTTATTCGCAGTATAATATATCCAGTCTGTCTGTCCACAGAAAACAGGCTGTGCACAGACATGCAGACGGAAAAGGACGAGGGCTCCGGAGAGGTGGCGGAATGAAAGACATCATTCAGATTGAACATCTGGCTTTTGATTATGTCAGAGAAAATGAAGAAGGAAATGAAATAGTCCATGCGATCAAAGACGTTTCGCTGAATATCGAAGAAGGTTCGTTTACCGCGATTATCGGCAGGAACGGTTCTGGAAAATCCACTCTGGCAAAAAACCTGAACGGGCTTCTGCTTCCGACCAGCGGAAAGATTCTGGTTAATGGATGGGACACTGCGGATGATTCCCACATTTGGGATATCCGCCAGACGGCCGGTATGGTCTTTCAGAATCCGGATAACCAGCTTGTCGCATCAATTGTAGAAGACGATGTGGCATTTGGCCCGGAAAATCTGGGCGTTCCGCCGGAGGAAATCCGCAGCCGGGTCGATGAAGTGCTGAAATCCGTGGATATGTATTCCTTCCGGACCAAGGCGCCGCACCTTCTTTCCGGCGGACAGAAACAGAGGGTGGCCATTGCCGGAGTGCTGGCCATGCAGCCGAGATGCATCATTTTCGATGAACCGACAGCCATGCTCGACCCTCAGGGACGGGCAGAGGTTATGGCGATTATCCGCCGCCTGCATGAAGAAGGAAAAACGGTTATCCTGATTACGCATTTCATGGATGAAGCTGCCCAGGCTGACCGGATTGTCATTATGGATGACGGACGGATCCTGGCAGACGGAACTCCCGGCGAGATCTTCACGGATGAAGAGACCCTGCGCCGCATCCGCCTGGATGTGCCGCTTGCCGTTGATATGGCACATAAACTCAGAGAACGCGGAATTGAAGTTCCGCATGACATCATCACCCAAGAGAAACTGGTAGAATTCATATGTCAATACAAGTAAGAAATCTTTCATACATTTACAATGCGGGAATGCCGGACGAGCAGAAAGCACTGGACAACGTCAGTTTTGAGGTTTTCGACGGACAGATTGCCGCAGTGATCGGACATACCGGATCAGGGAAATCCACCCTGGTCCAGCATCTGAACGGACTGCTGAAACCGACCGAGGGCACGATCATCGTCGGCGGAACGGACATTACGGAATCCGGAATTGCCATGCGTGAAATCCGCCAGAGAGTCGGTCTGGTGTTCCAGTATCCGGAATACCAGCTCTTTGAGGAAACGGTATCGGCCGACGTCGCATTCGGGCCGAAAAACCTGGGCCTGAGCGAGGCGGAGATAAAAGAACGGGTCAGAGAGGCGCTGGAACTGGTGGGCCTGGATGCCGACAAAATCGGGGACCGTTCACCATTTGAACTTTCCGGCGGACAGAAAAGAAGGGTCGCTATTGCAGGGATTATTGCCATGCGGCCGCAGGTGCTTATCCTTGATGAGCCGACAGCAGGTCTGGATCCCGGTGCCCACAGAGAAATTATCCGCATGATAAAGAAAATCCATCAGAGGGAAGAAAACATTGTAATTTTTGTATCGCATAATATGGATGATGTTGCCGCGCTGAGCGATAAAGTCCTGGTTATGGACAGGGGACAGCTGATGATGTCCGGAACACCGGCAGAAATCTTCCGGCAGAGAGAACGCCTCGCGGATGCAGGCCTGGATCTGCCATCCGCGGCAAAACTCATGCTGAAGCTGAAGGATGAAGGCTGTGATGTTCCGGTGGATGCCCTGACCAGGGACGATGCGGCCGATGAACTCGCAGAGTATTTACAGGAAAAGAGTAGAAAATGCTGAGAGATATAACATTAGGACAGTATTATCCGGGCCAGTCGCCGATTCACCGTCTGGATCCGAGAGTGAAGATAACCGCGACACTTCTGTTTATCGTGGAGCTGTTCATCGTCAACAATTTTATCGGATTTGGGATCTGCGCGGCCGCGATTGCCCTCTGTGTCATCGTTTCCAGAGTCCCGCTCAGTTTTATCATGCGCGGACTGAAGCCGATCATCCTTATTCTGCTGTTTACCTTCTTGCTGAACATCTTTATGGTGGACGGACGGGTAATATGGACGATCGGGCCATTGAAAATCACCATGGAAGGTGTGATCACCGCCGTCTTCATGGCAATCCGTCTGATCCTTCTGATTATCGGATCGTCCCTGCTGACCCTGACGACGACGCCAATCCGGCTGACAGACGGCATTGAACGGCTGCTGAGTCCGTTTGAACGCTTTGGACTGCCGGCACATGACATTGCCATGATGATGTCAATTGCACTCCGCTTTATTCCGACCCTGCTGGATGAGGCGGATAAGATCATGAAGGCGCAGCAGGCAAGAGGCGCGGATTTTGAATCCGGAAATATCGTGCGCAGGGCCAAGTCCCTGGTGCCGATCCTGATTCCGCTGTTTGTCAGTGCCTTCCGTATCGCCCAGGATCTGGCCATGGCGATGGAGTCCCGCTGCTACAGAGGCGGCAAAGGGAGAACGCGCCTGCACGAGATGCGCTTTCACAAGGCAGATGTCGTCAGCATGATTCTGCTGGCTGCTTTTCTGGCCGTTATTATCGTTGAGCGGATTCTGATTCCGGCAGATATTTAAGAGGTAACATGAGACAGAGACATATAAAGAATTTAGATGAAAGGCTGAAAGAATATGAAAACCAGCTGATTTCCAATCCGCTGGAGCAGAAGGGCTGCTGGAGGAGCGCATTCCGGGAGCCCCTCTTTCATGAGGAAAGGAAACCGCTGGAAGAACAGGATCTGCAGACCCGTCCGCTGTACGCAGAGGTCGGCTGCGGGAAAGGACAGTTTATTACCAGAATGTCCTCTCTGCATCCGGAAAATCTGTATCTGGCTATTGAGGGTCAGGGCAGCGTCGGATTCTACGCGCTGCGGAAGGCAAAGGCGGCAGAATGTGAAAACGTCCGCTTCATTCTGCAGTACGTTCACGATGCCCGTGATTTTTTTGAGAAAGGCGAAATTGACGGCCTGTATTTAAACTTCAGTGATCCCTGGCCGAAGCCGCGTCATGAAAAACGCCGTCTGACGAGTCCGAGGATGCTCGGAGAGTTCGCCAGTGTGGTGAAACCTGGCGGGTTTATTGAATTTAAAACCGATAATGATGAACTGTTCGCGTACTCGGAAGAGCAGTTCAGGGCTAATCCCTTGATGAGCGTGGACTTTTTGTCCCATGACCTGCATAAGGACCTGCCGGAAGACCAGATCGTAACGACAGAGTATGAAGATAAATTCAGCGCCCGGGGGAAAAACATCCATTTCATCCGTGTGAGAATTCTTGACACACTTGAAAGTGATGGCGGCTCCGCGTTATAATCGGGACAAGCAGGGCCCGCGGGGCCTGAAACAATTAATTACTACAGACGTTACAGAAGGAGGCATTTCATGTCAGAGTATATCTTGGCACAGGAGAATGGCAGAACCATTCCATCAGAAGATACGATTTTCGCCGTCAGCGGAAGAGCGAACGCAATGATCGCGAAAGAAGGAAAGGATAAGGTCTGCAATGCAACCGTCGGCATGCTGCTGGATGATCAGGGCGAGCTGCTGGTACTGTCTTCTGTAGACAAGGTATTCCATGAACTGACTCCGGAAGAATACGCGCCGTACGCACCGATCGGCGGCACACCGGGATTCCGCAAGGCCGTTATCCAGGCTGCGCTGAAGAGTTATCAGCCGAAGGGTTACGTCAGAGCCGTTGCAAGCCCTGGAGGGACAGGTTCCATCCGTCTGGCTGTCGGAAACTATACACAGCGCGGAGACAAGATCCTGGTTGCAGACTGGCACTGGGGCCCTTACGGAAAGATCGCCGATGAGCTGGGAAGAGGAACGGCGACATTCCGCCTGTTCGATAAGGCAGGAAAGTTCAATACAGAGGATTTCAAGGCCACTGTTGAGGATCTGCTGAAGAAGCAGGATTCCCTGCTGATGATCCTGAACACACCGGCACAGAACCCGACCGGATACTGCATGACCGACGATGAGTGGAAGCAGGTTATCAGCATCCTGTCCGCGCAGCCTGCAGACAAGAAGATTGCTCTGCTCGTCGACACCGCCTACATTGATTTTGCCGGCGACGAGGATAAGGCCCGTTCCTTCCTGCCATTCCTGGAGGAGCTTCCGGAGAACGTCAAGCCGATGCTGGCATTCAGCCTTTCCAAGACATTCACCCTGTACGGAATGCGCTGCGGAGCACTGATCGGATTCAGCAAGACAGAAGAAGAAGCAGAAGAATTCGTCCGTGTCTGCGAATTCTCCGCAAGAGCAAGCTGGTCGAACAGCCCGAGAGTCGGCCAGAGCATCATTGAGAGAATTTTTGCGGACAAAGATCTCCTGGACAAGGTAACAGCCGAGCGCGCGGAAATCCGCGACATGCTCCTGGCCAGAGGCCGCGCCTTTGAGGAAGCCGCAAAGGAAGCAGGCCTTCCGATCATGCCGTTCGACGGCGGATTCTTTGCCGTCATTCCATGCGATGATCCGAAGTCTCTGGGAAGAGAAATCGAGAAGGAAGGAATCTTCATCATCCCGTTCGGAGACGGACTGCGTGTTTCCCTGGCTGCCATTCCAATCGACCAGTGCCGCATGATTCCGGCAAAGGTAAAGGCTGTCATGGACGCACAGCGTTAATTACGGTAAGCGGATAATTTTCTTGATGCAGTCATGAATTGATAGTATAATGAATACTGTTGACGGAAGAGCGGAAACTTTTCCGTCAGCAGCTTCTGCGGGTGTAGTTTAATGGCAAAATACGAGCTTCCCAAGCTCGGGTCGGGAGTTCGATTCTCCTCACCCGCTCCATTATTCAGATGCCCCGGAAACAGGGCAGGACAAGGGACGGACAGCGTCTCATATTTGCATGGCTGTAAAATACTCCTCCTCAGATTATGTTGGTCTGAAGAGGAGTATTTTCGTAAGTGCCTTTTTTTCTTCTATTTTCAACGCATTCAAGAGTATAATGAATGATGCCTGTGAAATCTGGCAGAAGGAGGGAACAGTAATATGCTGAAATTCATATCATGGAATATAGATTCGCTGAACGCCGCACTGACATCGGACTCTGCGCGGGCCGTTCTGTCCCGGGAAGTCCTGCAGAAGATCGCTGGTGAGAAGCCGGATGTCTTCGCGATCCAGGAGACCAAGCTCTCCGTCAAGGGGCCGACAAAGAAGCACCTGGAAGCCCTGGAGGAATATTTCCCGGCTTACCAGATCGAGTGGGTCAGCTCTCAGCCGCCTGCCCGGAAGGGTTACGCCGGCACGATGGTTCTGTATCGGGAGGGACTTCATGCGGAGAAAACGGTGCCGGCAATCGGCGCGCCGGATACGATGGACCAGGAAGGCCGCCTGCTGACACTGGACTTCGGCGGCTTCTGGTTTGTAGATGTCTACACCCCGAACGCGGGCGGTGAGCTCCAGCGGCTGCCGGACAGGCAGAAGTGGGACAGCTGCTACGCGGACTATCTCAGCCGTCTGGATCAGGAAAAGCCGGTCATCGCCTGCGGCGATTTCAATGTCGCGCATGAAGAGATCGACCTCGCCCACCCGGAGAACAATCATATGTCCGCCGGCTTCACCGACGAGGAGCGTACCGGCTTCACGAATCTGCTCGCGAAGGGCTTCACCGACACTTTCCGTTATCTGCACGGCCAGGTGAAAGGCGCTTACTCATGGTGGGCGCAGCGCGTGCGAACCAGTAAGATCAATAACTCAGGCTGGAGGATCGACTATTTTCTGGTCAGTGACCGCATCCGTGAGAAGCTGCTGAAGTCGGAAATGGTGGATTCCGGTGCGCGGCAGGACCATGCGCCGATTCTGCTTGAAGTGGATCTGTAAAAAGGAATATGCCTGCGGCGGGCTGCGGGCGTGCGGGAGAATAAGCGATGAATCGAATTCTTGAAAAATGCAATAAAACGATCGTAACATCAACGCATACCTACTATACGAGCCGTGGAAAATGCGGGGATATGTTCAGGATTGTGCAGGTTTCCGATCTGCAGAGCGAGTATTTCGGAGAGAAGCAGCGGGATCTGCTGAAGGCGGTCCGGGACTGCGAACCGGATATGATTGTGATCACCGGAGATCTGGTGGACCGGCACCATACAGATTTTCTCGCTGCAGGCCGGGCTGTGGACGGCCTGCTGAAACTGGCGCCGGTTTATTACGTGAATGGCAACCATGAGGCGGACCTCGTGGGTGATGAAGCGGCAGACCTGTATAAATCACTGGAAAAGAGCGGCGTGCATGTGCTGATGGACCGGAACGAGGTCGCGGAATTCGGCGGTATCCGGGTGAATATCGCAGGACTCTCGGAATATACGATGTTCCAGGCCCGGCGGCAGCGCGCGGGATCCGGGCACCGCACCAGAAAGCACGGTTTTTCCATACCGACGGTAGTGCGTCAGATCAGAGAAGCCTTCGGCGACCGGAAGCCATACCGCGGAGAAGAAGCGGGTGCGCTGAGAATTCTGCTGGCTCATGAACCGCAGTATCTCCGGTATTATTCGGCCGGTTATCCCGAACTGATTTTTTCCGGGCATGCTCACGGAGGCCAGTTCTGTCTTCCGGGAGGGCGTGGTCTGTTCGCGCCGGATCAGGGAATCCTGCCGGCTCTTACGAGCGGCTGTCACCGCTTTGGAACTTCCACCATGTATATCAGCAGGGGGCTGGGAAACAGTTCCTTTCCGCTCCGTCTGAACAACCCGCCGGAGATTTTGTGTGTGCAGGTCGTTGGAACTGCTGACTGATCGCCGAATGGCGATAGACATTATGCGCAGTAAGGGAAAAGAGTGACTCCTTCCCGGCTGCGCCTTTTTTATGTAAAACTGTTGACAGTATTTTACATAATTGGTACGATGTGGGCATATCGTTTGAGCGATTGTAAATTGCGACAAAATACAATAAGAAAGGAGATAATGCGCGAATATGAAAAATTACAATGAAAAGACGGATTTTTCTTTCGACATCAGGGAGAGACTGGGCGTTATCACAGAAAAGAAGAACGGATGGAAGAAGGAACTGAATATCGTCTGCTGGAATGGAAGGGAGCCGGCAAAGTTCGATATCCGAGACTGGTCACAGGATCACAGCCATATGGGAAGAGGGGTGACTTTGTATCAGGAAGAACTGCAGACACTGGTGGAGCTGTATCAGCGTTATGAAGAAGCGGTGCGGGAATTTGACGCGGCGGAACGCTGCCGGAAACAGGAGGCAGCGCGGCGTACAGGGATGAAGGGAGAATACCCTGAGCCGGCAGCGGCGCAGAGGAATGCGTCTCCCGCGGACTGCGGCGGGCAGGAGAGCGTGCAGGACGAGGAAGCCGGAAAGCAGGAGTGCGGAGCAGAAAATATTGAAAGGGAAAGTATTCCGGAGGATCTTCCGCCGGAACATGCTGGAGTCATGCAGCAGACTGCTGCCGAATCTTCTGCTGCAGCGCAGATATAGACGAAGAAGGGAGCAGATAAAAGTCGGGAAAGTGATGAAAATATGAAGTAATTATTTTATTATGGATTAGTGTCCGGAACACGTTGTTTTTCTCCCCTCGTGTGGTATCATTAAATCGTAATGAGCGACATTTCCGACAATAGCCGGAATTAAAGAGGTGAGAACAGAATGAGAATCAGATTAAAAACAGAACCAAACGGGAAATATCAGAAAATTGATATTCAACGCGGAACGAGTATAGAAGAGTTATATAAGCAGATGAAGGAGCAGCTCCCCTATACGGTGCTGGGGGCGCGGGTTGACTGTAAATATGAGGGTCTGCGCTTTCAGCTGGAACATGAATGTGATGTGGAACTGCTGGATATGCGGACCCAGGCTGCCTGTTATGTTTATCAGGACAGTCTGACCATGATTTTCATTACTGCCGCTAATGAAGTCCTGGACGGCGTGCAGGTAGAGGTTGCCAATTCCCTGAACCAGGGTCTGTATATCGAGCTGAAAGGAATCAGTCCAGTGCCGGAGGAAACGGTGGATAAAATCCGCAGCCGGATGCAGGAACTGATCGATCAGGACATTCCGTTTAAAAAGGAATTCAAGACCAGTGAAGAGATCAGTGAAATCATCGGTCAGCAGGGATACATGAATAATACCGTCCGGCTGATGCATGAATTCAGTAGGGATTTCCGTCTGAAGCTCTATACGCTGGATGGATATTCGCAGTTTGCCTATGGCCTGATGGCGCCTTCTACCGGGTATATGAAATGCTTTGAGCTGAGACCCTACCGCTATGGCGTGCTTCTGCGCTTTCCGAACAGCCATGAACCTGACCGGCTGCCGGCATATCAGAATCAGCCGAAGCTGTATCAGGCGTTCGGCGAACAGACGCGCTGGGACCGTCTGCTGGATGTTAATTATGTGGCGGATCTGAATGAGCAGATCCGCGCGGGGAAGGCGAATGACCTTATTCAGGTGGCAGAAGCGCTGCAGGAAAAGAAAATCGCGGAAATTGCCGACCAGATCCGTCAGCTGAAAAAAAGAATAATTCTGATTGCCGGGCCGTCATCGTCCGGAAAAACAACTTTTGCGAGACGCCTGAAAGTGCAGCTGAAAGTCAATGGACTGGATGCAATCTGTCTGAGTACGGATGATTATTTCAAAGAGCGGGGAGAAACACCGCTGGATAAGAACGGCGATCCGGATTATGAGGGATTCGGTGCGATTGACCGGGAACTGTTTACGCAGAATATGAATGACCTTCTGGACGGAAAGGAAGTGGATCTTCCGGTATTTAACTTCCTGACCGGTCATAAAGAATATGGAAGACGGGTGACTTCACTGCGTCCGGGGCAGCCGGTCGTTATTGAGGGCATTCACGGGCTGAACGGAAAACTGACGGAAGGAATTCCGGATGAAGAAAAATTCAAGATTTACATCAGTCCGCTGACGCAGCTGAATATCGATGAACATAACCGGGTGCCGACGACAGATGAGCGTCTGCTGAGAAGGCTGGTGAGAGATTATCAGTTCCGCGGCCACAGTGCTTCCGAGACCATTCAGGAATGGCCGAAAGTCCGTGCCGGAGAAGATGTGAATATCTTCCCCTACAGCAGCGAGGCGGACGTATTGTTTAATTCCTATCTGGTCTATGAGATTGCCGTGCTGAAGAAGTATGCGGAACCGCTGCTGCGCTCCGTGCCGCTGGATGATCCGGCTTACGCGGAAGCAAGCAGAATGATGAAGTTTCTGCATTTCTTTGAGACAATTCCGGATGACTCTGTGATTGTCAACAATTCTATATTACGTGAGTTTATCGGCGGCAGTATTTTTGTCAGCTGATGGAAAAGAAAAAGGATCGTCTGCCGGGGAAATCCCGGCGGGCGGTCCTTTTAAACTGAGCAAGTATGATGATAAGAGTTGTTATAAACGTTTATATGCCGGAGTGAGCCGCCGGCTTCTCACGGATTAAAGCTCTGTCTTCCAGAGTCCGTGCAGTGTGCAGTATTCGTAAACGGCTGCCGGCTTCTCTCCCGGAGCGGCGGCGAACTCTGCTTCCGGTTTGTCGGATGGTGTCAGATGTTTTACCTGCAGGCTGCCCTTGTCTGTCTCGAGCATGATCATCTGGATGTAATGCTCGTCAGTCATTGGATGTTCTACGCTTCCGACTTTGACACATACACGGTTTCCGTCAACTGTTACTTCCGGAAGGTGCTTTTCCTGAGCGGCATCAACCGTGTTCGGCTCAAGCAGCTCCATCGGCTTTCCGCAGCAGGACGGATTGCAGTGTCCCTTATGTGCCATAAATACCATTGTTCCGCAGCTGTTACATTTAAAAAGTTCCATGTTGTTTTCCTCCTGTAGTATATTCGTTAAGTTTAAGTTAGTCGGATAAATCAGTTTCTCCGGAACGGATGCTTTCCGGCTGCCTCCTGGGCGGCTGTGCTTTGTCCGTCCGGCATATATATTATATACCTGAAATCATTGAAATTAAAAGTGAAAATAAAAATAAATATTTCTTGAAATCAGCTTGACAAAATGGATGCGCAAGATTATTATAATGATAATCGTTATCAGAAAGGAGAAATCAAGTGAGGTATTCAAAACAGCGGAGCCTGATTATGGATGTTCTGAGAAGCACGAAGACGCATCCGACAGCCCAGTGGGTTTACGAGCAGGCGAAACGAGAGATGCCTTCCATCGGCATTGCGACGGTGTACAGGAATCTGAATGCTCTTGCGGAGAACGGAGAGATCCAGAAGATCATTTCTCCGGGAAATGTGGAGCATTACGACGCCGATACCAGCGATCACTGGCATATGGAGTGCATGGAATGCGGACGGATCATCGATCTGAAAGCAGAGCCGGAGCAGCTTGAAGAACTTCACCGCATGATTGTGAAGACGTTCGGCATTCAGGATGAGAACGTGAGAATCGGAAAGACGCTTCTGCAGGGAACCTGCAACGCCTGCCTGAGCAAGAAAGCCGGCGGCTCTGGTAATGAACGGATGCATTAATCCGAAGCAACGCGGAGAACCGCCGGGATGTCCGGCGGGAGCATCCTTGCAAACTTATTTTTGTTCAATAACACGAACTTTAGAATCGAAATACCACGAATATGGAGGGAATGAAAATGAAAAAGGATCTTAAGGGAACAAAGACACTGGAAAATCTGTGGACAGCATTCGCAGGAGAGTCTCAGGCAACAAACAAGTACCGTTACTACTCTTCCAAGGCAAAGAAGGATGGATATGAGCAGATCGCTGCAATCTTCCAGGAGACATCCGACAATGAGAAAGAGCATGCAAAGCTCTGGTTCAAGCTGGCGCAGGGAATCGGAACAACAGAGGAAAATCTGCTGGATGCTGCTGCCGGTGAAAACTACGAGTGGACAGACATGTATAAGAAGATGGCCGAGGAAGCAAGAGCAGAGGGATTCGACGACATCGCTGCAGCATTCGACGGAGTTGCTTCTGTAGAGGCTGAGCATGAGAAGAGATACCGCAAGCTGGCAGAGAATGTGAAGAACGGCGAAGTATTCGAGAAGAAGGAAAAGGTTCTGTGGCAGTGCAGAAACTGCGGATACCAGGTTGCTGCTGAAGAGGCACCGAAGGTATGCCCTGTATGCAAGCACCCGCAGGCATTCTTCCAGGTAAAGCCGGAGAATTATTAAACCCGGCCTGCCTGCCGGAAGTCCTGCCGGACATGCGGAACGCTGCCGGAATGACAGACAGAACATAAACGAGTTTCCACAGAGTAATGTAAATACAGTAGGGACGGAGCCTTGCGGGGCTCCGTTTTTACGTGCATTTAACGCGGATTTTATCTCGGAACGGTACAATGAGAATGGACATATGTGAGATACAGGAGGATGAAGGATGGGAACAATCAGAGAAAATCTGGAACTGGAGACAATTTCCGATGAAGACTGCCTCTATCACTATACCAAGTGCGAAAGCATGGTGAATATTCTCCGCTCCGGGAGATTTTACGCGACCAAGAGCAGTTTCCTCAACGACACCAATGAGATGGACTATATTATGAGCGTCGCGGCGGCGGTAATAAGTGAACTGGACAATCAGGAGTGGCGGGACGTGCTGATGAAGCAGGTCGTCAATACGATGGAGGAGTTCAAGCGCCATGACACCTTCATTCTCTCGTTTTCAAAGCAGGAGGACAGCATCACACTGTGGTCTGAATTCGGCGAGGAGACAGGATACTGCGCGGCATTCAGAGGGAAAAAGCTGATGTCCAGAATCAGCGGAAATCAGGATATTTACTGCCACGGCAATGTGATTTACTCGCTGCAGCAGCAGAAGGAAATTATCCGCCATCTTCTGATGGAGGAGTTTCCGGCCAGAACCGGAAAGACCTTTGAGGAACTGATGGAGGAAGAAATCAGTCAGCCGGATTCCAAAGCATTTCTGGCTTTCAAGAAGAAACTCCGGAAGGCGCTGAATATCTATGCCATGTTCTTCAAACAGGAAGAGTTCGCGCCGGAGCGGGAATACCGTTTTGCTTTCAGAAATCCGGACAAGAAGAAAATCAAGTTCCGTGAGAAGGAAGGATTCCTTCTGCCTTACATTGAAATTGACGTGTCCGGCGGAAAGAGCGGGAAGATGCCGATCGACCATCTGACCGTTGCGCCGAAGAATCACGTGGATCTTGCGAAGAAAGGCATGACGCAGTTTATGGATCAGCTCGGCTATCATGTGCCGATCGGGCTGTCCCGGCTGAAACTGCGGTATTAGGACAGGTCAGAAGTGGAAGTGTGCGGCCGGACGGAGAGCCGGTCCATGTCATAGTGGCGGAGGCGCCTGGGAGAATGTTCTCCTGGGCGCCTTTTCTGCTGACAAAAAATATACGTGCAAGGAGCTGTCTGTATGACTCTCCGGACAGTGCGTTTTTTTCGGATAAAATATATGCCGTGCATGCAGAAACAAAGAAAAATATTCACAGAAAAGCGCAGACATGAAGAGCTGTCCGGAAGTTGTGTATACACACAGAAAAATGACAGAAAATGCTTAATTTCCAATGAAAAGAGCCGTAAAAACGGAGTAAAATGGATACGCGTGGGCACGTGTCAAAGTGCCGCCGGCTGAAATGCTTAAAATTACTTGAATTGACAAAACAGCGATCGAAAAAAATCCAGAAAAAAGATCAAAAATCCCTTGCATTTATTATGTACATCGTTTATACTGGAAAAGCTTGTATAAGGCGAAGATGCGGGAAGTTGCTGAGCTATCAGGTAATTTCCGCGGAGAATTGTCCCTGCCGGACAGGGGCGAAGGAGCTCGCCGGCTTTTCTTTTGTGCGTTTTTTCATGGAAACGCACATGAGCGTGTGCAAGGGATGCAAGCGTGACGCACGTTGAAATGCAGGCGTTAGAGCCCCTCGTACGAGAATAGCGAAAACAGTACCAAAAAGTAACAGGAGGAACACATGAGCGAATTACAGAAAATCAGAATCAGGCTGAAGGCTTATGATCACGCACTGCTGGATCAGAGCGCAGCCAAGATCGTCGAGACAGCAAAGAAGACGGGAGCTGAGGTTTCCGGACCGATTCCGCTGCCGACAGAGAAAGAGGTCGTAACAATCCTTCGTGCGGTTCATAAGTATAAGGACAGCAGAGAGCAGTTCGAGCAGAGAACCCACAAGAGACTGATCGACATAACCAATGCCACACTGCAGACAACAGACGCGCTGACAAAGCTTGATCTGCCGGCTGGAGTTGACATTGAGATCAAGCTGTAAGGGACACTCCCTTAGTATGGAGGCGTTCATGACCCGGATGTCTCCCGCTGTAAGAAGGCTCAGAATGACCGGTGCAGCTTCGGTCCGCTATGAGCACTTAGTATGATGGATCCGCAAGGCTCCATCCGCTGTAAGAATTGGAGGAACATATATGAAAGCAATTCTTGGAAAGAAAGTCGGAATGACACAGATTTTCGCCGAGTCCGGTGAAGTTATTCCGGTAACGGTCATCCAGGCTGGTCCTGAAGTCGTTACACAGATCAAGACTGTTGAAACTGACGGATACGATGCCGTTCAGGTCGGATTTGAAGACCAGAAGGCACACCGTGTAAACAAGCCGATGGCTGGTCACTTTGCCAAGAGTGAGACAGCTCCTAAGAAGTATCTGGCTGAGTTCAGAAACGACGAGGGAGAGACTTACGAACTTGGACAGGAGATCACAGTTGCTGACTTCGAAGAAGGAAAGAAACTGGACATCACCGGCGTATCCAAGGGTAAGGGAACACAGGGCAACATCAAGAGACACGGTCACAGCAGAGGACCGATGAGCCACGGCTCCAAGCACAAGAGACTTGCCGGAGGCCTGGCAGCAGCGACATATCCTTCCAGAGTATTCCCTGGAAACGACGGTCCGGGAAGAATGGGCCGCGACACAGTCACTGTTCAGAATGTTAAACTGGTAAAAATTGATACTGACAGAAATCTTATGCTTGTCAAGGGCGCTGTTCCGGGCGGCAGAGGCGGTCTGCTGAAAATCAGATATGCCGTTAAAGGTCAGGATGACAAATAGGAATAGCTGAGAAAGGAGGACGCGCAATGGCAACAGTTAAGATGCTCAACATGGCCGGACAGGAAGCCGGAACAATTGAGTTGAATGATGAATTATTCGGCATCGAGCCAAACGAGAATGCCGTTCATGAAGTTGTAAAGAATTATCTTGCCAACCAGAGACAGGGCACACAGTCCGCAAAGACCAGAGCCGAAGTCAGAGGAGGCGGAAGAAAGCCGTTCAGACAGAAGGGAACAGGCCGTCACAGACAGGGAAGCACAACAGACCCGTCACAGATCGGTGGTGGTATCGTATTCGCTCCAAAGCCGAGAGACTACAGATATTCCGTTCCGAAGAAAGTCAAGAAGCTGGCTCTTCGCTCTGCACTGTCCGCTAAGGTAGCAGACGGCGAGATCATCGTACTGGATGAGCTGAAGATGGACGCTCCTAAGACTAAGGAGATGGCAGCAACGCTGAAGAATATCAACGCAGCAAACAAGGCGCTGATCGTTACAGCAGAAAAGGATGAGAACGTAGTCCGTTCCGCTGCCAACATCCCGGGAGTAAGAACTGTCCTGGCTTCCAACATGAACGTTTATGAGATTGTAAACTACACAAGCTTCATCGTTACACAGGAAGCTGTCAAGAAGATCGAGGAGGTGTACTTATAATGAGATCCGCTTACGACGTTATTCTGAAGCCGGTCATCACTGAAAAGAGCATGGACCTGACTGCAGACAAAAAGTACACGTTCAAGGTTGCTGTAGACGCTGACAAGACTGCTGTAAAGAACGCAGTTGAAGAGATCTTCGATGTCACTGTAGCAAGAGTCAACATCATGAACGTAAACGGAAAGTTAAAGAGAATGGGAAGAACCGTCGGAAGAACAGCTGCTTATAAGAAGGCAATTGTTACTCTTACGGAAGACAGTAAAGAGATCGAGTTCTTCTCGAGTCTGTAATATTTAGGAGGTTGTAGTCAATGGGAATCAAGAAGTATAATCCAACAACCCCGGGTCTCAGAGGAATGACGGTCTCCACGTTTGAGGAAATCACTGCCAGCACTCCGGAGAAATCCCTTACGGTTACTCTGAAGAAGCACGCAGGCCGCAATACGCGTGGTAAGATCACCGTTCGTCACAGAGGCGGCGGAGTAAGACCGAAGTACAGAATTATCGACTTCAAGCGCAACAAGGACAACATTCCGGGAAAGGTTGCCACAATCGAATATGATCCGAACAGATCCGCAAACATCGCTCTGATCAACTACGCAGACGGTGAGAAGAGATACATCCTCGCACCGGAAGGTCTGAAGGTCGGCGCAACAGTAGTTTCCGGACCGGACTCCGATATTCAGGTTGGAAACTGCCTGCCGCTCGCAAACATCCCGGTTGGTACTCTGGTACACAACATCGAGATGAAGCCTGGAAAGGGCGGACAGCTGGTAAGATCCGCTGGTAATGGCGCACAGCTGATGGCTAAGGAAGGAAAGTACGCACTGCTGAGACTGCCTTCCGGAGAGCTGAGAAACGTTCTGGCTGTATGCAGAGCTACTGTCGGTGAAGTCGGCAACGGTGAGCATTCCAACATTCAGATTGGTAAAGCCGGAAGAAGAAGACACATGGGTTGGAGACCTACAGTAAGAGGTTCTGTCATGAACCCGAACGACCATCCACATGGTGGTGGTGAAGGACGTGCTCCTATCGGCCGTAAGAGCCCGGTTACTCCTTGGGGTAAGCCTGCTCTTGGTTATAAGACCAGAAAGAAGAACAAGGACTCCAATAAATATATCGTAAAGAGAAGAAATGATAAATAGTAGGAAGGAGCACGAATAAATGAGCAGATCGATTAAGAAGGGCCCTTTCGTAGATCCTAAGCTGCTGAAGGCTGTAGAAGATATGAATGCAGCGAACGAGAAGAAAGTCGTAAAGACCTGGTCCAGATCCTCCACGATTTTCCCGCAGTTCGTAGGACATACCATTGCTGTTCATGACGGCAGAAAGCATGTGCCTGTATATATTACTGAAGACATGGTTGGACATAAGCTCGGAGAGTTCGCTCCTACCAGAACATTCAGAGGTCACGCAGCAGATAAGGCGACAAAGGCTAAATAGAAAGGGAGATAGGAAATGGAAGCAAAAGCAACGGCAAAATATGTCAGAATGTCTCCTATTAAGCTGAAGCCTGTTACCGACCTGGTAAGAGGAAAAGACTTGAACGAGGCACTGAATATTCTCAGATTCACGCCAGGAAAAGGTTCTGAAATTGTAGAGAAAGTTGTTGAATCTGCAGCAGCTAACGCTGAAAACAATTTTGACATGAATCCAGATAATTTATATGTAGCAGAGATCAGTGCAAACCAGGGACCGACCATGAAGAGATGGAGAGCAGGTTCCCAGGGCAGAGCATCAGTAATCCTTAAGAGATCCAGCCACGTTACGGTTACTCTTAAGGAGAGAGATTAAGTCAGGAGGTTCATTGAATGGGTCAGAAGGTAAACCCGCATGGGTTAAGAGTAGGCGTTATCAAGGACTGGGATTCCAAGTGGTATGCTGGAAAGGATCAGTTCGCTGATTACCTCGCAGAGGATCACAACATCAGAACCTACATTAAGAAAAAGCTTTACAGTGCCGGTGTTTCTCATATCATTATTGAGAGATCCGGAGAAAATAAAATGCGCATCGTCATCTCCACAGCTCGTCCGGGAATGGTAATCGGAAGATCTGGAGCCGGTATCGATCAGCTGAAGGCTGACCTCGAGAAGATGACAGATAAGAAGATCAGCATCTCCATCGAGGAAGTAAGAAGAAGCGAGATGGATGCTCAGCTGACAGCTGAGAGTGTTGCAGAAGCTCTGGAGCACAGAATCTCCTTCAGAAGAGCGATGAAGCAGGCGATCGGAAGAACAATGAAGTCCGGTGCCAAGGGAATCAAGATTCTCTGCTCCGGAAGACTTGGCGGAGCTGAGATTGCACGTAAGGAGCAGTACAGCGAAGGAAATGTTCCGCTGCATACACTGAGAGCGGACATCGACTATGGATTCGCAGAGGCTGATACTACTTATGGTAGAATCGGCGTTAAGGTTTGGATCAATCATGGTGAGATTCTCGACGGTGGTCTGCAGAGCACAATTCGCGAGGATAAGCGCGAGGGCGGCAGACGCGACAGAAGAGGCAGAAGAGATGACCGCCGCGGCAGAAGAAAGTTCGACCGCAGAGACGATCACAGAGCTGCAAAGGCTGTCAACCCGAGAAAGAGAAAGACTCCTAAGGCAGCTCCTAAGGCAGAGCAGACAGAAGCTGCTCCGGCAGAAACACAGGAGACAAACGAATAATATAAGTTGAAAGGAGGAACATCGCCATGTTGATGCCTAAGCGCGTTAAGCATAGAAGAGTTCAGAGAGGAAGAATGAAGGGTAAGGCCACCAAGGGCAATACCGTAACATACGGTGATTATGGTCTGATGGCAGACGAGTGCGGATGGATCACATCCAACCAGATCGAGGCTGCCAGAATCGCAATGACCAGATACACGAAGCGTGGTGGTAAGGTATATATTAAGATCTTCCCACATAAGTCTGTAACAAAGAAGCCGGCTGAAGTACGTATGGGTTCCGGAAAAGGATCTCCGGAGTACTGGGTAGCAGTTGTCAAGCCGGGCAGAGTTATGTTCGAGATCGGCGGAGTTACTGAGGAACAGGCAAGAGAGGCTATGAGACTGGCTGGTCACAAGCTGCCGATCAAGTCCGAGTTCGTAAAGAAGGAGCCGGAAAAGGCAGAAGGCGGTGAAGCATAATGGATTTAAATAAGATTAGAGAGATGACAGATGCTGAGCTGAGTGCAGAACTTGAAAAGATGCAGAAAGAGCTGTTCAACCTCAGATTCCAGCATGTAACTGGTCAGCTTGACAATCCTGTTCAGATGAGAGAAGTCAAGAGAAACATCGCCAGAGTAAAGACAATTATCAGAGAGAAAGAGCTGGATCAGGTCCAGGCTTAACCGGAAGGAGGATGTAAAATGGCAGACGAAAGAAACAGCAGAAAAACAAAAGTCGGCGTCGTTGTCAGTGACAAGATGGACAAGACTGTTGTCGTTGCATTCGAAGACTTCGTTAGACATTCTCTTTACGGAAAGTCTGTAAAGAGGACGAAGAAGGTAAAGGCTCACGATGAGAATAACGAGTGCAGAGTAGGCGATCGTATCAGAATCATGGAGACCAGACCGCTGTCCAAGGACAAGAGATGGAGACTGGTCGAGATCGTTGAGAAGGCTAAATAAGGAGGCGCCAGAGCATGATTCAGACAGAAACAAGACTGAAAGTCGCGGACAACTCAGGTGCAAAAGAACTCCTCTGCATCCGCATTCTGGGCGGAACGAGCCGTCAGTATGCGAACATTGGAGACATCATTGTTTGCGCAGTTAAGGAAGCTACACCAGGCGGCGTTGTCAAGAAGGGCGACGTTGTAAGAGCCGTTGTCGTTAGATCCAAGAAGGGAACAAGAAGAGCTGACGGAAGCTACGTTCGTTTCGATCAGAACGCTGCGGTAATCATCAAGAGTAAAGAAGATAAGACTCCGGTAGGAACACGTATTTTCGGACCTGTTGCCAGAGAGCTGAGAGACGCTGGCTTCATGAAGATCGTGTCACTTGCTCCGGAAGTACTGTAGGAGGGAGTAACGAATGCGTATTAAAAAAGATGATATGGTAATCGTTATTACCGGAAAAGACAAGGGCAAGACCGGAAAAGTCCTGAAGGCTATGCCAAAGGAGCACAGAGTTGTTGTCAAGGGCGTAAACATTCAGGCTAAGCATCAGAAGCAGACCAGAACTGAGGCTGCTGAGATCAAGCATGTCGAAGGTCCTATCGATGTTTCCGATGTAATGTATTATGACGAAAAGAGCAAGCAGGCTGTAAAGGTCGGCTATGCATTCAAGGACGGCGTTAAGGTCAGAGTTAATAAGAAGACCGGAGCCGTATTAGACTAAGAAAGGAGGGGGAACGTATGACAGCCAGATTAAAGGATACTTATAACAACGAAGTATTTAAGCAGCTTCAGGAGAAGTACCATTATGGTAACGTAATGGAAGTTCCTAAGGTTACCAAGGTAACGATCAACATGGGACTTGGAGAGGCAAAGGACAATTCCAAGGTTCTCGAGTCTGCTGTAAATGAGATCGCTGCTATCGCTGGACAGAAGCCGGTTGTAACAAAGGCTAGAAAGTCCATCGCGAACTTCAAGGTAAGACAGGGTCAGCCGGTAGGTGCCAAAGTTACACTTCGCGGCGAGAACATGTATTACTTCATGGACAAGCTTTTCAATGTTTCTCTTCCGCGTGTAAGAGACTTCAGAGGCGTTAGCCGTAATTCCTTCGATGGAAGAGGCAACTACTCCATGGGCGTTAAGGAGCAGCTGATCTTCCCGGAGATCAACTACGATGAAGTAGATATGATCAAGGGAATGAACATTGTATTTACTACAACGGCCAAGACAGACGAAGAGGCAGCTACGCTTCTCGAGCTCCTGGGCATGCCGTTTGAGAAGTAGTTTACTAGGAGGGTGTAATGGCTAAAAAGTCTTTAAAGGTAAAGCAGCAGAGAAAGCCTAAGTATGCGACTCGCGCATATACCAGATGTAAGATTTGCGGACGTCCGCACTCCGTTCTCAAGAAGTACGGAATTTGCAGAGTCTGCTTCAGAGAGCTTGCGTATAAAGGAGAAATTCCGGGCGTAAAGAAAGCAAGTTGGTAAACATACCAGAAGGGAGAATAGCGTAATGACAATGACAGATCCAATCGCGGATATGCTCACGAGAATCAGAAATGCCAATTCTGTTGGTCATGAAACTGTCGATTTCCCTGCAACAAGAATGAAGAAGGCAATCGCCCAGATTCTCCTTGATGAGGGATATATCGCAGGATATGAAGTTGTTGACAGCGGAAACGTTCAGAAGAACATTCATGTAACACTGAAGTACGGTGCCAACAAAGAGAAAGTTATTACTGGAATTAAGAGGATTTCCAAGCCTGGTATGAGAGTTTACGCTCATGCAAACGAAGTTCCTAAGGTTCTCGGCGGACTCGGAATCGCTGTCATCTCCACATCCAACGGAGTGATGAGCGACAAGGACGCAAGAAAACAGGGAATCGGCGGCGAAGTCATTTGTTATGTTTGGTAGGAGGTAATCGAATATGTCAAGAATAGGTAATAAGCCTGTTGAGCTTCCTGCCGGTGTAGAGGTTAAGGTTGACGGCAATGTCGTAACCGTTAAAGGACCTAAGGGCGAGCTCAGCCAGGAAATCAGTGACAGAATCAGCGTAAGCACTGATGAGAAGGAAGTAGTACTGAAGAGAGCTTCCGACGACAGAACAGACAGATCCCAGCACGGACTGGCAAGATCTCTGGTTGCCAACATGATCGAGGGAGTAACCAAGGGATATGAGAAGAAGCTGATCGTCGAGGGCGTAGGCTACAGAGTAGAGAAAAAGGGCAGCAAGCTTGTTATGAACCTCGGATATTCCCATCCGGTAGAGATGGAAGATCCGGAAGGCATTACAACTGAAGCTCCTGATGCAAATACCGTTGTTATCAAGGGTATTGACAAGGCACAGGTCGGAAATTATGCGGCTAAGATTCGTGAGTGGAGAAAGCCTGAACCATATAAGGGCAAGGGAATCCGCTATGATGGCGAGCATATCCGCAGAAAAGAAGGAAAGACCGGAGCTAAGGCATAATAGAAAGGAGTGAGTGTAATGGCAAAGATGAGTAAAAATGACAAGCGTCTGAAGAGACATCACAGACTGAGAAAAGACCTGAACGGAACTCCTGAAAAGCCGAGACTTTGCGTATTCAGATCAAACAAGAATATCGCATGCCAGATCGTAGACGATACAACACGTAAGACTCTGGCTGCGGCATCCACTCTTGATAAGGATATCAAGGCTGAGATCAAGAACGGCGGAAATAAAGAAGCCGCAAGAAAAGTCGGCGAAGCAGTTGCGAAGAGAGCACTGGAAAAGGGCATCACAGAAGTTGCTTTTGACAGAGGCGGATTCCTGTATCACGGAAGAGTCAAGGAACTCGCAGATGGAGCTCGCGAAGCTGGACTGAAGTTCTAACAGGAGGAAATAGAATGCGTAATACAATTGATGCTTCCAAGCTTGATCTGACGGAAACCATCATCAACATCAGACGTGTTGCCAAGACTGTTAAGGGCGGCCGCAACATGAGATTCAGCGTTACCATCGTAGTCGGAGATCATAACGGCCACGTTGGCGTAGGTCTCGGAAAGTCTGCTGAGATTCCGGAAGCTGTCAGAAAGGCAACCGAAGCTGCAAAGAAGAATATGATTTATGTTCCAATGGTTGGAACAACAATTCCACACAGAAACATCGGTGTACACGGTGCTGCAAAAGTTCTTCTGATGCCGGCTCCAGCCGGAACAGGAGTACTGGCAGGATCTTCTGCACGTACAGTTCTGGAGTCTGCAGGTATCCGCGACGTCAGAGCCAAGTCCGTTGGATCTGACAACTCCGGAAACATTGCCCTGGCTACACTGGAAGGTCTCAGAGAGCTGAAGACTGTTGAGAGTGTTGCAAAGCTGAGAGGCAAGACACCGGAAGAGATTATGAGATAACAGGAGGAAGACAATGGCTGGTAAAATTAAGATCACATTGACAAAAAGCCCGATTGGTGCTTCCCCTAAGCAGAAGAAAGTTGTTGAAGCACTGGGACTTAAGAAGATGCACCATTCTGTTGTATTAGATGACACACCGGCAGCACGCGGTGCTGTTGCCAAGGTTCCGCATCTTCTCACTGTAGAAGAAGTATAGAGTAGGAGGTGCGAACTAGAATGAAGCTGCATGATTATATTGCACCAGCAGGTGCTAAGAAATCCCGCAAGAGAAAGGGCCGCGGCAATGCAACTGGTCAGGGAAAGACCGGCGGCAGAGGAATGAACGGCCAGAAGCAGAGAAGCGGCGGCGGAGTAAGACTTGGTTTCGAGGGAGGCCAGATGCCGCTGTACAGACGTCTGCCGAAGAGAGGATTCACAAACATTTTCGCTACAGAGTATTCTGCGATCAATGTTGATGTCCTCAACAGATTTGAAGACGGAACAGTTGTTACGCCGGAGCTTTTGAAAGACGCTGGCGTCGTTAAGAAGCTCAATGACGGTGTTAAGATTCTCGGAGATGGTGAGCTCCAGAAGAAGCTGACTGTTCAGGCCAGCAAATTCACCAAGAGTGCAAAAGAGAAGATCGAGGCAGCCGGCGGAAAGGCCGAGGTGATTTAAATGGAAATGTTAAAGACCATTCGCCAGGCTTTCACTGTAAAGGAACTCAGGCGTAAAATGATCTTCACATTACTGATGCTCGTTGTATTCCGGATCGGGTCCAATATCCCGGTTCCGGGAATCAACCACGAGGTACTGGCTCAGATGTTTACAAACGGAAATATGGGCATCCTCGAGTTGTTCAACTTGTTCTCCGGTGGATCTTTTGCAAACTTTACTGTGTTTGCACTTAGTGTAACGCCGTACATTACGGCATCCATCATCGTCCAGCTGCTGACCGTAGCTTTCCCGTATTTTGAACGGCTGGCTAAGGAAGGTCTGGAAGGACGTAAGAAGATGGCGCAGATCACGCGTTACATGTCAGTCGTTCTGGCTGTCATTCAGGCGCTTGGTCTGACATTCGGTCTGTTTAGAAAGGCGATTATCAATCAGTCGGTCTTTAACTTTATTGTAATCACATTAATCCTGACTGCAGGAACAACATTCCTGATGTGGCTGGGAGAGCAGATTAATGAATATGGAGTAGGAAACGGAATTTCACTGCTGATTTTCGGAGGCATCATTGCCAGAATCCCGAGTCAGATTTCCGAAATCGGAAGCAAGGTAAGCGGTGGCTCCATGTCCGTTATTTCTCTGATTCTCTTCATTATCTTTGCGATCGTCGTAGTAGTCGGCATTATCGCAATCCAGCAGGGAACCAGAAAGATTCCGGTTCAGTACGCAAAGCGTGTTGTCGGAAGAAAGATGTACGGCGGACAGTCCACACATATTCCACTGAAAGTCAATCAGGCCGGAGTAATTCCGATCATCTTTGCACTTTCACTGCTCCAGTTCCCGCTGACCATCATGTATTTCTTCCCGGATACTGCTTTCTACAGTTTCTGCGAGAAATATCTGTCACCGGCAGGAAGCCCTGGAGTCTGGGTTTATGCAGTATTGAATGTCGCGCTGATTATCTTCTTTAACTATTTCTACACAGCGATTACCTTTAATCCGGTAGAAATTTCTAAAGATATGAAAGCCAACGGCGGATTCATTCCTGGAATTCGTCCGGGAAAGCCGACCACAGAGTATCTGAGCAATGTAATGTCCAGAATCTCCATTGTCGGAGCAATTTTCCTGGCTGTTGTAGCAACACTTCCTACACTGGTTTCCCAGTACACCGGACTGGATATCCGTTTCGGCGGTACATCCCTTCTGATCGCTGTAGGAGTTGCGCTTGATACTGTACAGCAGCTGCAGAATCAGATGCTGATGAGAAATTACCGAGGCTTTCTTAATAAATAGTGCGGAAAAGAATGGGAGATGAAATTATGATCAGAACAATTCTTTTAGGCCCTCCGGGAGCAGGCAAGGGTACACAGGCAGCCAAGATTGTTGAGAAATATAACATTCCTCACATCTCCACCGGTGATATTTTCAGAGAGAATATCAGCAAGGGCACCGCGCTTGGCAAGAAGGCAAAAGAATATATGGACAAGGGCGAACTTGTTCCGGATGATCTCGTAATTGAAATTGCAACCAACCGTCTTCTGGCGGACGACTGCAAGAAGGGATTCATCCTGGATGGTTTCCCGAGAACTGTACATCAGGCTGAAAAGCTTGATGAATTCCTGAAGCAGCACGATATGCCGCTTACAGTGGTAATTAATCTTGAGGTTGAGGATAAGGTCCTCATGGAACGCATCACCGGCCGCCGCGTGTGCCCGAAGTGTGGCGCAAGCTATCACGTAACGGGCATGCCTCCTAAGAAGGAAGGCATCTGCGATGTCTGCGGATCGGAACTCGTTCAGAGAAAAGATGATAACGTTGAGACTGCTACAAACAGAATCAGCGTTTATAACAAGCAGACAAAACCGCTGATCGATTATTACGAGAAGGCGGGAATCATCGCAAACATTGACGGCTCCACACCGCTGCCAGTGACGTTTAAAAACGTCTCCGCTGCGCTTGAAGCTTAATGGCTTCAGAAGGCGGACGGGCCAGAAGTTCACACATGAAGAAAGAGGTGTAGAATTTGGCAAAAAAAGACGTGATTGAAGCTATGGGAACCGTTGTCGATGCACAGCCGAATGCAATGTTCAAGGTTAAGCTCGAAAATGGTTTCGAGGTTGAGGCGCACATTTCAGGAAAAATCAGAATGAATTACATCAGGATCCTGCCTGGCGACAAGGTAAAGGTGGAGCTTTCCCCTTACGACCTGACCCGCGGCAGAATCGTCTGGAGAGACAGAGGCTAGACAATAGCCCTTGAAGGTGTATCCTTTGTCTGGCAGCTGTAAACCAGAGCATTTGATAGGAGGTTGACATGAAAGTAAGAGCTTCTGTAAAACCTATCTGCGAGAAGTGCAAAGTGATCAAGAGACATGGCAAGGTCATGGTTATCTGTGAGAATCCTAAGCATAAGCAGAGACAGGGTTAATCGGACATACATCATTAAATAGATGCATATAATAACGTCAGGATGTTTTTGAAAAAGAACAAAAAACATTCTGGCGTTTTTTGTTAATACATGGTAAACTATGGGAGTTACGCAAGTAACATTGTTTTTTGCTGTCTGCATACTGCAAGCCGATGGCTGGTTAAATTCCGCGGCTGGAGTTACAGTGTGGGACGGCGTGTAATGGGTGCGGTGCCGGGGCTGCATGCCAGTTATTATTACATTGAACACCTGTCTATATCGCTCCCGGAGTAGTGACGGAAGATGGGAAAGGAGGAAGCGTATGGCTCGTATAGCCGGCGTAGATTTGCCGAGAGATAAGAGAGTTGAAATCGGACTCACTTATATCTATGGAATTGGCAGAACATCAGCCAAGAAAATCCTCGAAGAGTGTGGAATTAATCCAGACACGAGAGTCAAGGATCTGACTGAGGATGAGGCTGGTAAGATCAGAAAGGTCATCGACAGCGAATACATGGTTGAAGGTGATCTCAGACGTGAGGTTTCCATGAACATCAAGCGTTTGATGGAGATCGGAAGCTACAGAGGAATCAGACATAGAAGAAGTCTTCCTGTTAGAGGTCAGAAGACCAAGACCAACGCTCGTACTCGCAAGGGTCCTAAGAGAACTGTTGGCAGAAAAAAGAAATAAGGAAGGAGGACGTAAGATATGCCTAAGAATCAGAAGAACAAAACGACTAGAAGAAAGAAGATCCAGCGTAAGAACATTACAAAGGGTCAGGCTCATATTCAGTCCACTTTTAACAATACACTCGTAACACTGACAGACATGGATGGAAACGCTCTGTCCTGGTCCAGTGCGGGTTCCCTCGGATTCAGAGGATCTAAGAAGTCCACTCCGTTCGCAGCACAGATGGCAGCAGAGACAGCTACTAAGGCTGCTATGGAGCATGGTCTGAAGACAGTTGAAGTTTATGTAAAGGGACCGGGTTCCGGAAGAGAGTCCGCAATCCGTGCTCTGCAGGCAGCAGGCCTGGAGATCACAATGATCAAGGACATCACACCGATTCCGCATAACGGATGCCGTCCGCCGAAGAGAAGAAGAGTCTGATGGAAGGGAGGAGTAAGTAAACTATGGCTAGATATACATGTGCAAACTGCAGACTGTGCAGAAGAGAAGGCCAGAAGATGTTCCTGAAGGGAGACAGATGCTACGGCCCTAAGTGCGCGCTGGATAAGAAAAGCTACGCTCCTGGACAGCATGGTCAGATGAGACATAAGATGTCTGAGTACGGAATGCAGCTCAGAGAAAAGCAGAAGGCAAAGAGATTCTACGGAGTTCAGGAAACACAGTTCAGAAATCTGTTCGACAGAGCAGACAGAGCGAACGGTGTTACCGGAGACAACCTGCTCGTACTGCTTGAGCGCAGACTGGACAATGTCGTATACAGACTTGGTTTTGCATCTTCCAGAAAAGAAGCAAGACAGATGGTTGTACACGGTCATTTCAGACTGAATGGCAAGAAGGTTAACTCTCCTTCCCTGGAGATCAAGGCCGGAGATGTCATCAAGGTTAAGGAGAAGAGCCAGAACTCTCCTAAGTTTAAGGAAATCAGAGACATGCAGATTACTGTACCGTCCTGGCTGTCTGTAGACGTTGACAAGCTGGAGGGTAAGGTACTGGTGCTGCCGACCAGAGAGGATATTGATACACCGATCGCAGAGCATCTGATCGTCGAGTTGTACTCCAAATAATAGCCTGCTGGAGGTTATAGCGTTTGGATTAAAAGGAGGTTTTTTTAGTGTTAGAAATCGAAAAACCAACGATAAGCAAAGAAATCAGCGACGATGGCAGATATGGAAAGTTTATCGTAGAACCTCTTGAAAGAGGATATGGTACGACTCTGGGCAACGCGATGAGAAGAATCCTGCTGAGTTCCCTTCCGGGTGCAGCAGTTACTTCTGTGAAAATTGACGGTATTCTTCACGAGTTCTCAACAATTCCGGGCGTCAAAGAAGACGTTACAGAAATCATTCTGAACCTGAAGAATCTTGCTGTCCGCCTGAACGGTGAGGACACCAAGCGTGTCATCATCAACGCGGTCGGACCGAAGGAAGTCACAGCGGCAGATATTGTCGGGGATGACAGTCTTGAGATTTTCAACCCGGATCTGCACATTGCGACTCTGGAGGAGAATGCCACACTGGTTATGGAAATCAACCTGGCCAGAGGACGCGGATACGTTCCGGCAGAGCAGAATAAGACAGAGAGCACACCGATTTCTGTTATTCCGGTGGATTCCATTTACACACCGGTCAGAAAGGTCAATTTCACCGTTGAAAATACCCGAGTAGGTCAGGTGACTGACTATGACAGACTAGTCCTTGAAATCTGGACCGACGGCTCCGTTACACCTGAAGAGGGCGTATCCATCGGAGCAAAGATCATGCGGGAGCATTTAAACCTCTTTATTGAGCTGGATGACTCCACGGGCAGCATGGAAATCATGGTCGAAAAGGAAGAAGACCAGAAAGAAAAGGCACTGGAGATGACCATTGAGGAGCTGGAGCTTTCTGTAAGATCTTATAACTGTCTGAAGCGCGCCAACATCAACACGGTTGAAGAGCTGACGGAGAAGACAGAAGAAGATATGATGAAATTCCGCAACCTCGGTAAAAAGTCTCTGGAAGAAGTTAAGAATAAACTCGCCGAGCTCGGCCTCAGTCTGAAGCCGAGTGAGGAGTAAACGGAAGGAGAATTGACATGCCGGGATATAGAAAACTGGGCAGAAACACCGCTCACAGAAAAGCGATGCTTAGAAATCTTGTCACTGATCTCTTCAGAGAGGAGAGAATCTCCACTACAGATACACGCGCAAAGGAAGCAAGAAGACAGGCTGAGAAGCTGATCACACTCGCAAAGCGCGGAGATCTGGCTGCAAGAAGACAGGTTCTGGGTTATGTATATGATGAAGACGTTGCATCCAAGCTGTTTGACGACATTGCTCCGAGATATGCTGAGCGCAATGGCGGATACACCAGAATCCTCAAGCTGGGACCTCGCAGAGGCGACAACTCTGAGGTAGTTTTCCTGGAGCTCGTATAGTATAGCGGTTTCAAGAGATAACGAAGATTCAGAGGCTGCTGCACTAAGTTATGAAAAGTAACTTGGGCAGCGGCCTCTTTTTTCTTCTGACGGCTTGAAGATGCTGCCCGTGTCTTTCCGGATGCAGGAGCCGCGGATAAATTTTTGGCACGCTTTCCGGAAAGGATCGTGATCCGTGTAATGGCCCGGCTTCCGGTCACTCATTCCATGCTTAATTATTCCTAATTAATGTAGTAGAATAGAAATAGAATATGCTCATGAACGATCTGCCGGCCGGAAATGCGCGGACAGTCATGGGCAGGACTGTTCAGAATGGATATCTGCGTAAGAGATGTGAGGATACAGGGATGAATCATAATTTTAAGCTGAAGGGAAATACATTTACGAAACTGTTTACCGTCATGCTGCTGATCGAACTCTTCGTGCCGAACGTGATTTCCACAATTATTATCGGCGTCATGCTGCTGTATGAGCTGCTGACCTGGCTGGCCGTCAGGTCATCGGAGGATATGAAGTTCGGCTCTGTCTGCGGCAAAAAAGAAGCGGCCAAGGGAGAGAAAGTCCTGATCCGCCTGAAGGCTGAGGGTAAGGCTCAGGCCGTGATGTTTGCCTCCTGTCATGCAGAGATGAATGTGGAAAACATGCTGACCGGCGAAAACAGTGAAAACAAGGCAGATTTCGTTCTGACCAGAAGGGGCGGAACCGGATATAGGATCAATGTGACCGAGAGCCGCTGCGGCGTCATTCACGTGACCCTGAACAATGCCAGGATTCAGGACGCATTCGGCCGGAAAAAGGAGTATGTTCTGTCCGGATCCCAGGCGGAGATCCTCTTCAGACCGGAAATCCAGCCCGTAGAACTCCCGGAACGCTTCTTTGCATCCGGATCTTCAGGTGTATATCTTTTTGCGCGCGGAGCAGAATTTCAGGGGGCCTTCTTAGGGGCAGGGGCGTCCGGCAGCAGCGCCGGCAGCCGTCGGAATGCGGATTACACAGAAGTCAGCGGCCAGACTTCCGGAAGTTCGCGGGCATCCGGCTCCGGAGCGGGCTTCAGCCTGGACCGCTCCCGGAACTGGGTGGTCAAGGCATTCGAGCCGGTGGTATTTTCAGGACTTGCCAATCAGCCGGTATCCGGAAAGATCGGCGTGCTCTTCTTAAACTGCGTCCAGAAGGGCCATGTCATGACCCCTGAGAGAAAGTCCCGGCTTGCAGAATTTGCTCTGTCTGCGGCAGACACCCTGGCAAAGGCAGGGCTCCAGCATGAATTCTTCTGGCTGGGGAAAGGTGCAGACGGAACAGCAGTCTGTGTCCGCCGCAGCCATAAAAGCACGGACGATGTTCAGAAGACGGCGATGGAGCTGATGCGTACCGGCTACACGGAGGAAAACGGCGCGGAAATTCTGAAAGAGGCCATTCAGCCAGGCGAGATCCAGTCTTTCCTTCTGGTTTCCGCCGGAGGCGATCAGGAAGCCGCTCTGTTCGGTGAACTGGGCAGCGTCAGGATGCTGAAAGTGTAGAAGACGCAGCGCAGTCTTGTGCACAGCCGTGCAGGCAGAGTGTGTAAAAATTTTTGACGGGGAAAGAGCTGCCGGGGTAAACTTTGCGTCTGCCTCTTATCTGCAGCTGCGATTTGTCACATATTTCCCCTTGTTTCCGCCGCCAAGGCTTCCCTTCAAAACTTGTGAGATGAAGGGAAGCCGCTTTATTTTTTGTCCGAAAATTAAAGGAATCGCCCTATATAGAAATCTTAAATTGGAACTGTACCAGCCCTCTGAACTATAGTAAAAGTGAATAAATCTGAGTACAGAAGGGAGAGTTTTACTATGCCGACGATGCATATTCATATACCTTCCGCGGGCCGGGAAATCGAGTGCGAAGCGGGAGAAAATCTGATGCAGGTACTGCTGCATAACCAGATCTATGTCGATAATGCCTGCAGCGGAAAGGGCCTGTGCGGAAAGTGCAGGGTTCGTGTGCTGCTGAATGAAGGGGATGAGCCTCTTGCTTTTACTGAGGAGGAGATCCGTCTTCTGCCTGAAAAGGAAAGAAATGATGGTGTGCATCTCTGCTGTATGATGGATGTGCAGAGGGACCTGACGATCGAGCTGATGCAGAAAGAAAAGAAGACAGAGGTCCTGGCCGGCGGTTACATGCCGGAATTCACACATCAGCCGGACACTTCCAAGAAGGCGGTGCAGATCGACGCGCCGACTCTGGACAAGCAGACTCCGTTTGAAGAGATTCTGAAAGAGGCTGCCGGCGCGCAGTCGGTGGATCCGCTGGCTCTTCCTTCCGGCGGCCGCCTGCCGGGCATGTACACGGCGGTGCTCCACAAGGGCCGGATTATCGCAGTTGAAGAAGGAAACACGGAAGATCAGCTGTACGGTGCGGCCATTGATATCGGAACGACGACCGTAGTCTGCTCCCTGGTGGACCTGCGCAGCGGAAAGATTCTTGCCGATGCATCGCAGGTGAATGCCCAGAAGCATTATGGTCAGGATGTGCTGAGCAGAATCACCTATGAGATGGAAAATCCGGATACGGGCGCGGAGGCACTGCAGAAGGCCATTGCCGACTCAATCGACGGGATGCTTCAGGAGGCCTGCCGGAAGGCGGGTGTCCGGACAGACCAGATTTATGAGCTGTCTGTTGCGGCGAACTGCACAATGATGCATCTGCTGCTGGGGGTGGATGCGCGTCCTCTGGGACGGTCTCCCTATGCTCCGGTATTTACGGCGGCAAAAGACATCCCGGCCGCGTCAATCGGTATTCACGCGGCGCGGGGAGCAAGGCTGTACGCGCTGCCGTCCGTCTCCGCTTATATCGGGGCGGACATCGTGGCCGGCGCCAGAGTCTGTGATCTCCTGCACAGAAAAGGAAATGTTCTCTTTATTGATATCGGAACGAACGGAGAAATCGTCCTGTCCCACCACGGAAAGCTGCTCTGCTGTTCCTGCGCGGCGGGTCCGGCGCTGGAGGGAATGAATATCAGCTCCGGCATGCGTGCGGAAGAGGGCGCGGTGGAGGATGTGAAAATTCTCGATGACCATGTTGAGCTGAAGACTATCGGAGACACGGAGCCGGCGGGCCTCTGCGGAAGCGGAATCCTGGCGGCTGTCCGGGAGCTTCTGAAGGCGGGCATCGTAAGAAAGACCGGCGCATTTGTGAAGGCCGGGCATTTTGAGGAAGGCGATTTCCGGGCAGAACGTCTGCATGTCGCGGAAGACGGAAAACGCTCATTTATCTTCTCTGAGGCCCCGCATGAGATCCGGGTGACCCAGAGTGACGTGCGCCAGGTTCAGCTTGCGAAAGGGGCGATTTTGTCCGGATTTGAGGCCCTGCTGAACAAGGCCGGAATCGGGATGGGCGATCTGGACGAAGTTCTGATCGCCGGACAGTTCGGTGCGCATCTTCCGGCGGAAAGCCTGACTGGAACCGGAATTCTGCCGGAAGAAGTCAGCGACCGCCTGAAATATGTCGGAAACACCTCCCGGACCGGCGCGTATATGGCGCTGATGTCCGGCGGAGTCAAGGGGGAAGTTGAAGAACTGTCTCATGAGATGGACTATATGGAACTGGGAGCGACAGAGAATTATGAACGGCTCTTTACCAGATGCCTGATGTTCCCTTCAAACAGAAAACACAGAAAATAAGTGAACCGGATGGATCTGGAGGATATACATGGAAAACAGTAAAACATTTACACCGAAAAGCCGTCTGCACGCGATTCTGGACGGACGCCACGCCGACCGCCCTGCCTGCATCTGCCCGGGCGGCATGATGAACATGGTCACTGACGGCCTGCAGAAAGAGGCCGGTGTCGGCCTTCCGGAAGCGCATACCGACCCGCGGAAAATGGCTGATCTGGCCGAGGCCGTGATCAAGGACGGAATTTTTGAGAACTGCGGCGTGCCCTTCTGCATGACCGTAGAAGCGGAGGCCATGGGCGCGGAAGTCACCCTGGGAAACAACCTGTTCGAACCGCATGTCGTAGAATATGCCACGTCTGACGTGGATGACTATGAAAAACTGAAGCCGATCGATCTGACATCAGGCCGCCCGAAAGTCGTTCTGGATGCCTTGAAAATCCTGAAAGACGAGGTAAAGGACGCTCCGATTATCGGAAACCTGACCGGTCCGGTCAGCACCGCGGCATCTCTGGTCGATCCGGAGAAATTCTACATGCAGCTCCGCCGCAAGAATGAAAATGCCCACAAAGTCATGGATTTCGTGACGGAACAGCTGATCCGCTTCGGTACTGCACAGGTTGAAGCCGGCGCCGACGTCATCACCATCGCCGATCCGTCCGGCACGGGAGAAATCCTGGGACCGAAGTACTTCAGTGAGTTTGCGGTAGACTATATTAATAAGCTTTCCGACGCTCTTCACGAGGCCGGCGCCCAGGTCATCGTCCACATCTGCGGACAGATGAAATACGTCTATGACCAGCTGAAAGACGTGCGGAGCGATGCCCTCAGTTTTGATGCCGTCGTTTCTCTCAGAGAAGCCAGAAAGCATCTGCCGGGCCGCGTGCTGATGGGAAATGTCAGCACCTTCGCTGTCGAACTGACCGACCCGGATAATGTCGACACCCTGACGAAAAACTGCATGGAAAACGGCGCGGACATCGTCTCTCCGGCCTGCGGTCTGGGCATGGGCTCGCCGCTTCCGAACGTCAAGGCCATCCTGAAGGCTGTCAGAAACACGCCTGTTACAGAAAAATAGTCGTGCCGCAGTTACGACGGACAAAAATCAATCCGCAAGAAGAAGGGCTTATGCACAGAACACTGAATCCGAAAAACACAATACTGATCGCCTGCTCGATGATGGAGGATGAAATCGGCCGGGTACTGCAGGAGAAAAATCTGCAGTACCCGGTTGTCTGGATGGAAAGGGGATATCACAGCTATCCGGACAAGCTCCGCGCCGTCCTGCAGGAGCAGATTGATCTGGCAGAAGAGCGGCTGAAGGCCGGCCCTGCGGAATCCGGTGGAGGCGCCGGAAATGACAGCAGGGATGATGCTGAAGGCGGCAGGAATACCGGGAAAACCGCAGAAGTGACAGAGAAGGAAAACACAGACAGGCCAGTTATTCTGCTGGCTTACGGCCTCTGCGGAAACGGGACAGAACAGCTGAAAACCAGGTCTTCTGTTCTTGCGATGCCGCGTTTTGACGACTGCATCAACACCCTGCTCTGCTGCGGCCCGCGCAGCTGCCGCGCCCTGGAAAAGGCCGGCGTCTACTATCTGACGCGCGGCTGGACCCTGGATACCGGTGCGCTTCTCCAGTCCCATCAGAAACTCCTGGATAAGTTCGGTGAAAAAAAGACGGCCCGGATTATGGACATGATGTACGATGGCTACCGGGAGGTTGCCGTCATAAAGGACGGCTGCTATGACACGGCGCCGATCGAAAAGTACGCGCAGGACTGTGCAGATCTGCTGAAGGTAAAAA
>JBJFHK010000238.1:0-7133 GCA_051893535.1 Eubacterium sp. | reverse complement strand
CGTCATGCATTTTGACGCGAAGGGAGAGGCATCCTGCGGTTTCCGGAATGATTGCGGCAATTCCCGGTGTGGAGTTCCGGAGCGCGGCACCGTACAATGTGAGCATAGAGGTCATGACAAAGCATACGCCTGCGGGCCGGCATACAGGCGAAAGGGTTCAGGAGGAAAAGAAGAATGTTCACAATCAGATTGTTTTGCAACCAGGGCATGTCAACCAGTATTCTTGTCAATAAGATGAAGGCGGCAGCCGCATCGGAGGGAACGCAGGCGGATATCGCCGCGTATCCGGTGGATGAGCTGGAGGAGCGGATTCAGGGCGCCGACGTGGCTCTGCTCGGTCCGCAGGTGGGATATCTGAAAAATCGCGCAAAAACGGTGTGCGGGAAGGCAGGCGTTCCGATGGATGTAATACCGATGCGTGATTACGGCATGTGTAACGGGGAAGCTGTTTTGAAGTTTGCGCATCATCTGGCAGGCAAATGAATGAGAGAGGAGGGAGAGGGATATGTCCGAATTTTTAAATGACAAGGTTATGCCGAAGATTATGGCATTTATTAACACGAAGGCAATGCGGGCGCTGAAGGAAGGCGTCATGTATTCGATGCCCATGATTATGATCGGAGCGCTGTTTATGCTGCTGGCAAATTTCCCGGTAAGCGCTGTGACGGATGCGCTCGCCAGCGCGGGACTGACGCCGGTGTTCAATCAGATCAGCAATTCGTCTTTCGGCATCATCGCGCTGATCGCGGCAGTCGGCATCGCGTACACGTATGTGAAAAATGAAGGAATCTCCGGTCTTCCGGCCGGCATCATCTCGCTTGTCAGCTTTCTCATTCTGATGCCTTCATCAGTGAACGGGGCGGACGGCAGTTCCATCGGAGCCATCCTGAAGGACTGGACAGGCGGAAAGGGCATGATCGGCGCGATTATCTGCGGGCTTCTGACGGGATGGATCTACACAATATTCATCAGCCATCATATCGGCATCAAGATGCCGGACAGCGTGCCGGAAGGCGTCTCGAATGCGTTTACGGCGTTAGTTCCAGGGACTGTCATCCTGACGGCTGCGGGCGTCATCTACGCGATCACGGAAGGGGCCGCCGGCATTACTCCGATCGAAGCCATTTACCAGGGCCTGCAGGCACCGCTTCAGGGTATGACCGATTCTCTTGGCGGCGCGGTGCTTATGGGCTTCCTGATTCCGTTCCTGTGGTTCTTCGGTGTGCATGGCTCAACGATTGTCGGCGATGGCACGATGGGTCCGCTGCTTCTCGCAAATTCCGCAGACAACCAGGCAATTTTGGACGCCGGCAAGGCGCTTACGATCGCGAATGGCGGCCATATCGTCACGAAGCAGTTTCTTGATCAGATCCTCGTGGTCACCGGAAGCGGCATCACGATCGGCCTGGTGCTCTTTATGGTGCTTTGGGCAAAGTCAAAGCAGATGAAGGAGCTCGGCAGACTGAGTATCATTCCATCACTCTTCAACGTCAATGAACCGTTACTTTTTGGTACACCGATCGTGCTGAACCCGATTCTCGCGGTTCCGTTCTTCCTGACGCCGATGATTGCGTCGATCGTAGAATATTTCGCTATTTACACCGGTCTCTGCCCGCTCTACAGCGGTGTTGTGGTGCCGTGGACGACGCCGGTCATTATCTCCGGTTTTTTGGTCGGCGGCTGGAGAACCGCACTGCTGCAGGCCGTGGTGATTCTGATTTCGGTTGCTATGTATTATCCGTTTGCCAGGGTGCTTGACCGGACGTATCTGGCACAGGAGACGGAACAGAAAGATTGACAGACAGAGGAAATAACATGAGTGATTCAGTGTACAGTGAAGCGTATGAACAGATCTGCTTTCAGCTGATCACGGCTTCGGGCGGAGCAAAATCCGCCTATATGGCTGCGATCGGCAAGGCAAAGGAGGGCGCCTTTAATGAGGCGAGAGCGCTGATCCGGGAAGGAGACAGATGTCTTGCGGAAGCGCACAGGCCGCACGCGGATATGGTACAGAAGGAAGCCGCGGGCAGACGCAGCGAGATGACGCTGATTCTGGCGCATGCGGAGGATCAGATGATGAGTACCGAAATCTTTAAGGCTATGGCGGAAGAATTTATCTCTCTGTATGAAAAACTGATACAGCACGGATTGCTGGAAGGTGAAACAGAACATGTTGAATGAGCATTTTTTATGGGGTGGCGCTGCAGCCGCCCACCAGCTTGAAGGCGCATGGAACGAAGACGGTAAAGGCGTCAGCATTGCAGACGTGATGACGGCGGGCAGCAGCGGGGTCGGGAGGCGGATTACCGACGGCGTGCTGCCTGGGGAGCTGTATCCGAACCATGAGGCGATTGATTTTTATCATCGCTATAAAGAGAACATTGCCTTGTTTGCGGAGATGGGCTTTCGGTGTTTCCGTACGTCGATTGCCTGGACCCGGATTTTTCCGACAGGTGAGGAAGAGGAACCGAATGAGAAGGGCCTCGCATTTTACGACAGTCTGTTTGATACGCTGCTGTCGTACGGCATAGAGCCTGTAATCACGCTCTCTCACTTCGAGATGCCGTATGCCTTGGTGAAGAAGTACGGGGGATGGCGTGATGAACGGCTGATTGGTCTTTTTGTCCGGTTCGCGAAGACCTGCTTTACACGTTACCGCGGCAAAGTTCACTACTGGATGACATTTAACGAGATCAACAACCAGGCAGAGTTTGAACATGACTGGGGTCCATTTACGAACTCCGGTCTTCTCTTCCGGGACGGCGATGACAGGGAAGAGCTGGTGTATATTGCGGCGAAGAATGAGCTGCTCGCATCTGCTCTGGCTGTTCAGGCCGGCCATGAGGTGGATCCATCCAATCAGATCGGGTGTATGATCGCCATGACGCCGATTTATCCGGCGAGCTGCGATCCGGAGGATATTCTGGAGGCGCAGACCGGCATGCACAGACGCTTCTGGTATGCGGATGTGCAGTGCCGCGGACGGGTGCCGGCATACGTAAAGGCGTATATCAGAAGGAGGCATTTCCGGATGTCCTTCAGCGCGGAGGAAGAACATATCCTGCAGGCGGGCTGTGTTGATTATGTGGGGCTTAGCTACTATATGTCATTTGCCGTGCAGGGCAGAAAGGGCCGGGAGACACTTCCCGGAGGCTGGACGGACTATCGGTATGTGGAGAGCCGGGTGCAGGCAGACAACCCGTATATCCGCGTAAGCGACTGGGGATGGCCGATTGACCCGGCCGGTCTGCACTTTGGCATGAGCTGGCTGTACGACAGGTATGAAAAACCGCTCTTTATTGTCGAAAACGGTCTGGGTGCGTATGATAAAAAGAGTGAAGACGGTATGATACACGATACATACCGCATCGATTATCTTCGTGCGCATATCCGCGCGATGGAGGAGAGTGCCACGCTTGACGGTGTGCCTGTGATCGGATATGCTGCGTGGGGCTGTATCGATCTGGTCTCTGCGGGTACCGGCGAGATGGACAAACGGTATGGATTTATCTATGTGGACAAGGATAACCTGGGACGGGGCGATCTTCACAGGGAGAAGAAGGAATCCTTCGATTGGTACAAGCGAGTGATTGCCTCAAACGGGAAAATGCTTCAATGACGGAGCGGCTATGGAGTGGACAAAAAGATCAGCAGAGCTGCTGATGCTGCTGCAGGAAAATGAATACAGAACGGCGGAACAGCTGGCCGGTATGGTGCATCTGAGTGAGAAGACAGTGAGGAGCGCTCTGCGGGACCTGTCCGAATCGCTGGCCGGCAGCGGCGTGAGCGTGTGCGCGAAGAGCCGGCACGGCTACTGCCTTAAGGTCGATGATCGCGAGGCGTATGTTGCGCTCCGGCAGGAGGCGGCCCGCGCGCAGACCGCCCGCATTCGTCCGGAGAGCGGCGAGGTGCCGGACAACAGCCATGACCGTCTGGAATTTCTGATGGTGAAGCTGCTCTACAGCCGGGACTATATGCGTCTTGACGACCTCTGTGATTTCCTTTACGTCTCGCGCTCCGCACTCTCGCATTCCCTCTGTGAGGCGGAAGCCGTGTTTTCGCAGTACGGTCTGAAGGTCGAGCGCAGGCCAAATCACGGTGTCCGCGCTGTCGGCAGAGAATTCGATAAGCGGCGTCTTCTGGCGGATTATTTCGTCAAGCGCGCCTCCAGCGTGCGGGATGAGCCGGAGGACGAGCTGAAATCCATTGCGTCCGTAACGGAGTCCCTGCTTGTCCGGTATGACATCGCGCTCTCGGAAAATGAATTCGAGAACTTTATCGATTACACATATGTAGGAATTCACCGTGCGGGCGACGGCTTTCCGATCGAATCATTTGCCGGCACAATCCCGGAGATCGGCATCAAAGAAGAAATGCTGGTCAGGGATCTGCTTCATACGCTCGGCGGCACAAGAGGACAGACCTTCGGACCGGACGAGCACCGGTATCTTGAGATCTACCTGGCCGGAAAACGGATGATCGGAAATGCGCTGGAAAATGACAGGAATTTCGTGATCCGCGAGCAGACCGACCGCATTGCTATGCAGATCCTGACACTTCTGTCGTCTGACTATCATATGGATCTGGCGGGCAATTTCGATCTCAGGATGACGCTGAACCAGCATCTGGCTCCGCTGGACGTGCGGATGCGGTTTGATATTCCGCTCAAGAATCCGCTGCTTCCGGACATTAAACGGGATTATCCTCTTGCTTTTCAGATGGGGCTGCTGGCGGGAAGCGTAATTTCCGGTCACTACGGCAAGCCGGTATCAGAGGATGAGATCGGATACCTGGCGCTGATTCTGCAGCTTGTGCTGGAGAAAGAGACAGAAAAGAAAACCTATAATATCCTCATTGTCTGCAGCACGGGAAAGAGCACATCGCGCCTTCTTATGTACCGCTTCGAGCAGCAGTTCGGGCCATACCTGAATCATCTGTATGTCTGCGATATGCTTGGAATCGCCCGTTTTGATGTCTCGAAGGTCGATTATATCTTTACGACGGTGCCGATTGCCGTGCCTGTCAGCGTGCCGATCATCGAGGTCGGCTCCTTCCTGGAGGCTTCAGATATCCGAAAGATCGCGGAGACACTGCGCGACGGCGGAAGACTCGGGGCGGTGCGCAGGTACTTCGGTGCGGAGCGGTTTCTGCCTCATTTTGCCGGCGGAAGCAAAGAGGAGGTGCTGCGTTCGCTCTGCCGCATCATTGCCGCCAATGAACAGGTAGATGATACATTTTATGAACTGGTTCTGAAGCGGGAATCTTTCGTGCAGGCAGACGCGGGCAACGCGATCGCACTGCCGCATCCGAACGGCATCGCGTCGGAGCATTCCTTTGCCTACTGCGCCGTGCTGGACACGCCTGTCAGGTGGAACGACAAAGATGTGCAGGTGGTAATTCTGGTATCAATCGGCAGGGAGCGGGAAGCGGATGAGGTCAGGCAGAATTTCTATGAGGCGGTCGCTCAGTTCGCGCTGAGCCGGGAAGCTGTCGCCTCGCTGATCGAGACACCGACTTACAGTGTATTTGAAAATCTGCTTGCTTTAAAAGCATAACATTTTATTCAGACCGGTTCTCTGCTATCATAGACAGTAGAATATTCGGCTGTCAGAAGTCTCCCGGGCTGATCCGGGATAGGATAACCATCCGCGGCGAATACCGCGGATGGTTTTTTTGACGGTCAGCGGACAAAGAGGAGAAAGATGGCACTATATGCGATTGGAGACCTGCACCTGCATTACGGGTCGGAGCTGAAGGCGCCGGGACAGCTGCATGACCCGGTTTGGAAGAACCATGAAGAAAAATTCCGGAAAAACTGCGTGCACATGATCAAGCCGGAGGATACGCTGGTTTTAATCGGCGATCACAGCTGGGGCAGGAATCTGGAGGCAAGCCGGCCGGATCTGGCGTATATCAGCAGCCTTCCGGGGCGGAAGATTCTGACCCGTGGGAATCACGATATGTTCTGGGAAGCAAAGAAGACGCAGAAGCTCAACGAGCTTTTTTCTCCTGCGCTTCGCTTCCTGCAGGACAGCTATGAAACCTATCAGGACTATGCGCTGGTCGGCACAAAAGGATATACGTTTGAAGGTCCCTTCTATCTGGACAGGCGCGGCCGCATCACCGGCTGGGACGAGGCGGAAGAGGCGCATGCGAAGAAGCTTGTGGCGCGTGAACTGACCCGGCTCCGGCATTCCTTCGAGCTTGCGAAGGAAGACGGCTATACGAAGTTTATTATGTTTTTGCATTATCCGCCGACGAACATTCTGGAGACGCGGAGCGGCTTTACGGATATGGCCGAGGAATACGGCGCCGAACAGGTGATTTATGCGCACTGCCACGGAGAGGCCCGTTTTCACGACAGCATCCAGGGCGTGTTCAGAGGCAGAACGTATCATCTGGCCTCCGGCGATTTTCTGCGCTGGCGGCCGCTGAAGGTACTGGAGTGATTATGAGGTGAAGATATGATTCGGAATTTCTGCTTCGACATGGGTAAAACTGTACTCGATTACACATCATGGGGCGTCGTCCGCCACTACATCAAGGACCCCGCCATGCAGCGCAAGATTGTAAATGCCGTCTTTTATTCCACGGAGTGGATGGTGCAGGACGCGGGCTTTGCGACGCCCGAGGAATCGCTCGCGAAGGTGAAGACGCATCTCGACACCGACAAGGAGCGCCACCTGGCTGATCTGTGCTGGCGCGACTGGCCGAAGTACAATCTCTGGCCTATGGCCGGCATGGACGGCGTGACGCACGCCCTGAAGAAGGCCGGATTCGGCGTCTACATGATTTCCAATGCGTCCATCGTGATGCCCCGCTATATCCGCGGCTTGCTTCCGAATCCGGACGACTATGATGGCTTTATATTTTCCGCTGAGGTCCATTACCTGAAGCCCCAGCGCGAAATGTTCGAGAAAGCCTTCGAGCGCTTCGGCATCCGCCCGGAGGAGAGCTTCTTCATCGACGACCTGCCCGGCAACATCGCCGGCTCGAAGGCAGCTGGGATGGACGGGTACGTGTTTGACGGGGATGTGGAGAAGCTGAAGAAGGAGATAGAAGAGAAAGCGGGGGTGAGCATTTATCCTGAATTATTCACCGAGGTTGGATTTTGCCAAACCAACAGCTAAAAT
>JBJFHK010000237.1:0-7176 GCA_051893535.1 Eubacterium sp. | reverse complement strand
ATGATGGGAGATGAGAATGATGGGTCTGTGTATACTGTATGCACAAGGACAGCGGAGGAAATTACGGTAATGATGCTTAGAGACATATGAGCTGGCAAATGGCTGAAGGCAGGGTGAAAGGAAACTGCTTCTGCCAGATGGGAGAATAATTTCCTTGGCTTGCTGCATTAAATCATGTATATTTTGGTATATATATCAAAATAACAGAATAATTCGTTTTATCCTGTTTGTAAAACACCTGGTTTTTCGCGTTTTATACAAAATCAAAAAAATTTTTTGTAGGATATCCAATAAGTGGGCCTTTTTACAAAAATATCGTGCGCGTTCTAAGATAAACAGACGGCGGATCTGGGAAAATTCATATATAATCATTACATGGGAATATTATTCATGAACAGTGGATGTTTAGTTTCTGGTGTTTCCGCAGGAACAGCCGGTGGTTTGCGGATAACAGGCATATATGAGTGACAATTTGATATTGCGTTATGATAATGGAATATTTTGAAAAGATATCCCCGTGAAATAGCAGCGTTTATCGGATGTTTGGATGTGATATTACATATTAAAATGGTGGGTTTTATGCGGAGAACCGTAATATTCCCTGTTTTTACAAAAAAATTTTCCTGAGTTATGTAAGATCCGCGAGAATATATGGGTTTTACAAAATTTTGGCCCTTTTTCTCCTGCTTTCAGGCGGATTTCCGTCAGGAACGGCTGCATAACAGATGAATAAAGAGATGATCCCTTCATGCATTTCATTGCCTGGCCGTTTCATAAGCAAGCGTTCCATAACCGGCTTATGGAACGGCCAGGCGGTCTTCTTTTTATATGGGCTCTTGTAATTTTAACGGGAAACGGCCGGTTCATGAATGGGAAAGCCGACATTACTTTGCGGCTATCGGTTTTCTCTTTACTTTACGGCTATCGGTTCTCTCCTTTCTCATCTATCTCCACATCGTCTCTATCTCCCGTCCTCCCATACCTTTCACTCATCTCCCGGATTTCACCGGCCAGGCCCTTGTCCAGGGCGGCCTGGAAGGATTCGCGGCCGAGGCGCCAGCTCCAGTTGCCGCCGACGGTGGACGGGGTGTTGATGCGGGCGTCGGAATCCAGGTTCAGCCAGTCCTGCAGCGGGATGATGCAGGTGTCGGCGCAGCTGGCCATGGCGGTCTGGATCAGGTAATGGGCGATGTTGTGGTTCATGATGGCGGCGTTGGAGTTCTCCGTGTTGATTTCGCCCGGAAACTCTCTGCGGAACCAGTCATTGATGTAGTTGGCGATGAAACCGCGGTGCCAGACGTCCAGGGATTCGAACCAGCCGCGGGTAGTGTCGTTGTCATGGGTGCCCGTGTAGACGACACAGTTTTCTTCGTAGTGTTCTGGCAGGTACTGGTTCTTATAGTCAAAATCAAAGGCAAACTGGAGGACTTTCATGCCTGGAAAGCCGGAGTCGTCGATCAGCTGCTGCACGTCTTCTGTCAGGAATCCAAGGTTTTCAGCAATGAAGTCCTGCGGGCAGTCGTGCTGACGCAGATAGTTGAAGAATCCGAGGCCGGGACCCTTTTCCCAGTGGCCGTTTTTGGCAGAGTCCGACTCAGCCGGAATGGAGTAGTAGGCCTGGAAGCCTCTGAAGTGGTCGAGGCGGACGATGTCGTACAATTTAAACTGATGGCGGATGCGGTGAAGCCACCAGTCATACACGGCTTTGCGGCCGCTGTGCCAGCGATAGAGCGGGTTCCGCCAGAGCTGTCCTTCTTCTGCAAAAGCGTCCGGCGGGCAGCCGGAAACGGAGGCGGCATTCAGTTCTTCATCATACTGGAAAATTTCCGGATAGGCCCAGCTGTCAGCGCCGTCCATGGCAGTGTAAATCGGCATGTCGCCGATGATCTTGATGCCGCGGCTGTGGGCGTACTCGCGCAGCGCGTTCCACTGTTTCATGAATATATACTGCGTCCACTTGAGAATGACCAGCTGCTCAAGATTGTTTTTTGTCTGCTCGGAAACAGCCTCAGGATCGCGGTAACGCAGGGGATCCGGCCACTCGCGCCAGGAAAGCCCCGGAAACTCTTCGGAAATTACCATGAAGAGTGCAAAATCATCGAGCCAGAAGGCGTTCTCCTCGCAGAAGGCCTGAAAACCGGCCTGTTTCTCCTGAGGCTGATTCTTGAAGCGAAAGTAGGCCTTCTCCAGCAGCGGCGTCACGGCGGCGCGCACATCCGCGTATTCGGCCTTTTCCGTCTGCGGGGAAGACTTCTGGTACTGGAGAATCTCCTCTTCCGTCAGCAGCCCCTCATCCTGCAGCTGCACAGGGTCAATATAGCAGATATTTCCCGAGAAACACGATACCGGCTGGTAGGGAGAATCGCCCTTTCCCTCCGGCCCCAGCGGGAGAATCTGCCAGTAAGTCTGTCCCGCGTCCGCCAGAAAGTCAATAAATTTCCGCGCTTCCAGGGAAAAATTTCCGATTCCGCCTTCCGATGGCAGTGAAAAGATAGGTAGTAATATGCCGCTTGCTCTCATGTGTAACCGCCTTTCCAGTCCGTAAGCCCTGCGCCCGCATGCGCAGGAATCCCCTATATTTTACACCGGATGAGTGCTTTTTGACAAAAGAAACCCGCGCAAGGAGCCAGTTCCGATCCGGCGGCGCCGGCCCTGTACAGTTCCTGACACAATGGCGTATCTCTGCGGTACTGCATGGGGATGAATGAGAAAAGCCACAGGGCACGGAATAGTCTGTACAATTGTTGGAAAATACAGTATTGCGGCAGATAATTCGTTATGATATAATGACAGATGCATTAATTTTACATTCAGAATAGAGGTCATTCATGGAGATTAAAGATGTTCAGCTTCGTGACCTGTATAAGGACACGAAGGCTTATGCTGATAAGGAAATCACAGTTCGCGGCTGGGTACGCCAGTGCCGCGGTTCCAATAAATTCGCGTTCATCGCGCTGAACGACGGAAGTTTCTTCACGCCGGTTCAGATCGTTCTGGAAGCGGACAAACTCGATAATTTCAAGGAAGTATCCAATCTGTCCCTGTCCAGCGTAATCCGCGTAAAGGGAACTCTGGTGGTCACACCGGATGCCAAGCAGCCGTTTGAAATCCACGCGTCTGAGGTCGTTGTGGAAGCAGAGTCCGACCCGGACTACCCGCTGCAGAATAAGCGCCACACCATGGAATTCCTGAGAGAGATCGCGCATCTGCGTCCGAGAAGCAATACTTTTGCGGCCGTATTCCGCGTCCGTTCCATGCTGGCATATGCCATTCACCAGTTCTTCCAGGAGAGAGACTTTGTTTATGTCCACACTCCAATCATCACAGGAAGTGACGCAGAGGGAGCTGGTGAGATGTTCCAGATCACCACACTGGATCTCGACAATCCGCCGCGCACAGAAGACGGCAAAGTCGACTATTCCCAGGATTTCTTCGGCAAGGAGACGAATCTGACCGTAAGCGGACAGCTCGAGGCAGAGATTTTTGCCATGGCTTTCCGCAATGTCTATACATTCGGACCGACATTCCGCGCAGAGGATTCCAACACTACGCGTCACGCGTCTGAGTTCTGGATGATCGAGCCGGAGATGGCATTCGCAGACATCAATGATGCGATGGATACCGCAGAAGCAATGGTAAAATACATCCTCCAGTACGTGATCGATCACGCGCCGGAAGAGATGGCATTCTTTAATAAATTTATCGACAAGGGGCTGCTGGACCGCCTGAACCATGTGATCAATTCACCGTTTGAGCGTGTCACATACACAGAGGCAGTCAAGCTGCTTCAGGAGTCCGGACAGAAGTTCGACTATCCGGTTGAGTGGGGTATCGACCTGCAGACCGAGCATGAGCGCTATCTGACCGAGCACATTTTCAAGAAGCCGGTTTTTGTCACCAACTATCCTAAGGATATCAAGGCCTTCTACATGCGCCAGAATGAAGACGGCAAGACAGTAGCCGCATTTGACATGCTGGTACCGGGAATCGGAGAGATCATCGGAGGAAGCCAGAGAGAAGAGCGTTACGACATTCTTCAGAAGAGAATCGACGAGCTGGGCATGGATATGAGCAGCTACTGGTGGTACATGGAGCTGAGAAAGTATGGTTCCGCCGTACATTCCGGATACGGCCTGGGATTTGAGCGTATGGTAATGTACGCAACAGGAATGGGCAATATCCGCGATGTGCTGCCGTTCCCGAGAACACCGAAGCACGCAGAGTTCTAAAAAGTGCTGGGTTTGATCCGGATTTTACATTAAGAAAGAAAACAGAATACCCGTCATAACGGAGAGGAGCGGGCTTTATTCCGCGGACGTCAGTCCGCCGGGGTTTATATAAAGTCACGGATGGATTGATGTTTGGGACTGCGCAGGGGCGAGCGATCGCGGCGCAGTCCTTTTTTCCTGCGCGTGGATTTTGTCGTGTACAGGGAAAAATGTTTATCGAAAATTTGAAAAAGGTAGATAAAATATCTGTGGGCGTATATAATAGTGTTGTGACAGAAATTTGACTTTTTAGAATGCTATGGGTAAGACTGCGGCAAGAAAATTGACAGAATCATTTAAAAACACAGAAGACAGTGCCGAATCAGCATAACGCATAGCATATGTATTAATAAAATAAATACTGCCGGATCGCGAAGCGGGCGGGAAGGCGGATAAGAGGAGGAAGTATATTATGATGAAAGGCTACACGAGTGAAAACATCCGTAATGTCGCTCTGCTTGGACATGGAGGCTGTGGAAAGACAACATTTCTGGAATCCGCACTTCATGCTTCAGGCGTTACCAAAAAACTGGGAAGCATCGAGGCCGGAAATACGGTTTCGGATTACGACAAGATGGAGATCGAGCGCGGCTATTCCATTAATACGACAGTTGTTCCAGTAGAGTGGAAAGAAAACAAGATCAATTTTATCGATACTCCGGGATACCCGGATTTCGTCGGTGAAGTCAACGCGGCTCTGCGTGCTGCGGACGCGGCTCTGATTCTGGTCGATGCCGGCGCAGGCGTGCAGGTCGGAACCCATCAGGCATGGGAAAACTGCGAGCGTTATCATACTCCGAGATTCATCGTTATTAATAAGCGTGATAAAGATGAATTTGATTTCTATAAGACATTCGATGAACTGAAAGAGGCGTTTGGAAGCAAGCTTATTCCGCTGAGCTGGCCGCTTTCTGCAGAAATCGATGACGATCTGAAAGAAGCCATCGCAAGTTCAGATGATGAACTGATGGAAAAATATTTTGAGGGAGAGGAGTTCACGGATGAAGAAATCCGCAAAGGTCTTCTGGAAGGTATTTCCGCCGGCGAGATCGTTCCGGTCTGCTCCTCCGCATTCAAGATCAGCGAAGGAATTGAAGGACTGCTGGACCTGATCGTCACTTACGTTCCGACACCGCTGATGCACGGACCGTATCAGGCATTTAACAAGAAGAGTGAGATGGTTGAGCAGGAGCCGGTTACCGATGCCAAGATGTCGGCCTTTGTATTCAAGACCATCATCGACCCGTTCGTCGGAAAGATTTCTCTGATGAAGGTTATCACCGGAAAGATCAACAGCGGCGATGAAGTCTATATTCCGCGTCTTGAGAAGACAGAGAAAATCGGAAAACTCTTCTTCCTGCGCGGAAAATCCCAGACGGAACTGAACTACGCAGAAGCCGGCGATATCGTAGCCGTCGCCAAGCTGCCGAGCGTAGAAAGCGGAGACACCCTCTGCGCCAAGGGCGTGGACGTGGTTTACCAGCCGCTGGATTTCCCGGAGCCTTGCTATTACATCGCCATTGAGGCAAAAGATAAAAACGACGAGGAGAAGATGAGCACGAGTCTGAAGAGACTGATGCTTGAAGATCCTTCCTTCGTTGTTGAGAGAAATGTAGAAACCCATCAGACCCTGCTCGGAGGACAGGGCGACATTCAGCTGAACGTCATTCTGGCCAAGCTGAAAGACCGTTTCGGAGTTGATGTTAACGTCGTTCCGCAGAAGATCGCCTACCGCGAGACCATCAAGGGCACATCTGATGTAGAAGGAAAGCATAAGAAACAGTCCGGAGGAGCCGGCCAGTACGGAGACGTCTATATCCGCTTCTCCCCGTCGAAGGAAGAATTCGAGTTCTCCGAGGAAATCTTCGGCGGAGCGATTCCGAAGAACTTCATTCCTGCCGTTGAGAAAGGCCTCAGAGAGTGCCTGAACAGGGGACCGCTGGCAGGCTGCAAGGTTCAGGGCGTCAAGGCCGTTCTGTACGATGGATCCTACCACCCGGTAGATTCCAACGAAGTTTCCTTCAAGATCGCCGCATCCATCGCCTTCAAGAAAGGTATCAAGGAGGCCGATCCGGTTCTGCTGGAGCCGATCATGTCCCTGAACATCTACGTACCGAATGAAGACACCGGAGCCGTCATGGGCGATATGACCAAGAGAAGAGGCAGAATCATGGGTATGGAGCCGCAGCCGGACGGAAGCCAGATGCTGGTAGCCGCAGCGCCGCAGGCCGAGCTGTTTGATTACGCCCTGGCCCTCCGTTCCATGACCAAGGGCAGAGGCCACTTCACCATGAAGTTCGATAAATACTTCGAGGTTCCGAAGGCCCTCGCCGAGAAGATCATCGCGGCTCATGAAGAAGAAGAAAAGAAGGCGGCAAAATAACCCCGGGCAAGGAAAAACGGGACGGCTGGCCGGGCTGCAGTACATTGCAGAAGCTGTATGGCAGCGGTGCAGGCAGCAGAAAATCCGTTTTTCGTGCCGCCCCGGGTTCTGCCAGACCAGGTTTGAGTGTGTGAAAGTGGCGCAATCCCGCGTCACGGTGGTGTTATAGAAATGGAAGACGCACGGCAGATGCGAAAGCAGAAGCTGTGCGTCTTCTGCGCTTCGGCAGCCGGGAACCAGACATTTTGTCACATGTTATCCCTTGAGCCGCATATTCTGGCTTGTCTCTAAACATTTGTGCATACAGAATACACAGAGAGCCGGAAAGCATCGGAGGACAGCCGCCTGTGTATTTTGTGCGTCGGAAAAAGCCGGAAAATGTCGGAGAGTCAGACGCGCAGGATTGTGTATAATAGAAACAGTAAATACGGAGAGGAGCAGGAAAAGGATGTCAAAAAAGCCGCAGACGGTATGGGTATGTCAGGAATGTGGATATGAGAGCCCGAAATGGCTCGGGCGCTGCAT
>JBJFHK010000236.1:0-7451 GCA_051893535.1 Eubacterium sp. | reverse complement strand
GGGGCGGGCCGGATTGCAAACGGGCCGGGCATATGATAAAATTTCATTAAATGAGTTAGATCAGCGTTAGAATGATCGAATGGAGGAAATTATGGCAGACGAGAGATACGAACTTGGGAATGAAGTAGAAGATGATGACATCATTACCCTCGAGTATGACGACGGTACCACGATGGAATGTGAAATTCAGGGCGTATTCCCGCTGGGAGACAGAGACTATGTTGCGTTGATTCCGCATGATGACAGCGATGATGTATATATTTACCGTTATCAGGAATATGACGATGGAACGTTTGATATTGATTCTATCGAGGATGATGCTGAGTTTAAGAAGGCGGCAATGGAATACGATTCGATCATGGCCAGCCAGGATGATGAGCCGCAGGAATAGGCCCGGTCGTTGAATGATTTTGAAAAACTGATGGGGACTGCCGACGGGGCAGCCCCTGTTTTTCTGTGTCCGGCTGAAATGCCGCGGGCGCAGAAATAGGAGAAAAGAGGCAGAACGTGAAACATTATGATGTAATCGTGGCGGGTGCAGGCGTTGGCGGCGTGTTCCTGTCTTATGAAATGACAAAGAAAGAGAATAACGCAAGTGTGCTGGTGATTGATAAGGGAGGTCCGCTGGAGAAGCGTATCTGCCCGATCAAGGCCGGGAAGACGACACAGTGTCTGAAGTGTAAACCTTGTGCGATCATGAATGGATACGGCGGTGCAGGCGGCCTGTCGGACGGGAAATACAACCTGACGACGCAGTTCGGCGGCGACCTGCATAAGTACATCGGCGAGAAGGAAGCCATGGATCTGATGTGGTACGTTGACGGCGTTCTTTGTGATATGGGCGGAGCAGACGCGAAACTGTATTCCACTGCGGATTCCGAGCTGCGCACCAAGTGTCTGCAGCATGATCTGCATCTTCTGGACGCCCAGGTCCGCCATCTCGGCACGGATACGAACGTAAAGATCCTGGAGAATATTTACAATTATGTAAAGGACAGAATCGACATGGTTTTCTATACTGCCGTTCAGGATGTGGATAAGAATGACGACGGGACTTTTACAGTCCATACAGAGAAAGATGATTATACCTGCAATGATCTGGTGCTGGCTACGGGGCGCTCAGGATCCGACTGGATTTCCAAGGTCTGCGACAAATTTCAGCTGAAACAGGAGAAGAACCGGGTGGACATCGGCGTACGTGTAGAACTTCCTGCGGATGTTTTCAAGCACATTACGGATCAGGTCTACGAGAGTAAAATTGTGTATCAGACGGAGCAGTACAACGACCTGGTGCGCACCTTCTGCATGAATCCGTACGGCGAAGTGGTTTCTGAGAACACGAATGGAATTGTAACAGTTAACGGCCACAGCTATTCCAACCCTGAATTACAGACAGAAAACACGAATTTTGCGCTTCTGGTGTCGAATCATTTCACCAGTCCTTTCCAGGACAGCAATGAATACGGCGAGGCGATTGCGAGTCTGTCCAATATGCTGGGCGGCGGCGTTCTGATGCAGCGTTTCGGCGACCTTGTAAAAGGCAGAAGAAGCAGCGACCGCAGAATGGAAAAGTGTTTTACCCGTCCGACTCTGCAGGCGACGCCGGGAGACCTGAGCCTGGTCATCCCAAAGCGCCAGCTGGATGATATTATTGAAATGATTTATGCCCTGGATGAGATCGCGCCGGGAACCGCGAACGAGGATACACTGCTGTACGGGGTCGAGGTGAAGTTCTATAATTCCCGCGTCGACGTCAATTCCAAGATGCAGACGAAGATTCCGAACCTCTACGCGATCGGAGACGGAGCAGGTGTGACGCATTCCCTGTCCCAGGCATCCGCATCCGGAGTTTACGTTGCAAGACTTCTGGCGGAGAAATACCGGTAAACAGGAATGTCTCGCAAATAAAGCAGGAAAACAAATGGAAGAAACTTCCATAATTCAGATAAAGCACAGGTGCGGATGAGACGCCTGTGCTTTTTTCTGGCCTTTTTTATGAACAATCTGCGGCAAAACAAAAGCAGCAAGGGAAAACGTGCAGTTTACTGCCGGATATTGACGCAGATTTCCACCCCTGTTCTGCTGGCTGTAAAATTGGTGAAAAAGCTGCAGATAGTTGAAATTACAAGCCTTAAACAGTTGCTGCGAAAGAATCATTTACAGCTCTTTGAAAAAACCTTTATTTTTTTTAAAAAAGGGCTTGCATTAATCTGCAGTTCGAGTATAATAATATTCGTCGGTTGGCAAGAGAGCTTAAGAAAAGCGCTCAACCGATTGAAACAACTGAATATGCGGTTGTGGCGGAATTGGCAGACGCGCACGGTTCAGGTCCGTGTGATGAACAGTCATGAGGGTTCGAATCCCTCCAACCGCACCAACGGAAAATCCCGAAACCGAATGGTTTCGGGATTTTGCATTATACGGGTTAAAGAGCAGCATGGATAAAAAGAGCAGCTGTAAATGGACAGCAGTAGAACGAATAGAGGGGGTATACAGTATACCTGTGTAGGGAACCTTTCGGAGAATCGGAGAATCTGCAGAGTATAAAAGCTGTCGTACCGGGCGGGTAGTTTACCTCCTGGCACGGCAGCTTTTGTCTATCTTCTCTTATGAATCTCTTCCGGGTGATCGCTCAGATAGCGGAAGGCGAAAATGCGGAATTTATTGGCTGCAGGGGAAAGCTCTTCTTTCGGGGCTGTCGCAATGCCGATGGAAATGACCGGATCCGGGTCGAGCTTAAGGACCTTCAGGTTTTCACTGTAGGCGGTTTCGGTGTACAGGTCATTACACATCGTTACACCTAGTCCGGCCTCTACCATGGCGGAGGCGGAGTAGGTGTTCATGGCGGACATGCTGTAATTCGGTGTGATGTTGTAATCGCTGAATACCAGAGAGTTGTCTGTTACCTGGTCCGGAAAAATGTCGATACAGGGCTCTGATTCAAAGCGTTTCATCGGAAAGACTTTCGGATCATCCAGGGTGTGCACCGGGAAATCTCTTGGAACCCAGGCAACCATATGGTCCTCCGGCAGGGGATACCAGTCAAAACTTCCTTTTCGCCAGCTGATGATGCAGAAGTCAATCCGGTGCTTTTCAATCTGATCGACCAGAACGGAGCTGAATCCTTCCTGAATCTCAATTTTAATGTGAGGGTGTTTCGCGGTAAATTTCGCGATGATCTTTCCGAGCAGCTCATAGTAGGTAGAATAGGCGGTACCGATGTGAACTTCGCCGACATCCAGGCCCATGATGGTCTGTGCCTGCTCGGTGTACATTTCACTGAGGCGGGCGAGTTCCGAAATGATCGGAAGAAGTTTCTGGCATTCTTTTGTCGGGGTAACCCCGCTGCGGCTTCTGTGCAGCAGAGGAAAACCGGTTTCTGCTTCCAGGGATGCCATCATCCGGCTCATTCCGGAAGGCGTGTATCCAAGCTGTTGTGCGGCATCAGAAAGATTTCCGACGCGGATGGCACAGAGCAGTGCCGCGCATTTATCCGTATCCATTTGATCTCCTTTTGTATTTATTTTGTATTTGATTGCGTATTCGTCAAGGTAAAATTGAGATTGTGTCGCTTTACTCAATGATAGATCTGGATTATATTAAAGTCAAGAAAGAAATTGTGTACACTGCTTTCGATCATTAAAGTGAATTGATACGTCAACATATTGAATATCACCAATTTGAGGCGTAAGAGAAAATCTTCTGGAAATCTGATTCAGAAGTCCAGAAGATGATGGAGATAATTAATAGGAGGAATTGTTCTCATGTCTCGCAGAAATGCTGAGTTGCTTTTAATGCTTGCTATCGCTTTACGCGCGACCTCTTTACTGTTCAGTAAGATTGGTCTCGCGGGAATGCAGCCGTACACACTCTTGGGAATGCGTTTTCTGATGGCCTTTGCCATTCTGGTCTGCATCTTCCATAATAAACTTAAAAATATCAAAAAGAGTACAATTCTTCACAGTATGATTATCGGCGCGGCATTCACCGTTATGATGTCCTTTGAGCTTCATGCTCTGGAGACGACGCCGTCTTCCGTAACTTCTTTCCTGGAGAATACAGCAATCGTACTGGTTCCGATGATTCTGGTTCCGATCCAGCGCCAGCTCCCGAACAAGGGAACCGTGATCAGCTGCCTGATGGCCATCATCGGTGTCGGTGCACTGACCCTGAAGGGTAACGGCTTCGCTTTCACAAGAGGCGAACTGCTCTGCCTGGCCGCAGCAGTTTCCTATGCAATGGCAATCATCTTCACCGGAAAATTCTCCAAGAATGATGACACTCTGCAGATCGGAATCCTGCAGAACGGATTCATCGGACTGTTTGCAATCATCATGGCGTTCACCATTGAACATCCGGAGCTTCCGAAGACAGCCGTCAACTGGGGATGCCTGCTTGCCCTGACCCTGATCTGCAGTGTTCTGGGATTCACCATCCAGCCGGTTGCACAGAGATATGTACCGACAGAAACAGCAGGACTGTTCTGCGGACTGAACCCGCTGATCGCTTCCATCCTCGGCATGGTTTTCCTGCATGAGCGTCTCGGACTGAACGGACTGGTCGGAGCTGCATTTATCCTGGGAAGCATCCTGATTTCCCACCTGCTGGACAACAAGAAGCCGGCAGCAGCAACACCGGTACGTCAGAATGTACATGCCATTCACGCTTACACAAGAGCGGCAGACAAGCCGGCTGCATAACGGCAGCCCGGCATCAGGCGAAACTCCGTCTGTAATTGACAAAATACAGCTTACAAGAAATAAACTGCATCCATTTGCAGATTGTTCTCCTATATTATAATATCTCAGACTGAAGGCCGTTTCCTTCCGCTTAAGGCGGTGGAGACGGCCTTTAATTATGGAAGATTTTTGTAATGTGGTTCACGTTATGGACGGTTTCCATTTCCGTTGAAAATCTGCCGGAGAAATGCTAAAATAGATCACCGAGTGTTCGAGACCTTCCACTCGTTAAACAAAACTAGAGGAGATAAAAATGAAAAACAAAAAAGTATTATTCTTAACACAGGCCGGTCTGATCGCGGCGGTGTATGTTGTACTCACCGTGCTGCTGCAGGCATTCAGTTTTGGTCAGGTGCAGATCCGGGTTGCGGAAATGCTGACCATTCTTCCGGTATTTACTCCGGCGGCAGTTCCGGGACTTTTTCTCGGCTGTTTGATCGGAAACATTGCCGGCGGAGCTGTACTTCCTGATGTAATCTGCGGAAGTCTGGCCACTCTCGCAGGAGCCTTCTTTACCTATAAACTGAGAAAGCGCGGACTGATTATCGCCTGCCTTCCTCCGATCATCGCCAATATTCTGGTCGTTCCGTTCGTATTAAAATATGCCTATGGAATGTCTTTTCCGATTCCGCTCATGATGCTGACTGTCGGCATCGGAGAAGTTGTCGGATGCGGAGTTCTGGGTGTATCACTGGGAAAAGTTCTGAAGCGCTATAAGAACGTGATTTTCGGCAGCCTGACGGCTTAGCAGAAAAGCAGAAGGCAGAACGGGCTTTATTCGGCAGCGACAATGATTCAGTTATTTTAGGAGGGATATTGTTTCCGGATACCGGAAACGGAGTTCTGGCATCAGTGTCGAAAGAGCAGAATTGCGATTTTGAAATATTGAAATACATAAAAGAAGTTATGAAGGTTTGAAGCGGGGCCTGCGTCAGGTTACAGATGTACACCTGGGCAGGGGCCCGCTTTTGTTTTCCCAACCGATTTCAGGCAAATTGTATTGAAATCAGTGTAATATTCGATGAATAAGTATGCTGTATACAGAAACGGCTGCATTTTTAAAGAAATTCATTCCCATCACAATGGCTGTGTTTCTAATGGAATTTCGTCCCTTTCACAATGGCATATTTATCAAATGCGCGAGACCGTAAAATGACATAAAAAAATCACTGCAGTAAAACTGCAGTGAAATCTGTTGGTCGGAGTGATGAGACTCGAACTCATGGCCTCTGCGTCCCGAACGCAGCGCGCTACCAACTGCGCCACACCCCGACAACAAAATTAATTATAGCACGATCAGGATGTATTGCAAGTGTTTTTTTATTTCTGTAAAAAACTGATAAAGTTTCCACTAATTGGTAAATTGGTTTTCATGACTTTACTGGCAGCAGCGGCCAGACTCGTTCTTTATTACATCGTTTCCCGGTGTGTTTCTTTTACTTGTGATAAAGAAGACGGCTCCTGCGAGGATCCAGATCAGCAGGCAGATCAGGGATTCTTTTCCCAGTGAAATGCCGAGCGAAGGAATGGGAAGCAGCAGAAGGAGGCAGAAGACCAGGGAGAAAATGGTGCCCAGGATGCCGGTAAAGATAATTCCCCTGCGTTTTTCTTTTGCCGCAAATTTCAGGGCTGCAAGGGAGGTGTATCCGTAACCGACGGCGGCTCCCAGGGAGGACATGTCGACGACCCAGCCCAGTGCTGTCCGACCGAAGAAGGGTGCGATCATGGAAATAAGCATGATGAAGAAGATCGCGTTTTTCGGTGTACTGCTGCTGGAAAGTGCTCCAAACCAGGATGGCAGGATCTTATCTCTGGACATGGAGTAAAGGAGGCGGCTGGCGGCCATGTAAAAGCCGATGATACCGGACAGGATCGCGCAGGTTACGGCGATGCCCAGGATTGCGGTGCCGAATCCGCCGAGAAGCTGCCAGGCTGCATGAAAGGTCGGAAGGGCCATGATGCCGCTGAGATTTTTCAGATCAGACAAATAATCTGTCCAAGCAGAATACCCATCAGGAATTACTGCTGCAGTGACGGTATTCAGAGCAATGTAAACAAATGCGCCGAAGCAGATTGAGATAACCATGATTATTTTTGTCTTTTTCGCGGAAAAATTAAATTCCTCGGATGCCTGCGGGATGGTGTCAAAGCCGACGAAGGCCCAGGGTGCAACGGCAGCGACGCTGAGTACACCGGATAATTTACTGCCATTGGGACTGAACTGAGGTTTCAGGTTTGAAGCAGAAACGTCAGGGCTCAGAATAGCTGCGAACAGGACGACGGCCACACCTGCGACAAGTGCGAAGACAATCAGTGTCTGGAAAATTCCGGTGAGTTTTACGCCTTTGATGCTGAGCAGTCCGAAAAGAATCAGTGCGGCTTCGGCCAGAATAATTTCACCGAGATAGACGTCGTAACCGGCGGCAGTGTAGTGAAATCCTGCCTGGAAGAGCTTATGCAGCAGATTTCTGCCGACAAGGGCGAGGGCGGTGGCATTCAGCGGGACGATGGCCAGATAAGAAAGTCCCAGCATCCAGGAACAGATAAAACCGTGGTTCATTCCGAACGCGTTTTTGTGTAGGTGTATTCACCGCCTGCCTCTGGAAACAGATTGATCATATAATTGTAATTAAAAGCAATGACGATCATTACAGCAGCGCCGATGGAAATGGCGATCAGTGTTCCCAGCGGACCGGCCTTTGGCAGGAATTC
>JBJFHK010000235.1:0-1524 GCA_051893535.1 Eubacterium sp. | reverse complement strand
AGGGGTGGTATCGCTTTTGTGGTTATGTGCAGTAATTTGTTGAAATGCTATAGAACACAGGACGGTGCAGGGGTCAGCCTTGTGCGGGTCCTTGGCAATCAGACAACGGATGCTTACGATCCATTTCTGATGCTGGATGCCTTTGATTCTACAGATCCCAAAGATTATATAGCCGGCTTTCCGATGCATCCGCACAGAGGAATCGAAACCGTGACATTCCTGTCGAAGGGCACCATCGTTCATGAGGATCATCTTGGGACAAAAGCAGCCATTCACGATGGTGAAGCCCAATGGCTGACAGCCGGATCGGGCGCCTACCATTCCGAGATGCCGCAGCCAGCCGATCGCATGCTGGGAGTGCAGCTTTGGCTGAATCTCCCGGCTGAGAAAAAGATGACGGCCGAGCCATTCTATCACGGGATTCTCAATAGCGAGATTCAGGAGTTTCCGCTGGAGGCAGGCAAACTCAGATTGATCGCAGGCAGCTATGAAGGCCATTCCGGAATTCAGGGCAAATATCTTCCCCTGGATTATTATGATATTTTCCTCGACCCGCACGGCGCGATAACACTTAACGTCCCCGGGGAAAATAAGTCGGCGATGGTGTTCACATTGGAAGGCGCGGCAGCGGTCAGCGGAACGAATGTGCCTGCCAAGACGGCAGCGAAGCTGGGAGAAGGCGATACGGTGACCATTGAAGCCGGAGATGAGCCAATCGAGATTTTATTCATGTGTTCTGACCGTCTGAATGAACCAGTCGCATGGTATGGCCCGATTGTCATGAACACGCGTGAGCAGCTCATTCAGGCATTCGGTGAGATGGAAAACGGGACTTTTATCAAGCAGGCTGCCAAATATGAAAACAGGTAATCATCGGAGGGAATAATGGAAAAGAACCGTTTAGAGGCATTCAGCGATGGGGTTTTAGCGATTATCATCACGATCATGATACTGGAGTTGAAGCAGCCTGTCGGCGACAACTGGGGTGACTTTCTGGCGCTCTGGCCTACCTTGCTCGTATATATGCTCAGCTATCTGTTTATCGCAATCTACTGGGTGAATCACCATGTTATTTTCAGTCAGGTCAGACAGGTCAATTATCCAATCCTATGGTGCAATATCGTGTGGCTGTTTGTCATGTCATTTATCCCGTTTACAACGGAATGGATTGGCACACATCCCAGTTCATTTGCACCAGTCTGCCTGTATTTTGCAGATCTGCTTTTATCATGTTTGTCGTTCCATCTGATGGTTTATCTCATTGCCTGCAAGAACGGAACGGCAAAACAGTTCAAACTAAGTCCGCGAAACATTGTCAGTATTATTACCTATGCGCTGGCGGCATGTTTTGGCGGTTTCTGCCCGATTGTGGCATATATCATCGTTGCATTGGTAAGTGGATGGTGGATTTTCCCTGAAAAGAAGAAAGGATAAGGAGATTTTACATGTCTAAAAAGACAGATCTTGAGGCACAAGGCTTTAAAACATATGAGAATGATGAGATAACAGTATTCTGGAACCCGG
>JBJFHK010000234.1:0-1524 GCA_051893535.1 Eubacterium sp. | reverse complement strand
TCCAGGTCAGGGTCTGGGTGTGCTTTCCTGTGGCGATGACCTTAGGAAGCAGGATGCCGGAAACCTTTTTTGCCTGATTTTCCGGTTTTACCGGTTCTGCACTCTTGGTCCACTTTGCATACAGGTTCAGGCTGCTGTTTACCTTTGTCGAAAAATCATAGGCCTTGCTCAGATCTGTGTCTGTATACCATCCGTCAAACTTGTATCCGTTATATACCGGATCATCCGGCATAACAGCCTGGCCGCCGTCCGGAACCGTCTGCGTGAAGTCCGGCTGACCGTTAGCCGGGTGGAAGGTGACCGTATGCTCCTCGGAAGGAGTGGACGGATTAACCGGCGTTACCGGATTCACCGGGTTCGTTGGAGTAGTGCTTTCCTTTTCCCATACGGCGTAAAGTGTCTTCGCAGTATCCGGCCATGTCAGTGTGTATTTGCTGCCTGCCCTATAATCGGCTGTCTTCGCATCCTTATTCTCAGACCATCCCAGGAAGCTGTAACCCTTTCTCTCCGGAACAGTGGAAGAAAGTGTGAATTCCTGGCTGCCTTCTGTGCTGTCCTTGAGTTCTTCTGCCGCCGAAACACCGGATCCTCCGTTGGCGTCATAGGAAAGTTTATAATCAGCAGTTACCGTAAGGTTGATCGTGTTCTCCGTACGATGGGTGGAATGATCTCCACCGACATCATAGGCTGGCTCTTTCTGATAGTATTCACAGTCAGGATTCTGACAGGTTACCGGATTTTTTCCCGTTCCAGGAGAGTTATACTGAAAGAAATAATCATACTTTACCGTGTATCTGCCCGGGCGGTTTCCCTTAAAGGAAAAAGCCAGTCCCTGCACTCCGTCAAACTGCGGAAGATTTGCAGCTGTTACACTTTTCAGACTGAAATGCGCATCCTTAACCGCATCTGATACAGCTGTACCATCCGCTGAAAGCGCTTTTACTGCGTTATCAGAAGCGTAATATGTTTTTGGGACATATGCATAAACAATCGAACCGCATGTGCTGCATCTCGTTGCTTTATATGGCCTTCTCACAATTGTCGCTGTCTGTCCGGTTTTTAAATTTATTGTATTGGAATCCGTCAAAGTCCCGTAATAAGTGAGTCTTGACGGAATCGATTCAAGTGAAACAGCATCATCGCTGCTCTGAACAGAACTTCCGCTTTCTGACCCGGACGCCGCGCCTCCCGCGCTGTCGTCCGCAAAAGAAAAACTTGTAAAACTAAACACCAAAGTGACGGTTACGGCAAGAACCAGCACGAGCAGCCGGTTCACGCTCTTTCCCCACGTTCTCTCTTTTCTCATCATAAACCTCCATTCTTGTGATTACAGGAATGGCAGCTGGCTGTCTTGACGGTTCACAATTTGTCCCGCAAGACCCTGAAGCTTTGCGTCCTGACCTCACGGCCAGTTTGCTCTTTTCAAATCTGTATTGAGAAACGTTTGAGATTGAATCATAAACTATCGCAGTGCACTCAGATAGGATCTCTGATTTGTTCTTACCATATCATCTACACATTTCC
>JBJFHK010000233.1:0-1543 GCA_051893535.1 Eubacterium sp. | reverse complement strand
ATCAGGGCTGATTTAGCCCGGTTTCTATTAACGTAATTTTTGAGGTTTCAGTGTGGAAAAAAATCCGGCGATGTACGCGACGGTTCCGAAGGCGGAGCAGAAGAAACGGGACATCTGGGATGCGCCGACACTCTTCCACGCGATTGAGGTGTGTGAAGATGGACGGTTGAAGCTGGCGATGAATCTTGCATTTGCCTGCTCTCTCCGGATCGGGGAACTGCTTGGCCTGACCTGGGACTGCGTGGATATTTCCCCGGAGAGTATTAAAGCCGGGAAAGCCTATGTTTATGTGAACAAGGAGCTGCAGCGTGTCGACAAGAGTGTTATGAAGGTGCTGGAGAAGAAGGATGTGCTGCGGGTTTTTCCGGAGCTTCGCGAGAGCAACAAGACCGTTCTGGTTCTCAAGAAACCCAAAACGGAAACCAGTACCCGTAAGATTTTCCTTCCCAAAACAGTCGCAGAGATGCTGATCGACTGGAAGCGGGAACAGGATTTTACGAAGGAAGCGCTTGGCAGTGAGTATTCGGATTTCGATCTTGTTATGGCAAATGATCTGGGAATGCCGACGGAGCAGTCCAGGATCACTACCCTGTTCTCCGACTTAATTCAGAGAAATGATCTGCCAAAGGTTGTCTTCCACAGCCTGCGGCACTCCAGCATCACCTATAAGCTGAAGCTGAACGGCGGCGACATCAAATCGGTTCAGGGAGATTCCGGTCATGCGCAGGCACAGATGGTCACGGATCAGTATTCTCACATTCTGGACGATGACCGGATGCATAACGCGGATCTGTTTGAGCAGGCGTTTTATGAGGGAAAGGGAGCGGAAACGGTTCGTGAAGAAGCGGAAACTCCGGCAACTGCCGGGCAGGCTGAAGCGAAAACAAGCGCGGAGGGATTAGATCCCGAGATGCTGGCAAAAATCCTCGCGAATCCGGAAATGGCTGCGCTTCTGACCACGCTCGCCAGGAATCTGAAATAACGGACAAAGGACAATCTCTGATCCATGCATGGCACTTTCTCAGGAAGGTGCCTTTTTACATAGCCAGACAGGAACATCTCTGACGGGATGCCACTGCCTGGCTATTTTTGTACCTGCGGATTCAAGCGGAACAACCGCCGGAATGCCATTGGAATAACCGGAGAAATCCATGCGGTCATAGCATCTAAAATTGGCGGCAGTTGCAAACGTTCCTTTTCCCTTTTTTAGCAAAATCTAAAAAACTGCTAAAAGGAAGGCATAAACTTCTAACGACTCAGACGAACTTCTGTGAACCGAAAAGAATTCGGAATACGAAAAAAACCTGACAGACAGCGACTTTCTTATACATAGGTGAACACATATGACAAATGTTCAATGGTTCTCCTAAGCGGAAGGTCGTGTGTTCGAATCACATCAGGGACGTTACCTGTAAAGACGTGGAAGAATTAGTCAAAAATTCTCCTACGTTTTTTATATCATCTAATCTTTTCTGATTCTTATTATAGTATTTCAACAAATTACTGCACATAACCACAAAAGCGATACCACCCCTTGCAGTCC
>JBJFHK010000232.1:0-1543 GCA_051893535.1 Eubacterium sp. | reverse complement strand
AAGGCCAATCTGAAGCAGTATGAGCGGCTGACCGGAAAGGAAGGGCATTCGTCCAGAATTGATGTCGGGGACATCAGCATCGATACATCCTCCCACCGGGTCACCGTAAAAGGAAAGGAAATCCGGCTGAAGAACAAGGAATATGAGCTGCTTCTGTTCATGGTTTACCACATGGATCAGGTATTCGATAAGGAGACCCTGTATGAAAATGTCTGGGGCATGGACGCTATGGGCGACAACGCGACTGTCGCCGTGCACATCAACCGCCTGCGCACCAAGATCGAGGACGACCCGGCCCATCCCCGCCATATTCAGACGGTCTGGGGTGCCGGCTACCGCTTCAGTAAATGATAAGTGTGCCGGAGCCGGAGAATCACAGGAGTTAAAGGTGTTAAACAGGCAATGATTTAAACTCTGTTTATCTCGCGGCAATATGGAATTGATCATTTCCTGCTATCCTCATAATCAAGGAGGATGGCGAAAATGATTAAGAAATCGTTGAAAAATATGGTCTGCGGCATGTGCATGGCGGCTGCAGATTCCGTACCGGGCGTGTCTGGCGGAAGTATTGCGTACTTAATGGGCTTTTATCAGAGGCTTGTGGATGCGGTAGAGGGCATCACGAGCTGGAATAAAGAAAAAATCCGCGGACATCTGCCCTTTCTTCTGACGCTGGGGTTCGGCTGGATCATCGGATTCGGTCTGTGCGTTTCCGTACTGTCCGCATTCTTCAGGCAGGATATTTACGGGGCCAGTTCACTGTTTCTGGGATTTACGATTGCCGCGGCGGTATTTCTGATGGCAGATCCGCAGGTCCGCCAGGGCTGGACGCTGAAGAGGGCAGGATGTCTGCTTCTCGGCATCGCGTCGGTGTGTGCGGCCGCTCAGCTCGGTGTGATCAGCCGCTTTACCTTCCAGCTTCTTCATCTGGATGCGGTGACCGGCATTCTGCTGTTTCTGATCGGGGCTCTGGCGATTTCCGCAATGATTCTGCCGGGAATTTCCGGATCGACAATTCTTCTGATCTTCGGCCTTTATGTGCCGGTTATCGACGCAGTGAAAAACACGATGCACATGGATTTCCGCTATCTTCCGGCACTTCTGATTTTCCTTCTGGGTGTCTGGGTCGGAATTTCCGGCTTTATCCGTCTTCTGAAAAGGCTTCTGGCGGCTCACGGAACGGCGATGAAATTTAACGTCGCCGGCATGGTGATCGGCTCCATTTACGCGGTCATCCTCGGCCCGGTGACCGTCAGTTCTTACGGCGGCAGTATGCTGAGTTTTTCTAATTGTAAACCGGCGCTCTTCTCTGCCGGTGTTCTTCTGGTTGCTCTGCTTGAGATCGTCCGGTCACGTTCCGCCAGACAAAAAATACAGCGCAGGGAGAAATCCCTGTTTCAGAAGAAAACGGGAAAACTCCCTCTGGACATGCTGGACTATACAGATGCACGGCATAAATAAAAATCTTTTTAAAAATTCCGGTGAAGAAATGTCATGAACGTGTAAACGACATCTAAAACTTCTGTTTTAAGTTGAAAAGACT
>JBJFHK010000231.1:0-7639 GCA_051893535.1 Eubacterium sp. | reverse complement strand
GCAAAAGGAAAAACAAACTTGTCCGCCGCCGGAAACTCAAAAACCCCTTCTCAGCTGACAAAACTCCTCTTCTGCGTTGAAGATTATATTATTTTTGCCTTTTTTGCAACAAAAAAATCGAAAGTGCCTTTTGTCACTAATCTCTATGCCAATGCAGAGCAAACTCTCTTGACCAGAGAGAAGCATCAGCTTCGTATTTATTTATGCAGCTCCGGCGACATTTTCCGCACGAAAATTTTAACGACCCGAAGATAACAGGACACTGAACAGGTCAGAAAACAGTCAAAATACGGAGCACCACGAATTAGACACTTCTAACATCAATATAAAAGAAAAGCCTGCAGCACGCTGATTCCAACGACTACAGGCTTTATTGTTGTGGTTGCGGAGGCAGGACTTGAACCTGCGACCTCCGGGTTATGAGCCCGACGAGCTACCAACTGCTCTACCCCGCGACGATGACCCCGCCGGATCGATGAATAAGATGCCGGTGACCGGGGTCGAACCGGTACGGTCGATAAAGACCTCAGGATTTTAAGTCCTGTGCGTCTGCCAATTCCGCCACACCGGCAAAATGAAAACTCCGAAGGTGGGGCTCGAACCCACAGCCTACCGGTTAACAGCCGGTTGCTCCACCATTGAGCTACTTCGGATTATCGTGCTCACTGCGCTCACCTCAGTGACAACGATATTAATATACCGCATATACGGCATATTGTCAACACTATTTTACAATTTATTTTAAAGTTTTTTCGAAAAAATTTTCACAGGGCTTCCCGGCTTCCTACAGCTCCGCCAGCAGGCGCTTCAGCACTTGATAGGATTTCTTTGTGGAAGAGAGGGACAGGCGCTCGTAGACGGAATGAGCATTTTCTACGGTCGGGCCGAAGGAGATCACGTCAAGATCGTCTCCGAGCCGGTCGCAGAGCACACCGCACTCGAGACTGGCCGGAACGGCGGTACGCTCCGGGGCTTCTCCTGTTTCCTCCCTGTATGCCCGTTCACAGGCTTCTGCAAGCGGTGAACCGCTGACTGCCTTCCAGGCATGGTAGTTATCATAGGTCATGATGTCGCCCTCCAGGCTTTCTGCCAGGGTCTCGATACGTTCCGCCAGGAAGTATTTTCTGGTCTCCGAGAAGCTCCTGATCAGGCCGCGGGCGTGAAATTCATTTCTGCGCAGTTCTGCCTGAGAGGTCACAGTGGAAACTTCCGGAAGTCCGCTGTAGACCGGGCTCATGCGGATGACACCGCGCGGCACACACATAAAGTAGGACAGAATCGCGCGGGTGCTTTTTTCATCGAGCGGGATCTGCAGCCTTTCTTTCTCGCCGACACGGCGGTAAATCCGCACATCTGGCTCCGGCGGCAGCTGTGTTCCCGCAGATACCACCATATTCGTATGCATGACGACCTGCTTTTTTGCAGCTTTCTGCCAGAAAGAATCGTCTGCAGAGGCTGCTCTCCCGGAGGAAGCGGATTTTCTGCCAGATCCGCTGAAGAAGGAATCCCCTGCAGTGCCGCGTCTTCCCGCAGCGGCTCCTCTCATGCCCTGATGGCCGGCAGAACCCACGCTGCCCGCGCCGTCTTCATCCAGAATATCCACTTCAATCTGCAGATCCGGATCTGTGTCTTTATACTCCTTACTCAGGATGTCCTGCAGCTTCTCGCTGATTTCGGTGATGCGCGGAACCCCCTGCGGAGTGGTGACGATGTCTGCTTCCGCATGGGACGGAATTACGTTCAGGCGTTCCGTGCTGCGGATGTTCACCAGACGCAGCTGCGCAGTGTGGAAAAGCTCATAAAGAACCCTTCCCAGCAGCATCAGCGCGTTTCCTCTGCCTTCCATAATGTCACGGCCGCTGTGTCCGCCCTTCAGTCCGCTCACGGACACTCTGCAGCTGATACTCCCGGAAAGCGGTTTTCTCTTAATCGGGATCACCGTCTCCACAGACATCCCGCCGGTACTTCCCAGCACCAGCTTCGCGTCATCGTGGGTGTCCAGATTGATACAGCGGCGGGCATCCAGCACTTTCAGAATATGGTCGTCCATCCGCTCCGCGCCTTTCATGCCGATTTCTTCATCAGAAGTAAACACGGCCTCAATTTTCGGGTGGCGGAGTGTATCATCAGCAAGAATGGCCAGCATCATGGCGCATCCGATTCCATCATCGGCACCCAGACTTGTTCCTTCCGCCTTCATCCAGTCCCCGTCGGTATATGTGGAAATCCCGTGAGTCCGCGGATCCTTTTCTGCCTGTTCAGAAAGCTCCAGAACCATGTCCATATGAGCCTGAAGCATAAGCGGCGGATGATTTTCCATGCCCTCCGATGCCGGCTTTACAATCACCACATTATTGCAGGCATCCATCGTACAGGGCAGCTGCCTCTTCTCCGCAAACGACAGCAGATAACCGGCCGCCTGGTCGGTGCTGCGCGATACCCGCGGAATCTTCGACAGTTCGCTGAAATAATGAAATACATCCTTTGGCTCCGGGTCCAGATTTCCCAGAGCATCCATAAATGTCATGCTGTGCTTATCCATAAATTCGTCCTCATCCCTGCAGGGGTTCACTAAAACCGCAAAAAGACCGCGGCCCCATTACGGGGCTGCAGCCTCTCTCTTTCAATCTGCACACATCACTGTGCCCATTGCATCCGCCTTTCGTTATACTTCCGGAGTCTCATCCTCTGCCGGTGCATCTTCCTGAGCATCCTCGCTGTCCGCATCTCCCAGGATATCCGTATCTCCCTCAGCCTTCAGCTGGGAAATTTCTTCCTCTGTAAGCGGTTCAGCGCCGACCTGCTCCGCCAGTTCCTCAAGATTCATGCCGATATCCTCTGCCTCGTCGGCCAGAGCGATTGCCGGACGCTTGTAGGTGATCAGGTCCTCTGAAATCTCCTTTGCCGCCATGGAAACCGGACGCGGACTGTCACAGCTTGTCAGTTCCGGCTTGCCGTCGATCAGATCTCTCGCGCGCTTTGCCGCCAGAATGCACAGTGTATACTGACTGTCGACTTTTTTCTTCAGCTCATTGATTGATGGATATAACATGGACATGATTGCTTCTCCTCCTGTTTCCACGGACAAAACCAGACTGCGCAAGGCTGCATCCTTTCTGACGCACACCCCTGACGCTCCCGGTCTTCTGCCCGCGCCTTCTGTGCAGTATTCTCTCTATATAGTCATTCTCCGGTTACTATTGCGAACGCACCGCCTGAACCGTGCTCCAGATCGCCGCCGGATATCTGTCTGCTGCCTGATAATGAATGAATTCTTCTGCTCTCTGCCTGAAAACTGCAGCTTTTACCTGGCGCCGTAGTTCTTCAGCAGCTCATCAACACCGTCATCTACTTTCTGATGCTCCGCAGTTAAGATCGCTTCTGCCTCAGAGACGGCCTGCTCCAGATCATCATTGACTACGTAATAGTCGTAATCCCTGATGTGGGAAACCTCGCTTTTTGTCTTGGAAAGTCTCAGCTCTACAGCTTCTTCTGTTTCCGTTCCGCGTCCGATCAGACGCTTTCTCAGAACGTCCATGGAAGGCGGCAGGATAAAGATAAAAGTGCTTTCCGGTCTGGATTTCTTAACGTTCATCGCACCCTGGATATCGATTTCCAGAATGACGTCTGTACCGGCGTCCAGTTTTTCTTCTACGTAAGCCTTCGGGGTGCCGTAATAGTTCTCATAAACCGCGGCATATTCCAGAAGACCTCCCTGTTCGATTTCCTTCTCGAACTCTTCCTTCGTTTTAAAGAAGTAGCTGACTCCGTCAACTTCTCCCTCCCTCGGTGCTCTGGTCGTCATCGATACGGAAAGTGCCAGGTCTTCAGGGCGGCTGTCTTCAATCAGCCTCTTGCAGATGGTGCCTTTGCCGGCACCGGACGGACCTGAAATAACAAAAAGTTTTCCGCGTTTCTCGCTCATCCGAATTCCTCCAAATGTATCTTGCTACGAACTCTTATTTTAGCATGAAATCCGCTGTTTTTCAACTGATTTTCACGCCGCTATTCGATATTCTGCACCTGCTCGCGGATTTTCTCAATTTCTGCCTTGCACTTCAGAACCAGACGGGTGATGTCCAGATCATTGGCCTTGGATCCGATGGTATTTGCCTCGCGGTTCATCTCCTGAACCAGGAAATCCAGCTTCTTTCCGTCCGCCTCTTCATCGCTGCTGATAATCGCCTTCATCTGATCCAGATGGCTCTTCAGGCGGATCAGCTCCTCCGTGATGTTGGCCTTGTCCGCGAACATCGCGACTTCCACCGCCAGACGGTCTTCCGGAACTTCTGCAGAGGAATCAGAAAGCAGCTCCTTAATCCGCTCCTGCAGCTTGTCTCTGTACTCTTCCGGCACATGTTCAGCACGCTTCTCGATGGACTCTACATAGCCTTTCACCAGATCAGCGCGCATCAAAAGATCTTTTGCCAGCTTCTCACCCTCGATCAGACGCATGCTGCTCAGGTTTTCCGCCGCCTGCTCTGCAGCCGCTTCACAGGCTTTTACAATAGCCTCTTCATCCGCCACAGAAGGCTCCTCCTTGAACACATCTGGAAGTGATGCCGCAAGGCTTACGGAAATATCCCCATCGAGCTGATATTCTTCCTTCATCCTGCGCAGGCTGTCCATGTACTGGTCCAGAACCGGACGATTGAGTGAAATTTTCACATCACTGTCTTTCAGCAGATCGATGGTGATCCTGCAGTCCGCCTTTCCGCGCCGGATATGCTTCTTCACGGCCTTTCTGACCGGATCTTCCGCAAACGAATACGCATACGGCAGCTTCACGGCAACATCGCAGTAGCGGTGATTGACCGAGCGGATCTCCGCCGTCACGCTGCGCTCCTCATCCCGGTATTCACCGCGTCCAAACCCTGTCATGCTTCTGATCATTTTTTCTTGCCTCCCGCTAATTTTCAACCATGCATACTTATGATTATTTTAACACAGGGCTCTTCTCTTTACAATTACGGAAGAGCAGGCATATAATAGATGTACTGTGCCCTTCCGCTCTGAAATATTAAGGGGCGGGCGGGCTGTTCCTGCTGTTTTCAGGGACAAAATATACACGGTCAAGGCCGTGATTAAGATAAGGAGCTGATTGTTATGGCATTTGACGGAATCGTTACCGCCGCAATGGCCGGAGAACTCCGTGAACAGATATTATACGGAAAAATTGATAAGATTTACCAGCCGGAATCCAGCGAACTGGTTCTGCATATTCATACAAAAAACGGAAACAAGAGACTGTACGCGACAGTGGATTCTTCCGCGTCCTGTGTGCGTCTGATTGACAAAAATCCGCTGAACCCACCTGCGCCGCTGCCCTTCTGCATGCTTCTGAGAAAACACCTGCAGAGCGGACGGATCACCAGTGTGGAACAGAAAGATTCTGAGCGTATCCTGGAAATCTGCGTGGAGACGCTGAATGAACTGGGCTTCACGGTTAACAAAAAACTGATTTTTGAGATCATGGGAAAGCACAGCAATATCGTGCTGGTGGAAATGTCCACAGGAAAAATCATCGACTGCATCAAAAAGATTTCCCTGGATGAAAGCCGGGCGCGCCAGGTGCTGCCGGGGATGACCTATACCTATCCGCCTTCACAGAACAAGATCCCCTTCCGGGAAATCACGGAAGAAGAACTGGCGGAGGCCGGAGATACGCCGAAGGCAATTCTGTCAAAAGTCGGGGGAATCGCACCGTGTTTCGCAAGAGAACTGTTCGCAGCACCCAGCCGTTACGCCATGCTCAGGAAATTTTTGTCGAGGATTGAGGATAACGCACTGGAGCCTGTGGTCTACGAGGACGAACAGGGAAAACCGGTGGAATTCTACATGGCGCCGCTTTCTGAATACGAAAACAGCTGCAAGAGGCTGGATTTCGACTCGCTGAGCCACGCCTGCGGATATTTCTATGAGCACCGAAATGCGACCAATCGGGCACGCCAGAAGTCTCACAGTCTGGTACACTCGGTGAAAAACCGCCTGGACAAACTGTATCTGAAGAAACAGCGCCTGAACGAGGATCTGCTGAAGGCGGAAAACTCCGACCAGCTGCGCCTGTACGGCGAACTGCTGACGGCGAACATGCATCTGATCCAGCCGGGCATGAAAGATGTAACCGTCACCAATTACTATAACGGCAGGGAAATCACCATTCCGCTGGATCCGCGCTGGTCACCGAACAAGAACGCGCAGAATTACTTCAAACAGTACGGAAAGGCGAAGACGGCCGTCCATGAGAAAAAGGCGCAGCTGAAGGAAAATCAGGAAAACATCGACTATCTGGAGTCGGTCTATACCTATCTGAATAATACGGACAGCATCCGGGATATTGAAGATCTCCGCCAGGAACTGGAGGAAGAGGGATGGATCCGCCCGCGCAAGGCTGCAAACCGCCGGAAAAAGCCGAAGTTCCGTCCGCATCCGCTGAACTATCAGACGAGTGACGGCTTCACCGTGCTGGTCGGGCGGAATAATAAGGAAAATGACGCTCTGACGCTGAAACTGGCGTCGAAGAACGACTACTGGCTCCATACAAAGGATATTCCGGGCTCCCACGTCATTCTGGAAACGCAGGGTAAAGAACTGACAGAAACCGCCGTCATGGAGGCAGCCGCCCTTGCCGCCTATCACAGCAAGGCCAGAACGTCAGAAAACGTGCCGGTGGATTACGTCCGGGTCCGCTATGTGAAGAAGCCGAACGGCGCAAAACCGGGTATGGTGATCTTCACCCACAACCGGACGGTCTATGTCAACCCGAAAGAGCCGGAAGGGCAGAAAGGCTGAACCGCCAGATGATAATAAAAGAAGAGATTCCCGTATAAAATTGTGCACAATTTTATGCAGGAATCTCTTTATTTTTCCGTTCTTAACTTCGTCCGGCCATAAGCTACTTATACATAACTGCCGAATCCGGACGCTCGTTCTTTTCATCCAGACGGGTCGCTTTATGCTCGCGCTCCAGAATATTGATGCGCTCTCTGATCTGCAGCATTTTGGCATCGGTGTCGGCAATTGTGTCGGCACATTTCTTTAAATCGTCATAAATCGCAGCCGTCGTCTCCACCGGGAGCGCCTTCTTATACTTCATTCTGTGCTCCAGGCTCGCCCAGTAATCCATGGCAACCGTCCTGATCTGCACTTCGACACGCATCGGGCGCTTTTCATTGGAGAAGAATACCGGTACCTCCACAATCATGTGAAAGCTTCTGTAGCCGTTCGGCTTCGGATGCTTGATGTAGTCCTTCACCTGAATCAGCGTGATGTCATCCTGCTGGGCCAGCATCTTTGCCACTTTATAAATATCATCCTGGAACGGGCAGATCACGCGCACACCGGCCACATCGTTCAGGTTCTTCTCAATCGATTCGACAGAAATTTCATTTCCCTGCCGGATCAGCTTTTCGTAAATGCTCTGCGGTTTTTTTCTTCTGGTAATGATGGAAGAAATCGGGTTGGAATCTCCGCGGAGACTCATTTCCTCATTCAGGATTTCCAGTTTGGTCCTGACCTCGCGGATTGCAGAATCGTAACGCATCATCAGGACATCGAATCCCTCCTGACGCGTCAGTACAGTTTCCGGATGGGAATGCGCGATCTCCATCAGCGCCTCGCTGATTTCCTCTTCCGAAAC
>JBJFHK010000230.1:0-7674 GCA_051893535.1 Eubacterium sp. | reverse complement strand
CCCTTCCGCCGGATACACCGCTGCGACGCGATCTTCTCCAGGGCCGCCATTCCGCAGTCCCTGTACCATTCAGCTTTCCCGTCCCAGTAGTGCCCGCCTTCATTGAACTTGCAGACCAGATCGAAGTGGCCGACGATATCTCCGCCGGTTTTCTGGAGTACATCCGCTTCCGTTTCGAAATAACACTCCACGTAGTCTCTGACGCTTCCCCGGAAATGTTCTTCAATGGCGTGTTCCATAATCTCTGCCGTATTGTCCACGCTGAGATATACGCCGTCCTTCTTCACATAATGGGTGGAACCGATAATATAGTCATAGTCATACGGCTCCGGCGCCTTCATTCCCGTCTCCTTCAGTGAATCCTCCGCGTAGAGATCCTTCTCAATGCCCAGCCGGATATCGATCTGGTCCCTGTATTTCTCCTTCAGGCCGAGAATCTCCTTCCGGTAGGACTCTTCCCCCTCTGCGGTCATGCAGCAGTCCAGATCATGGGGCGCAAAACCGTGTCCGGAGAATCCCAGCAGCTGGAAATCAAGCTCTGCTGCCCGTTTCACCATATCTTCCGGCTTGTCTTTTCCGTCACAGTATACGGAATGTGTATGCAGGTTATATTTTCCCGCCGGCCCGATCAGGCCGCGAATGCGTTCTGCCATCTTATCCTCCTGCTTCTGCTATTTCTCAGATGCACCATCTTCCGGCGTTACCGGCGCCGTTTCATAGGTCTGCTTCTTCTTCTGGTCAATCACCCGGCGTCTTCTCATTTCATCCTCCACATCGGTGAGCGGAATACCCATCTCCGCCAGCATGACCATGACGTGATAGGCCAGATCCGCCGTCTCATAGACTGTTTCCCCGCGGTCGCCGGATTTGGCGGCGATGATGACCTCTGCCGCCTCCTCACCGACCTTCTTCAGGATCTTGTCGATGCCCTGACCGAAGAGATAGGACGTGTAGCTTCCCTCCGGCTTTGTCATTTTCCGTTCTTCCAGAAGTTCATACAGGGACTGCATGGTGATCTTTTTCTTTTCTTCCAGCTTCTTCTCTTCCTCCTCCACTTCGGTCAAAGGGTACTCGAAGCAAGACTCTGTCCCCATATGGCAGGCCGGACCGTCTTTCCTGACCAGAACCGTAAGAGCGTCCCGGTCACAGTCGGCGATAATTTTTACGATATGCTGGTAATTTCCTGAGGTCTCTCCCTTATGCCAGTACTCCTGCCGGGATCTGGACCAGAATACGGTCTGCCCGCACTCCAGCGTCCTCCTCAGGCTTTCCCGGTTCATGTAGGCAAGGGTCAGGACGCGCTTTGTCTCCGCGTCCTGCACGATTGCCGGAATCAGTCCTTTTTCATCATATTTCAGTTCATCGATAGATACCATGCTCATTACTCCCCAGTCCCATGTGTACTTTGTCTCTGCTTAACGGATTTATTTCTCTGCGCGTCTGACCGGACGGACCGGAATGCCTGCCGCAGCCAGCTGGTCTTTCAGGTCAGCGATGGAAACTTCTCCGAAATGGAAAATGGATGCCGCCAGACCTGCGTCGATATCCGGAATTTCCTTAAACAGCGTGATGAAGTCCTGAATGGATCCCGCGCCGCCGGAGGCGATCACCGGAACATGCGCGATTTCTTCTACGGCTTTCAGCATTTCCAGGTCAAAGCCCTTCTTCACGCCATCGGTGTCGATGCTGTTCAGCACGATCTCTCCGGCGCCCAGCTCCTGGCCTTTTTCAATCCACTCCAGGGCGTCCATGCCGGTGTCCTCCCGGCCGCCGCGGGTAAACACGGTATAATGGCCGTCAGACCTCGCCGCGTCTACAGAGAGAACGACACACTGGTCGCCGTATTTTTCTGCGGCTTCCCGGATCAGATCCGGATTCGCGATAGCTCCCGAGTTGACGGAAACCTTGTCCGCGCCGCACTTCAGAACCCGGTCAAAATCATCGATAGTCCGGATTCCTCCGCCAACGGAGAGCGGAATGAAAATAGTCGAAGCCACTTCTCTCAGAATGTCGGTGAAGAGCTGACGGCCCTCTGCGCTTGCGGTGATGTCGTAAAAAACCAGTTCGTCCGCGCCGTGGTCACTGTAATATTTTCCCAGTTCAACCGGCGAGGATACATCAGATAAATCCTTAAAATTCACACCTTTCACAACTCTTCCGTCCTTTACATCCAGGCACGGAATAATTCTTTTTGTAATCATAGTCTGCCCCTTTGATCTTATGTTGAATAGAGAACGCGGGAGACCTGTTGATGAGATCTCCCGCGCAGAATTGGATTCTTGTATTTTATTATTTGTCCAGCCCGATGCATTCCGCCGCCTTCTCAGGCCGCGGTCCTTCCCTGGTGCATGAGAGGACTATTCCGGTTTCCCGGTCTTTCCGCTGTCCAGCGGATAATTTTCACTACTCGTCAAATTCACGGATGACTTCGCCGATATCCAGAGCGCCTGTGTACAGTGCGCGTCCGATGATGGCTCCGTCTACGCCGATCTCGGCCAGTGCGCCCAGGTCGTCCATGCTGGAAATACCGCCGGATGCGATGATGTCGATGTAGCCGCCGTAGTCTGCCACCAGCTTCTTATACAGCTCCAGGTTGGTGCCGCTCATGGCGCCGTCCTTGGCGATGTCTGTCGTGATGATGGTGTGACATCCGTCGTCGATCAGGGTTCTGACCAGCTCATCGATCGTCACCTTGGTAACCTCTGTCCATCCGTTGATCGCAGCATTGGCTCCGGAAATATCGATGCCGACGGCAACGTTGTCTCCGTGCTTCTTGATCATGCGTGCGGTGAACTCCGGATCCTTGATGGCCATGGTTCCGATGATGACACGCAGTGCGCCTACGGAAGCATAGTCCGTAATGATTTCTTCATTGCGGATTCCGCCGCCGATTTCCACCAGCAGGTCTGTTTCCTCGATAATTTCCTTTACCGCAGAAAAATTAGGCTGTGTCCCGTCAATTGCTCCGTCCAGATCGACGACATGCAGATACTGTGCACCCGCATCCTGGAACTCCTGCGCAATATCCAGCGGATGCTCGCTGTAAACCGTCTTCTTGCTGTAGTCTCCGCGAAGCAGACGAACCACATTACCGCCCTGCAAATCGATAGCTGGAAAGATCTTCATTGTTAAAACAACCTCCTGTAACCTGAGGCCTACATCTCACAGAATGCTCTGAGGATGTCCAGACCCACATCTCCGCTCTTCTCGGGATGGAACTGCAGACCGTAGACATTGTCTTTCTGAACCGCAGCCGTCAATTCTGCTCCGTAATCCGTTGTGGCGATCACGCTGCTGTCGCAGTCTGTGCCGTAATAGGAATGAACAAAATAAACGTAGTCTCCCTCTCCGATATTTTTAAAAATCTCGCTTTTCGGGCGTCCTTTCGGAAAATGCAGCGCATTCCAGCCGATCTGCGGAACCTTGTATCCCTCCGGGACAACCGATTCCATAGAAACCACGCTGCCCTCAATCAGACCCAGGCCCTGATGCTCTCCATATTCCATGCTGCGCTCGAACAGCATCTGCATGCCCAGACAGATACCGAGAAGCGGTTTCCCCTCAGCCGCCTGTTCTTTCACCAGACTTCCGAGTCCCGTATCCTTCAGTTTCTGCGCCGCGTCCGCAAACGCGCCGACACCTGGCAGAATAATCTTATCCGCGGCCTCAATCTCCTTCCGGTCTCCCGTCAGGTTGATATCCGCGCCGATTCTGCGGAATGAATGCACGAGCGAGAAGATGTTTCCCACTCCGTAGTCAATAATCGCAATCATAGCAGCCTCCCGGCAGCTCCGCAGAATACTCCACGAGCATGCCTCTTTATTTTACTCAAAATTTAATATTTATGCAACCGCGCAAAATCCCGCAAATACCGTATTTTGATGCGAATATCACAACTTCACAGGAATTTCACTTTGCGGATGTTCGATTTTTCCCCTTGCTAAAGTATCCCTTTTGTCGATGGAATTTCTCCCTCATGCTGTGGATCGATGGCTGACGCGTGATCCATGACGCGGCCGAAGGCCTTGAACATAGCCTCAATGACGTGGTGGGTATTCTCCCCCGCGAACTCCTTGAAATGCAGGGTCACATCCGCCTTCCGCACAAAGCCCAGGAAAAAGTCCTTCACCAGCTCGGTGTCGAAGTCGCCGACTTTCGCCTGCGGCATCTCTACATCGAAGCCCAGATAACTTCTTCCGGAAATATCCACGGCGCAGAGCATCAGCACTTCATCCATCGGGAGCGTGATGTCCGCGTAGCGGTAAATTCCCCGCCGTTCGCCCAGCGCTTCCATAAAAGCCTCACCCAGAGCGATTCCAATGTCCTCTGTGGTATGATGGTAGTCCACATCGATGTCCCCGACACATTTCACATCCAGATGGAAATTTCCGTGCCGGGTGAAAAGCTCCAGCATATGATTCAGAAAGCCGCAGCCGGTGTCGATGGTCCCCTTTCCATCGCCTTCCAGTGTGAGCTTCAGCGCGATCTGCGTCTCTTTCGTATCCCGCCTGATTTCTGCACTTCTCGCCATATCTATGCCTCCTTCAGAATATCTTCGATTTCCTTAAACAGAATATCCATTTCTTCCGGTGTCCCGATAGTGACGCGGTTCCAGTTCTCGATCAGCGGGTCGTTCCAGTGACGGATCAGAACTCTGCGGCTTTTCAGCTCTTCATAGAGCTTTCCTCCGTCGATCCTGTCACTGCTGACAAAAATAAAATTGGCAAGGGACGGAATGACCTGAAAGCCGAGTTTCTCAAAACGCTCCGTGCTTTCCTTCCTGGTGGCCATGATCTTTCTGGCATTGTCTTTATAGTATTCCTCTTCAGAAAGCGCCGCGATTCCGGCAGCCGCCGTCAGACTGTTGACGTTATACGGGTTCGTGGAATACTTGATCTTCTCCAGGTCGGAAATTACAGTTTTCGATCCGATGGCATATCCCAGGCGGGCACCCGCGAGGGATCTGGACTTGCTGAAGGTCTGGGCAACCAGAAGGTTTTCATATTCTGCCGTCAGCGGAACGCAGCTTTCTGCGCCAAAATCTACATACGCCTCGTCAATCAGAACGACGTGGTCCGGATTGCTCTCGCAGATTTTTGCGATGTCCGTGAGGGAAATCGTTCTTCCCGTCGGCGCATTCGGATTGGCAATGACCACCATCTTCCCCGCATTCATATAATCTTCCGGACGGATCCGGAAGTCTCCCGTCAGCGGAACACGCTGGCAGTCTCTTCCGTGCAGCTGGCCGAACACCTGATAAAAGCCGTAGCTGGTTCTCGGGAACATGACGCCGTCATGGCCGAAGGCAAAAAAGGCAAAGTTCAGAATGTCGTCTGAGCCATTGCTGACAAAAATGTTTCTCTCAGTCACGCCGTAGCGGTCTGCCAGCGCCTTCTTCAGGGCTGCGGAGTCCGGGTCGCTGTAAAGGCGGAGTCTTCTGGCCTTTTCCGGGTCAGTCAGCGCCTCGACCACCTTCGGGCCTGCCGGATAGGGCGACTCATTGGTGTTCAGCTTGGTATAAACCGTGTCTTTCGGCTGCTCACCCGGTGTATATTCCTCTAGTGATGAAAATCTTGGATCTAAAAACGTCATAGTCTTCCCCTTATTTTTTCTCTGCTTCTTTTTTCTCAACCTGCTCGGCAAGTGCGTCTCTCATGGTCTCGATTTCCTTTGTCTTGAACTGGAAGGACGCCTTGTTCGCAATCAGACGGGCGCTGATCGGAATGATCGTCTCAAGCACCTTAAGATTGTTTTCTCTCAATGTGTTTCCGGTTTCTACGATATCGACGATGACGTCGGAGAGTCCCACAATCGGCGCCAGCTCGATGGAGCCGTGCAGCTTGATCAGGTCGATATCTCTTCCCTGCTCGGCAAAATAATTTCCCGCGATGTTCTTGAACTTGGTCGCGACAACCAGCCGCTTTTCCGGATTCTCATGGAATCCGTTCGGGCCGGCCACGCACATTCTGCATTTTCCGATCTTCAGGTCCAGAAGTTCATAGACATCAGACTCATATTCCAGAAGGATGTCTCTTCCTGCAATACCCAGGTCTGCAGCTCCTCTTTCTACATATTTTACAACGTCCGTCGGCTTTACCTGAAAGTACTGGACACCTTTTTCTTCATTCGTGAAAATCAGCTTCCGCGATCCGTCCTTGATTTCCGGACACTCATATCCGCAGCGTTCCAGCATATCGTAAACCTGATCGCCCAGCCTTCCCTTAGGAAGCGCCACTCTAAGCATCTGACCCATTATCTGGACGCCTCCTTTCCGTTTTCTTTCTCCGCCTGCTCCACTTCATCCTGAAGCAGGGCTCTGTCTTCCTTGCTTACATATTCAATTCTTCCATAACGGAGACTCTCCGGAACATGTCTCTGCACCAGAACGGAGTTCCCGCGGAAAATAATGCGGCTGGCCGCGCTGTATACATCTGCTGGACTGTCCTTCTCCGTGTAAAGAAGAAGAACATCGGTGTCTGTCTTTTCCGAAGACAGACGATCCAGATAATCCAGGTAAACGGCAAAACCAATGGCTCCGCCTTCTTTATTCATCCTCTTCATCAGGGGATCGTACTCACCTCCGGAAAGTACGCTGTGCGGCACGCCGTTCACAAATCCCTGGAAGCAGATTCCGGAGTAGTAGGTCATATCATTGACCATTGAGAAGTCGATTCTCACATTCTGGTCCAGACCATCTGCTCTGAGGACATCGAACACACCCTCAAGTTCCTGAACCGCGGCCTTTCCCGCATCGGAAAGCGGCAGTTTCTCCAGTGCCGGGGAAACCTCTTCCCAGGATCCGTAGGCGGAAACCAGTGTTTCCAGCACATCGATCAGGCCGCCGTCCACGCCTCCGGCTTCCGCCACGGAACGCAGCTCATGCGGATTCTTTTCCCCTATACACTTGGTAATGTTCTCTTTTGTCTGCTCATCGGAGATGTCCCGCATCAGATCTTTCAGCACGCCCATATGGGAAACCTGAAGGACGTAATCGCCGGAAACGGCCTCAAGACTCTCCGCCGCCAGCATGGTAACTTCCGCAATCTGATAGAGATCAAGGTCGCCGATGCACTCCAGACCAGTCTGCATGATCTCCCTGTGCGCCCGGGTTTCTCTGTCTGAACGGTAGATGTTCTCGCTGTAGAAAACCTTCTGCGTGCAGCCCTTATCGTGACGCTCATTCTTAACGATGGAAAGGGTCAGATCCGGCTTCAGCGCCATCAGATGCCCGTTTCCGTCGCGAAAAGCAATAATATCTTCTGAATCAATAAAATCCCGGTTCTGCAGATAAAGTTCATACTCCTCGAACTTATCCATCTTATAGCGGGAATATCCGTATCTGCGGTACAGCGCATGCAGCTGCATCTGCGCGCGTTCCTCGATACTCATTCTCTCTTCCGTTGTCTGTCCTGCAGCTGTCAATACTCCAACCTCCGTGATGATCAACTTCTGACTGTTTCTTCTTTTTCTTTCTGATACTTCTTCTTTATCCGCGCCATGCAGCGCGGCATCCGCACCTCATAAATACGCAGGTCCGGCCCGCCGCTTTAGCGCTTTATTACTTTATCATGATAACGCATTAAAGCATTTTGTCAACCTCTAACGAGAAAATTTACGTGTATTTAGTATTGTACCACAATATCTGCTGTCATGCATCGTTCATGTACACAACGA
>JBJFHK010000229.1:0-1553 GCA_051893535.1 Eubacterium sp. | reverse complement strand
GTCGGGCATGCGTCGGCCGGCAGGGTGAAGTTTTCTGTGAGCTCCTGGATCTCCTTGATCACATCTCCGGCAGCAGTATGCTCGTCCTCAAGATCCTTCACCAGCTGAACCTGCTCAGCATCCGGCTCCGGATTGGCACGCATAATCGGGAAGGTGTAACGCTCCTCTTTCGCAAAGTGCTCTTCCAGGTCTGCCTTCAGCAGGGCAAACTTGTGATGCAGTTCCGTCAGCATCTCGCCGTGGTGCGGATAATGCGCGATCAGAATCTTATTCAGACTCTCCTCCGCATCCTTCATCAGACGGCGGTCTGTAACATGGTGCGTTTCCTCCAGATCGTCCAGCATCTCATTGACGCTGAGCTTCTCAAAACGCTCGATATCCTCAGCGGAATTCTTGTTTTCCGGTGTTTTCTCCGCCAGCTCATTCAGCTTTCCAAGCAGCTCTGCCTCATCCAGATTATTTTCCTTTACCGTCGTGCTGATCGGGCTGTGACCGCCGCAGCAGTAATCGAGATGCAGCTCATTCAGATACGGGATCGTCTGCGGATATTCCTTTACAACATCGGCCAGTGTCATCGTTCCATTGATTTTTACACTCATCTTTCTCTCCTCCATCTATATCTCTGTCGTTTCAGTTGTTTTCCTGATTTCTGAGGTCATTATATGCCTGAAGCGGAGAAGAGAAATTGATTACAATCAATTTTTGCAGAAAATCTTCGGGATTTCAAGATTATTTTTCTCCAGCCTTAACATTTCTAATGTACATGCTATACCGTAACGGTTTTATTTATACTCTGTTTCGGTTTTAGCGGTTGTTTTTTGGCTTTTATTCGGATACAATATAGCTGACAAAAGCCACACGCCCAAGAGTTTACCAGTAACGCCGACAGAGGATGATCCGCAGCAGAAACCAGTCCGCACAGAAAGGAGACCCGCTATGAATATTGAAGAGATCAGAAAACAGAAACAGCTTCTCGGATGGACGAATCAGGAGCTCGCTGACCGCGCAGATGTCCCGCTGGGTACCGTGCAGAAAGCCCTTGGAGGCGCCACAAAATACCCGAGACGCAGCACCCTGGATAAACTGACCGCTGCCATTGAAAAGGGCCTGAAGGAAGAAAACGGTCCGGCCAGCGCCCCTTCCGATACAAACCGGCCTTACAGCATAACCGGTGAGCAGCATAATCCCAGTTCTTCTTCTGATGTATGTGAAAACTCCATCGCTTATGAAAGAACAGGAGCCTGTTCCCGCTGGCCCCGTCAGGGTAACTACACCGTTGAAGACTATGAAGCCCTGCCTGACGATGTCCGGGTGGAACTGATCGACGGCGTATTTTATGATATGTCCGCACCGACCTTCCTGCACCAGATTATTGCCGGCCGCGTATATGTTCAATTGATTAACTTTATGGATAGTCATGAACATAAAAACTGCACTCCAGGCATTTCCCCCTTGGATGTACAACTGGATCAGGACGACCGGACCATGGTGCAGCCGGATGTCATCATTCTCTGCGACCAGAAAAAGAATACGATCAAGAGAATTTACGGCGC
>JBJFHK010000228.1:0-7699 GCA_051893535.1 Eubacterium sp. | reverse complement strand
ATTTCCGGACGAACCTGCTGAAGCAGATCCGCCGTTTGATGTTCCGCCCGTTACGCTGGAAGTTGATCCGGTACTGATAATGGATTCCAGCTTCTCGGCGATTTCTTTTACCGTGCTCGTCGGGCTGTAATTTTTCTGACCAAATAATTTCTGATGCAGTTCTTTTACATTTGCTTCCAGATCATCCGGGAAGACAACGGCCTGCTGGTTGGCGTATCCTTCGGTTACTTCAAAAGGCCAGCCTACACTCTGCTTGATTTTCATCTTGGAAAGTTTCATAGCGAGTGAAAGCATGTCATCATTGGAAAGACTTGTCTCACACTGTTTCAGGCAGACGTCCATGATCTTGTTCAGTCTGGTGACGCTGGAGCCCTTGACCTTCTGCATGACTTTTTCTACAACGACACGCATGCGGCTTGTACGCTTGTAATCATCGCCGACGCCCTTTCTGATGCGTCCGTAAGAAACGGCCTGTACACCCTCAAGTTTCTGTTTTCCAGGCTTGGTGACAAGATTGTATTTCTTCTGGCCGATGTTCTTTGCCGTCTGGACGGTATATTTATTCAGCTGTTCGATCTCATAGGATTTTACATTTACCGTAATTCCGCCGACTTCATCGACCAGGTTGGCGACCATCTTGAAGTTAAACAGAACATAGTTAGAAATATCCAGGTCCATGGACTCGTTCAGGCTCTGCATGGTCTGTGCCGCTCCGCCATTCTGGAATGCGCTGTTGATCTTTCCGAAATTACCGTCATCATCAACTGGAAGATAGGTGTCACGGTAAACAGACAGCAGACTGACTTCATTGGTCTTGGTATTCAGACTGATAATCATGATACAGTCTGTATTATTATCAGACAGATTGCTTTTATTCATCTTCCTGGAGTCAACGCCGAGAAGAGCGATATTTACATATCCCTTCACATCAACGCAGGAAAGTTCACTTTTCTTCACTGTTGTGTGTTTGACTTTATTTAACTTAGAATTAATATAATGGCGCGCAGCTGCGTATCCGCCTCCTGCCAGGACTGCAATCACAATCAAGGTGATCAGCAGACGTCTTGGCCATTTTTTCTTTGGCGGATGCGGCGATCCGGCCGCATTATTTTTTCCTGAACCGCGGCTTTTCTTTCCGTCTGCAGCAGCCTGCATCTGTTCCGGACCTGCCTGTCCGCCGGTCTTCTTCTGGCTGCTTTCCGTCTTCCGGTATCCGCTGCTTTTTCTTTCCTGTTCAACTAAATCATTATATTTCTTACTGCGCATCAACATTTCTCCTACCGATTGTACGGTCATCCCGGTTCAGTTCCGGGAGTTCTTCCTGCGTCTCAGAGATTTACAGCACAAAAAGCACCGATTGTTCTTCTAAAAACGCTCGATCCCCCTCATGTGTAAACGATGTAGAATATGGTATGATAACAATATAAACATTATGTGCCATCCTGAAGCTTCATGTGTGTTCAATATGTGAGAAAAACAACCCATATTTATCGCATGAAGATACATAGATTATAACAAATTTTTCCGGGCGGGAAAATATAATACACCCGAAACCCATGGAAAATACACATTACTCCTGTAAAATAGAAATTATGCGATAGGAGGAAGCAATCATTATGAACTTCAAACAAGTTATTCTGGCGTCCGGTTCTCCGCGGCGCCTTGAAATTCTGAGAGAACATAACATAAATCCGGTGATTATGCCGGCTTCTGTGGATGAAAGTCTGCCGGAGGGCATTTCCATGGAAGACGCCGTGATGTTTCTCTCCTTCAAAAAAGCCCGCGCAGTTGAGGACGAGCTTATGCTGACGATTCCGTCCAGCGACCGGGAAGAAAAGGATTCCAACGATTTGATTCTGGAAGAAGAAGCGGAAGATGCAGACAGCGATCCGCTGGATGAGGAGCACAATCCCGAATCCCTCGCTCAGCAGCTTGCTGAACAGGACGGTCCGATGCTGATTCTGGCTGCAGATACTGTGGTTTATGATCCGGATCTGGGCATCCTCGGAAAACCCCGCGATCACGATGATGCCTTCCGCATGCTGTCCAGTCTCCGCGGGAAAAAACATCAGGTCGCAACCGGATGTTCCCTGATTTTAAGCGGAATGCCCGCCAGAAGAATTTTCTGCGAGGTCACCGATGTCTACTGCAAAAACTATTCCGATGACGACATCGAATCCTATATTGCAAGCGGCGAACCCTTCGACAAGGCCGGTGCATACGGCATTCAGGGTGCATTCGGGCAGTATATCGACCACATTGAAGGCTCATACGATAATGTCGTCGGCCTTCCTTACGAACGCCTGGCCGGTGAAACTGCAGTTCTCGACGAATATTACCGCCGGGATTCCGGCCTGAAGTAAGCTATTCAGTACTGGACAAACTGCATATTTTCCGGAGCAGAAGATATCATTTATGATATTCAGAATAAGGAGTTATCTATGAAACAACGTTTGCAGAATGCAGAAAATCACCGTATTTCCTTGAAAATACTGATTCTGCTGATTGCTTTTTGTCTGACCGCCTCGATGATTCCCGTCATCAGCGGATCGACATCATCCTATGCGGCTTCCAAAAAGACGTCAAAAAAGACCTCTTCTGCCGCGTCCATCAAGAAGAAAACGGGCGATCTGAGCCGCATCACCAGAAAACAGGCCCAGCCGCAGAAAGCCACCGCCTCTGCCGCACTCAGGGCCTACCGCTCCGCGATGCGTTCTTCCTCTAAGGGAAGTGTCCTGACTTCAGGCCAGTGGACAAAAGGAAGTTCCAGTGACTACTATTACCAGCACCTGACCACACGTCAGAAAAAGCTTTACAACGCGATGCTGACCCTGGCACAGGATCCTTACTCGGAAAATATCGTTGTCTACACATCGACCAAAAACGCGTCCGATGACGGAACCACCGGCACTGACTGGTTCCTCGCCTATCAGAGCCTGATTTACGACCACGCTGAACTCTTCTGGCTGTGGATGGACGGCGGCGACTCCGCATTCGTCTACGACCCGGTACAGATCGGAAACAGCTATAAATGGGTAATGTGGATGGATCTTTCCGCATCCGGACAGAACACAACGTCCAGACAGGAAATGCCAGTCCGCCTCTTCAACACGGAATCCGGCTACAAACAGGTCAAAGCCCAGTTTAACACTGCTGTAAATAATTTCCTGAGCGACATCGACCGCAATCACTCCGATGCTGTCGTTGCCATGGAGATCCACGACAAACTCTGTAAACAAATTACCTATAACGATGCAGCAAACGATACGAATGCATTCTTCTACGATCCGTCACACACCGCATATGGGGCACTGGTCGGCGGAAAAGCCGTCTGCGACGGTTACGCCCTTGCCTACTCCTACCTGCTGAAAAAATGCGGAATCAGCTCCGCCGTTGCACTGGGCTACGTCGGCAGCAGTGCGCAGACTGGCGGACACGCCTGGAACCTGGTAAAACTTTCCGGCTCCTGGTATGAAGCAGATGCCACATGGGATGACGATGACACGAATAACAGCTATAATCACGCTTTCCTGTTCATCACCACAAAGCAGATCAGCAGCCAGATGCCGGGAATCAAGGCCAACACTGTGCATCACCGTGATTCCACAGAGCCGTACAAGAGCCTGAGCAGGCTGCTTCCGACCGCAACAGCGACACACTTTAATCCGTCATACATGTCCAAATCGGGACAGACGCTGAGTGACAATACCGATTCGGAAGGAAAAGCGGTCAGCCTCGGCGCAGTATACAGCAGCAAAATTTATCCGCTCACCGCGGCACCATCCGCTTCGAATGGAAAATGGACACTCAAGATCGTGACATCCAATCTGAAAGACGATTCCAGTGTCTATAAAGCAGAGGGGGTATCCGCATCGGATTCTTCCCTGCTTGCCGTTCCGACCTGGAGTACCGCATCCCGTGCACTGACTCTGAAGCTGAAAGACAGCTCGTCCAGCACGTCATCCGACAGCAGTTCCAATGACATCAGCGCGGTCAAGGTCAAGGTCGAATACGACAACGGCACAACCGGAACCATTACGGCAAATCTTACCGTCAAGGCCAATGTCCTGGCGGCTCAGAGACCCTATAACGGAAAAGCACGCTCCGCATCATTTGCTGTAACCACACTGAATGGCGCGACAGTTCCGGCATCTGCCTACTCTGCCGTTCTTTACAGCGGCGCTGTTGAGCCGGGAATCTACGCCAACCTCGTCAGCTTCAGGGACGGCACGCTTTACTCCGGAAACGGCACAAAACTCGTCTGGATGACCATCGTTCCACGTACCGCCAGCATCACCGGCGCATCCCAGTCCGGCAGAAGGCTTACGGTCAAGTGGACAAGCGAAAACAATTCTGCCAGCGGATACCAGATTGAAGTATCCAGCAACAAATCATTCTCTTCATCATCCACGAAGACTTACAGCGTGAGCGGTTCCTCAGCCAAAAAATTGGTCAAAACGCTCAGCCGGTCCGGTAAGTACAAGTACGTCCGCATCCGTGCCTATGCCAATGGAAGCTGGCACGGCATCTCCTCAAGCAGTGCGAGCATGAAGAAAGACGGCAGCGCAGCGACCCTGTATTCCAAGTGGTCTTCTGCAAAGTCCATTTCCGGTTTCTCGTCCTCTTCAAAAGCGGCGTAAGCAGCTGAAAAAAGCGGTGTTTATGAAGCTCATTGAATGAATTCTGCGCTGATCAGGTCTGTATCAAATATCACGACAGCTTCAGCGGCAGATTTTCACAGCCATGCAGATCTTCTGAAATACAGAGGACTGCATGGCTGATTTTTTTCAGAATCTATGCTCTGGAAAATCCAGGCAAAATAGTCCGTCTGCGGCTTTCCTGCCGTTATGCAGTTTCCGCCGCTACTTTATTTTCAGTTTCTTTACTGCAGACATTTTTCCGTTCGATTTTCCATTCACGGCACGGACCTTTACATAAATGGTCTGTCCTTTCTTTGCTGTGAACGTATAGCTGAGCTTCTTTGTCTTTACAGCCGGCTTGTACTTTCCATTTTTAGACGCGCGGATATACAGGCGGTAGTATTTTGCGTTTTTGATTTTTTTCCAGCGTACGGTTACCTTTCTCTTATTTCTGACGTATTTCTTTCCCCTGCGGTATTTCACAGCCTTTAATGATGTAATTTTACCCCTGCCGACAATGATTTTTGATGATTTGGAGGCCTGGGCTTCTTTCGATTCGATCTCACGAAGGTTTGCTTTCGCAATGGCGAGGTCTGCCATGGCCCTGCTGAGATCCTGCTCCGCCTTCTGCTGTGCGGCTTTGGCATCTTCCAGAGCTTTTTTCTGCGCAGTTCTGTCTGCCGGAACGGTTACGGTATAACTGCCGCAGCTGTTTCTGGCTTCCTGGTATTTCTTCATCGCCTGAGAAAGCTCCGTATTGTCCTTATAGCTTTCCGGCTTACTCAGATCAATCTTATTTACAGCATCCGCAGAAGCTTTTGCTGCCTGATAATCTTTTTCTGCCTTTTCATATGCGGCCCGGGCTTCATCTGCTGCCTTCTGTGCTTTATCGACTGCAGTCTGTGCTTCCATTACTGCAGAAGCCGCGGACTCGGATGCCTCTTCTGCCTTCTGAATCTTCTGTTTCACCGCATGATCCGCCTTCAGTTTATCTTCTGCTGTGATTACTGCCTGACCAGCTGAGTCCACCTCACTCTGCTTTTCAGACACCGCATTTTCTGCTTTCTGTGCTTTTGCAGCTGCATCAGCTTCCTGCGTTTTCGCGGTTTCAACCTCCTTATTTGCATCTTCTTCAGCAGCCTTTTTCTGGTCTGCCGTATCTTTTGCCGCTTTCATTTCAGATTCCGCCGCAGAAACTTCTGCGAATAATTTCTCAACTGCCTTATCTGCATTGGTCAGTTCTGCTTCTGCTGCGTCATATGAATTCTGGCACATATCTTTTGCATTCTCTGCTGATTCAAACAGATCTGCCTGATGTGTCTGATTATCCTGAGCTGCTTTTAACGCACTATCAGCATTTGCGACAGCTTCATTCATATCCGAATGATCTTCCAGATATGCTGCCGCTTCGCCTGCCTTTTCAGCAGCTGCTTTCTGTGCACTTTCATAACTGGCTTCAGCTTTGGCTGCTGCAGCCTGCTTTTCTGTGACGGCATCATTTGCGACATTAACTTCCTGCTGTTTTTGATCAACTTTTTCCTGGGCGGCATTTCTTTCCTCTTCTGCCTCTGTCCGCGCGGTTTTCGCCTCATTCAGAACCTTTTCTGCCTCTGTTACCGCAGCCGGTTCTGTTTCTGACCCATCCACATCCTCCTGAGCAGCCGTAACCACTTCTTTTGCCGAGGCCCCGGTCGTCTCCTGATCCTTTTTCACTTCCGCAGTATCCTCACCGCTCTCTGCAGATTCAGCCGATGCTTCCTGCGCATCTGACTTGGATTTTTCCCAGGCTTCTTTGGCTGCATCATACTTACCCTGTGCTTCGTCAACGGTTTTCTGAGCATCCTTCACAGCATTCTCTTTTTCTGCGAGCTGCTTCTTTAAAGCTTCCAGTTCTTCCTTAAGCAATTTCTGCCTATCCTGGGCGGCTGTCAGTGCATTCTTCTTTTCTGCAAGTTCTTTCTTCGTATTTTCTGCCGCGCTTTCCGCTTCTTCAGCGGCTTTCAGCTTTCCCTCATATTCGGCCTTTACTGCTTTTGCAGCACTCAGCTTTTTCTGCGCCTCTTCAACTGCTGCGTCTGCATCAGACTTCTGTTTGGATACAGTTTCTAAAGCCTTCTGAGCTTCGGCCAGATTTCTCTCTGCTTCCTTCACTGCAGCTTTTTTTGCCTCTGCTTTGGCCTTTGCCTGCGTAAGTTCAGCACTTAGCTCATCGTATGCCGCTTCTTTCTCCTTCAGTTCATTTTCTGCCGCAGCCTTTGCTTCCGCTGCTGCTTCAGCCTGTGTTTGCGCTTCCGCAAGTGTTTTTGCGGCTGTGTCGGCATTCTCATTCGCAGTTTTCAGAGCCTCCTGTGCTTCCTTCAGATCCTGGCCCGCTTCCTGCTTTTTCTGTTTTGCGGCCGCAAACGCCTCCGTATCTTTCTTTATCGCCTCTTCTATGTCCGGGTGCGCATTTACTGCAGCATCATAAACTTTCTTCGCTTCATTACGGACCTTTTCCGCTTCTGCCAATGCATCCTGTTTTTCTTTCAAAAATTTTTCTGCAGTCTGCTGATTCTCAATTGCCTGCTTCTGCGCAGTTTCCGCCTTCTCCCGTGCGGCAGCGGCATCGGCTTTCATCCTTGCGAGAGTATCTTTTGCCTTCTGGTAATATGGCGCCGGATCGCTGCCGTAAAAAACCGTTCGGCTGGAATCTTTCACGGCATCGAGTGCTTTCTGGGCATCGGCAGTCTTCTGGACAGCCTGATCTCTGGCAGTCTGCCTGCGCTTCACTTCTTCCTGCGCCTTCGAATATGCTGCTTCGGCCTCCGCTTTATTCGCAGGCTTTACCGCAGCTGCAGTGCCGTTCTTCACTGAAGCTGCTGTTCCGTCCGTTGCAGACGAATGATCCACAGCCGGCACCGTATCTGCAAATACCGAAACTGCTGACCCGGCCGTTCCGGCTGTGACCATTACACCCGAAAGTACGACGGCTGCCGCGGCATTCCTCTTGTTCACCTTCATTCTGTTTTTCTTCATCATTAACTCCTCTCCGTTATGACTAATAACTATTGGATCGAAAT
>JBJFHK010000227.1:0-1557 GCA_051893535.1 Eubacterium sp. | reverse complement strand
CTGCATGCATGAATTCGTCATGAGCCTGGAGAAATTCCATAAGGAAGATGACGTTTCCGCGCTGGACGTCGCCAAGGCACTCCTCGACTTCGGCATCCATCCGCCTACAATGTACTTCCCGCTCATCGTAGATGAGGCCCTCATGGTCGAGCCGACAGAGACCGAGACCAGAGAGACCCTGGACAACGCCATTGCCGCCTTCCGCAAGATCTACGAAGAAATCATCAAAGCACCGAAAACCGTTGCAGCCTCCCCTCAGACCACGCCGATCAAGCGTCTGGATGAAGTCGGAGCCGCAAGACATCCGGTACTGCGGTATAATTTTGATCAGGAATAAAATACAGAGATGAAACGAACTGACGCGTGCGGCAGAAAACCGCCACGCGTCAGTTCGTTCTTTATTTTCTCCGCTGTTACTGATTTCCCCCACTGCTCCCGATACGCTTCCTTTATTTCAAGTGCTGCAGCTGATGCAGCGATTGACGATGCATTCAGTTCCGTGTTTTTTACCAACACAGACAATTTCAACAAACAGGCAGGGTATCCCCTTGCGCGGGTGGGTTTTGTCCATCTGAAAATCAGGAATGACTGCCGCGCAGAGTGTGGTGATCCCACTTGCAGACGTGACGGCGCACAAGGCGGGTAAACTCGATCAAAAGGTAGATCACAAGGAGAATTGCGAATACGAGGATGGCAAAACCGACCAGGTAACCGGGATTGCCCATCCTGTCTGCGATCCAGACCAGCGGACTGCCCTTGGAGGGCCAGTTCAGGAACATGTAATTGCAGTCGTATTTCTTATCGAACCACAAAACCGGCGGCACGACCGCGCAGAGGAACACGACAGAATACCAGATGTGGCGGATGGAAATAACTGTACGGCCGTCAGTCCTGTGCATAACCGGCATAGAGTTGTAAATTACCGGGAAAACCAGCAGCATCGTGTGCCAGGAATAACTGTGAATGCTGAAAATACTCCAAAGCATGTAGGAATGATTCCAGTTCGGAAACAGCAGTGCCGCGATCGCGCCCGGCGCAATCAGTGTGCAGGCGATTTCCCCGAAAAAACGCTGCGCCGCCGGACGGTGCAGATAAGCCGCAAAAATGAATACCAGCACCCCGAAACTGCAGAGCTGGAGCGGCAGATAGCCGATCATGTCCGCGCCCTGAATATCCAGAAGATAATCCTTGAATATCTCCATCCCGATCATTCCCAGCGGGATAATTTTCAGTACAATCCAGCGGCTGCGTTCACTAACATGCCTGCTCCAGAAATACGCCAGCAACACCACCGCCGTAATGATCGAAAGCATAAACAGATGCGGCCGGCTGAAATACTCATATCCCGTTCCGGCAGGCAGATAATCACGGTATTTCCAGAAATTGCTCATCCAACACCTCCTTCACCCTCAAAAATGACTTCACATATCAGATACCATTATACCACCCGATGCCATTCTTCCATTGAAAACCCCATCAATCAATGATAGAATAATCGTTGTTGATGCGCACCAGTAGCTCAGGGGATAGAGCGTCGGTTTCCTAAACCGTGCGTCG
>JBJFHK010000226.1:0-1562 GCA_051893535.1 Eubacterium sp. | reverse complement strand
TAGATGCGGATGATTTCTTCCGGAGTCAGGCTCATGTCGGTGCTGATAAAAGCAAAAACGCTGCCCGAAATATAGTTTCACATTGACAAAGGGCATGATTTTGAGTAAGCTATGGGCACAGGTGCGAAACTTAAAAAATTTTTAAATTTCGGAAGTGTGACTATGAATTATATCGAAAGACCAGAATATATGCAGAGGCTCCTTGACCTTATGGGAACACCAGATATCAAGATCATTACCGGAGTCAGACGCAGCGGCAAGTCGGAGCTAATGAAGGCATATATTCGAAGAATCAAGGAAACGCAATCGGATGCCAATATCATTTTCGTTGATTTCTTTGACTTGAAGTATGAGGGGCTAAAAGAATATCATGCGCTCTATAACTATATTGAGAGCCATTATGCTCAAGGTAAGGCGAATTATGTTTTTGTAGATGAGGTGCAGCTTTGTAAGAAATTTGAGCTGGCCATCAACAGCCTGCACGCATCCCGAAAATACGATCTCTATATTACAGGATCAAATGCTTTCCTTCTAAGTTCCGATTTAACCACGCTATTCACAGGAAGGTACATCGAGATTCATGTCTTCCCGTTCAGCTTTGCTGAGTTTTGTCGCTACTATGCGGATGAGACAGATACAGAGAAGCTCTTTGATGATTATGTGATTAAGGGTGGTCTGGCTGGTTCTTACGAATACCGTACTGAAAGAGATCGTATAAATTATATCCGTGATGTTTATGATACGATCATTAACCGTGATCTGGTAACGAAATATCATCTGCCAGATACAACGACGCTGGAGCATTTGGCGGAGTTTATGATGGACAATGTTTCCAACCTGACCTCGCCTAATAACATCAGCGATATGTTGTCTGCCAATGTGGTTGCTACAAATCACAAGACCATCGGCAATTATATCAAATATCTTTGCGATGCCTACGTGTTTTACGGCGTCCGCCGATATGATATTCGGGGGAAGAAATATCTGAAGACTTCTTTGAAGTATTACCTCAGCGATACTGGAATCCGCTTTGCAAGGCTGGGCAGGAGAAATCTGGACTATGGAAGGATGTATGAGAATATCGTTTGTATTGAACTGATGCGGCGCGGATATGAAGTCTATGTCGGGAAGCTATATCAAAAAGAGGTGGATTTCGTAGCTGTACGGGGCGATGAAAAAATGTATATCCAGGTCAGTGATGATATTTCCCGGGCTGAGACTTTTGAGCGCGAATACGATCCGCTTCTGAAAATTAAAGACGCATACCCGAAGCTGATCCTGGCGAATACGCACCATAGAACTTATGACTATGAGGGTATCAAGATACACAACCTGGCAGACTGGCTTTTGGAAAAGAATTAAGCGGCTTGACATTCCACTACGTGGCCTCGCGGTGTGTGTCGATGGCAATGCCCCGAGAGAACTCTCGGCAGGTATGATAGATACCGTCCGCCGGGAGTTTTTGTGTCCTTTCTTCTGCCGCATCCTGCCAAAGACAGTCACATTTTTGGACAACGGATTGGACAGGAAAAATGAACCTATCTACATTGCCCACGCATGGT
>JBJFHK010000225.1:0-7796 GCA_051893535.1 Eubacterium sp. | reverse complement strand
TCACAGCCGCTGGTAACTCTGGATGCCAAGATGACCGCTCTTGTTTCTACCGGCAATGTATCTGAACTGACCGAACTTCCGGCCTGCAGCACAGTAATCGGAAATCTCGAGGCCATGAACAGGGATGGAATGTCCGGAAGCTGGGGCTATGATGAGAAGCTCGGAAAATCGGCAAGAGACGATGGTTCCATCATTATGGAAGACAATAACTGGTTCTGCGGAGATCATATTTCCGGACTGTCCGTAAAGACAATGGCTGAGTTTTAACAGGGGAGGAGAACAATGAAAAAGGTAATTTGCTACGTCAATCAGTTCTTTGCCGGAATCGGCGGCGAGGACAAGGCAGACCAGACTCCTTACATTGTAGAAGGAACAGTCGGCCCGACAGCAGAAATCAATAAAAAACTTGAAGACGCAGAGGTCACATACACACTGGTCTGCGGAGACAACTACATGGGTTCACATACGGATGATGCCATCAGCCAGCTGATCGGAATGCTGGAAGATAAAGAGTTTGACCTCTTCATCGCCGGTCCTGCTTTCCGTGCCGGACGTTACGGCGTTGCCTGCGGAAATATCTGCAAAGCGGTAGAAAATCATTTCCATGTTCCTGCGGTTACATCCATGAATGAGGAAAACCCTGGCGTCGAAATGTTCAAGAAAGATGTAATCATCTTTGAAGGCGGCGCAGGCGCAGTCAAGATGAGAAAAGACCTGAAGGTCATGCTGAAATTTGTAAATAAGATCCTCGCAGGCGGAAGCAATGAGGGTGCCGTTGCAGAAGGCTACTTCCCGAGAGGCTGCCGTCATGAAAAGTTCCTCGAGGACAAGCGTGAGAATACAGCGGCTTACAGAGGCGTGCAGATGCTGATCAAGAAGATGAAGGGCGAGCCGTATCAGACAGAACTGATCATCCCTCCTAAGGATGAAGTTCCGATTGCTCCGCCGATCAAGGATCTGTCCAAGGCCAACATCGCTCTGGTCACAACCGGAGGAATCGTACCGGTAGAAAACCCTGACCGTATCCAGTCTGCGTCCGCAACCAGATGGGGAAGATATGACATCAGCAAGGATGACCGTCTGGAAGCCGGAGTTTATAAGACGATCCACGCAGGATTTGACCCGGCTGCTGCCAATGCAGATCCGAACGTCATCGTTCCTCTTGACGCGATGCGTGAATATGAGAAGGAAGGAAAGATCGGAAAACTGCATCCGTACTTCTACTCAACCGTAGGAACAGGTACAACGGAAGCGGAAGCTGCCAGAATGGCAAAGGAAATTATTCCAAAACTCCAGGAGGATCATGTCGACGGCATTATCCTCACCTCCACCTGAGGAACCTGTACGCGTTGCGGTGCAACGATGGTAAAAGAATTTGAGCGTGCAGGATATCCGATCGTTCATATGTGCAATCTGATCCCAGTATCAATGACAGTTGGTGCCAATAAGATCGTACCGACGATCTCTATCCCATATCCTCTTGGTGATCCGAACACACCGCCTGAAGAGCAGATGAAGCTCAGAATGCACAGAGTCGGTGTCGCGCTGGATGCCCTGACAACGGATGTAAAGGAACAGACTGTATTTAAAGTTCGTTATTAATAACGGAGGTGTGAGATGAAAGAAAAAAGAAATCACACCGTCCTGATCTGGTCACTGCTGCTTTCCGCAGTAGTGGCCGGTTGGGCAATTTTATTCGCGAAGAATTTCGGCGTTGTTTCCAACGCGATATTCTCTTTCCTGACGACAGATTTTGCCTGGCTGTATATGCTGGTGGTACTGTTTTTCGTTTTCTTTGTTGTAGTCATCGCCTTTAGTAAATTCGGAAAAATCAAACTAGGTAGTGACGATTCAGAACCGGAATACAGCACCGTTTCCTGGTTTGCCATGCTGTTTGGATGCGGCATGGGCGTAGGTCTGGTCTTCTATGGTGTGGCAGAACCAATGTCGCATTTTGTCAATCCTCCTGCAGGTTATGGCATTAAGGCAGGAACAAATGCTGCCGCACAGTTTGCCATGAAATCGGCATTCATGCACTGGGGCATTGAGCCGTGGGCTGTATACTCTGTTATCGGTCTGGCTCTGGCATATTTCATGTTCAGAAAGAGAAAACAGGGCATGGTATCCACCACACTGGATCCGCTCCTCGGTGAAAACAAACATATCGGTCTCCGCCGGGTGATCGATGTTCTGGCTGTATTTGCCACCCTCGCCGGTGTTGTTACCTCGCTGGGTCTGGGAACTCTTCAGATCAACAGCGGACTCAATTTTCTCTTCCATGTTCCGGACGGACTGGGGACACAGATTGTCATTATCGTAATCATTACTGCGATTGTCGTCTGGTCTGCCGTATCCGGAATTGATAAGGGAATCAAGATGATTTCTGACGCGAATCTCTATATCGCTCTGGGAATCATGGCACTTGCCTTTATCGTCGGACCGAAGGTTGAGATATTAAACAACTTCACCAATGCCCTCGGCCAGTATCTGAATTACTTCATTACAGACAGTCTTCATATTAACCCGTACGGAGATAACAGCTGGCTGGCATCCTGGAGAATTTACTACTGGGCATGGTTTATTGCATGGGGTCCGTTTGTCGGTGTATTTATCGCCAGAATTTCCAAGGGCAGAAGCATCCGTGAGTTTATCATGGGCGTGGTTCTGGCTCCGTCTCTTGCATCCCTGGTCTGGTTCAGTATTTTTGGATCACTGGGGCTGAATCTGGGAATGACGGGAAAACTTACTATGGCTGAAATGAAGGCCATTGCCGCAAAGCCGGAAACCGGACTGTTCGTGGTTCTGAATAAGTATCCTCTGGGATTTGTTATGTCGCTGGTTGCGATCGTGCTGCTGTGCACCTTCTTCATTACCTCAGCGAATTCAGGAACATTCGTCCTGTCCATGCTGACTTCTGACGGCGACCTGAACCCGCCGAACAACAGGAAGATGCTCTGGGGCGTACTCCAGGCAGTAACTGCAGTAGGACTTCTGATGGCAGGAGGACTCAAGCCTCTTCAGACGATCTCCATTGCAGCGGCATTCCCGTTTATCTTTATTATGATTACAATCTGTATCGCATTGGTGAAGTCGCTTAAGACAGATCCTTCCGCGGTGCCTGAATCCACAGAAGAGAGCGCGTGAACTCAGGCAGAAGGTTTGTAAATATCTATTGGGCAATACGAATTGGCAGGCGTTTTTTATCCCGATGTGTGAAAGAAATAACGTTAATTTCCTGGCAGAGTTTTCTTTGTCTTACACAAGAAAGCAGGCAGAAATTGCGTAAAATAAACAAGATTTCTAATTTAAAATCGTTATAGTTATAAGCTTGTCAATTCGCAGTTGCTAATAGAACCAATTTATTGTATATTTAGAAATATGAAGGGAGAGTCGGACATGTGCTGTAAATCCGGCTCTTCTGTGTGCTGTAATATTTACGGAAGCGGTTTCTCTGCTGCCGTTTCCGTGCATTTAAATTAAATATGTGAAATTGCAGAATATTGACTTTCTGCAGAGGAGGATAATCAATGAACAGTGTCATTTTAGGTTCCAGCTATGTGCTGGCACATACACCGGATATGGTCATTCATAATGGAACAACCCAGACAACAGAGAGAATCGTCAATCCGGACGGTGATTACCTGAAGCAGCTGCCGAAGCACATCCGTTCTTATGAGGATGCTGTAAATTACTGGCCGAATCAGGTTTACATCGGAAATGCGACACCGGACGACCTGAAAGAGGTTAAGTTCCCGTTCTATGACAAGCCATTTGAGAATGCGTCCAGATTCGGAAAGTTCGGCGAGATCATGCCGGAAGACGAGTTCACCATGCTGATGCAGATCTGCGATGTATTCGAGGTTGTAAAGCTGGATAAGGACTTTGTCGCTGCGACAAAGGATAAACTGGCCAAGGATCCGATGATCGATGATTCCATGATGGCACGTGTAGAAGACGGATATGATCTGTCTGAAATTCAGGGATATGTAGATAATAAAGAGGCTGAGGGCCTTTATATTCAGGATAAACTGGTCGGCTGCGTCAAGCAGGCGCATGATATCGATGTAAACCTGTCTGCTGAGGTTATGCATGAGAACCTGGCAGAGAAGGCATCCAGTGTTCTGTCTCTGCTGTATGCAGTAAGAAATGCGGGCCTTAAGAAGGAAGACGTTGAGTACGTCATCAACTGCTCCGAGGAAGCCTGCGGAGATATGAACCAGAGAGGCGGCGGAAACTTCGCCAAGGCAGAAGCGGAAATCGCAGGTCTGGTTAACGCAACTGGATCTGATGCAAGAGGATTCTGCGCAGGACCTACACACGCGCTGATTGAAGCGGCATCCCTGGTAAAGGCGGGCGCGTTCAAGTGCGTACTGGTTACCGGAGGCGGCTGCACAGCCAAGCTCGGAATGAATGGTAAGAATCATGTTGAAAAGGACATGCCGGTGCTGGAAGACTGCCTGGGTGGATTCACCATCGTTGTTGCTGAGAATGACGGCGTTCATCCGGAAATCAACCTGGATATCCTTGGACGTCACACTGTTGGAACCGGTTCCGCACCGCAGCATGTTATCGGAAGCCTGGTCGCAGATCCTCTGGAAAGAGCCGGCCTGAAGATTACCGATATCGATATCTTCTCACCGGAAATGCAGAACCCGGATATCACCAAGCCGGCAGGAGCTGGAGATGTTCCGATGGCTAACTATAAGATGATCGGTGCACTCGCTGTAAAGCGCGGTGATATTGAAAGAAAGCAGCTGGCCCAGTTTACGAAAGAACACGGACTGGTTGGCTGGGCACCGACACAGGGACATATTCCTTCCGGAGTTCCGTCTATCGGACCTGGATGCGATGCAATCATGGACGGAAAGATCAACCGTCTGATGATCATCGGAAAGGGATCCCTCTTCCTTGGAAGAATGACCAACCTCTTCGATGGTGTTTCCTTTGTCATCAATGGAAATACTGCAGCTGAGGAATCTGAGGCAGCAGGTGTTTCCGAGGAAGAAGTAAAGAGCCTGATCGCTGAGGCAATGAAGAATTTTGCTGAATCTCTCATGAACGGGGAGGAGAAGTAAAATGGCAGACAAGATCAATAAAATGATTGCAGATACCTTTCTGCAGATCGCGGACGGTCTGGAAACAGGCAGTTTCGGCAAAAAGCCGAAGATTGCGCTGACCGGCATGGGAAGCGAACATGGAGAAGAAAATGCCATGAAGGCAGCAGTCGCTGCTGCAAGAGAGGGCATTGACGTATATTATATCGGATCCCTTACACACGAGGGTGTTACAACGGTCTCTGTTCCGGACGATGAAGCCGGACACAAGAAGATGGAAGAACTCCTTCAGAGCGGAGAAGTTGATGGTGCGGTTACCATGCACTATCCATTCCCGATCGGTGTTTCCACAGTAGGAAGAGCCGTTACACCGGGATTCGGAAAAGAAATGTACATCGCGAATACAACGGGAACATCCAGCACAGACCGTGTTCAGGGCATGATCCGCAACGCGATTTACGGAATCATCACCGCCAAGACCTGCGGATGTGAGGATCCGACCGTCGGAATTCTGAATGTGGACGGTGCAAGACAGACGGAAATGGCTCTGAAGGAACTCGATGCGAACGGCTATCATATCACATTTGCCGAGTCTTCCAGAGCAGACGGCGGATGCGTCATGAGAGGAAACGACGTGCTCAGAGGAACTCCGGACATCATGGTTACCGATTCTCTGACCGGAAACATCCTGATCAAGATGCTTTCCTCTTATACGACCGGCGGCAGCTATGAGGCTATGGGTTATGGCTATGGTCCTGGAATCGGCGAGGGTTACGACCAGCTCGTCATGATCATTTCCAGAGCTTCCGGTGCGCCGCTGATCAAGGGCGCCCTGACCTTTGCTGGTGAACTCGTAAGAGGAAATGTCTTCGAAGTTGCAAAACAGGAGTTCGAGGCTGTCCGCAAGGCGGGATTTGAAGAGGTGCTGGAGAAATATAAGCAGCAGCCGAAAGAGGCCGCAGGAGAAAAGGTTGAGATGCCGCCGAAGGAAATCGTAACTTCTCAGGTTCAGGGCATCGAAATCATGGATCTGGACGACGCCGTTCAGCTTCTGTGGAAGAATAAGATTTACGCAGAGAGTGGAATGGGCTGCACGGGTCCGGTTATCCGCATCTCCGACGCCAACCTGGACAAGGCGAAGGAAATCCTTGAAAAGGGCGGTTACATCAGCTAGAATACTCGGATGAAAATTTGTTGATTCAGTTCGTTACAGGACTGCCGCATGCGCAGATCAGCGTGTGCAGCGGTCCTGTTTTTCTTTGGACAAAAACAAATCGGGCAAGAGGAAATATGCCGGCGCGGCCGCAGGACAGGGGACTCCTTGCCCGGCTGGACTTTGTCCCTGGACCGAATCCGGGAAATGTCTGATTACAATTTCCTGTCAGGGGATATTTAAAATGTTCCTGCAATGCTGAAGACGAGAGGAATCGTAAATATGCAGAGAATGGTGGAAATCGTCATCAGGCTGATTCCGCAGGTCGGATCCATGTCTTCCTGGACGGCAAAAAGGACGCACATGCTTGCGCTCGGGCAGGCAGACAGCAGGACCGTGGCCCAGAATGCGCTGCCCTGCAGGCCGAAAACCGGATAGAGCAGTGCGCATCCAAGCGGGAGAATCAGATTTCTAAGGAGAAGCGCGGCGAATACCGGAATGTTAAACGCTTCTCTGTTCCAGTGGAACTGCGCGAGGCTGTCGCCGACCACAAACATGGCAAGCGGGGTGTTTGCGTCAGAAACATAGGAGATGGCCTGGGTCAGCGGGGCCGGCAGGTCAATCGAAAAGAGAAAAATAAGGATACCTGCGATAATGGCGATAATGTTCGGGTTCAGCAGGATTTTCAAAAGTACAGTGGAAAATTTCCGCTTTCCGGTCTGTCTGTGACTGCGGTAGAGGTTGACACCGGCGGACCAGGTGAAAATGTTTGAAGCGGCCAGCATCGGGGCAGCGTAAAAGACTCCGGTGCTGCCGAGCACTGCCTGGGCAAGCGGTATACCGAGAAATCCCATATTCGGGTATATACTGCCGAATTCCGTAATCGTACGGACGGTGGGGTCCTTGACTTTTAAAAATGCGAGGTGAGCGGCGATACTGGAAAGCAGGAAAAACAGCATCGACATGAAGAAAGCCAGCATCAGACCGTGGAGCCGGCTGGCGGAAAATGGTTTCTGGAAGGAATGAATGATCACACATGGACTGATGACCAGAAAAAGAATGTTAACAAGCTGCCGGGAAGTTTCTGCGCTCATCATTTTCAGTTTGTGGATCAGCAGGCCAGTGGCCATGAGTAAAAACATGATGATAATTTGTGTGATTAAACTTCCGGTCTGCATCGAATAATCTCCTTCTGATTGATTAATGTATATTTGCTGGTCTTCCGGCAGGGAAACCGGCGGAGGAAATGTATTAACTGTGGCTCTTGTAACGTCAGATGTGAGCACCGTCATCATTATAGGATAAAATGCAGCCGTCAACAAGGAATGTATACAAGAGAGAGTGAATCAACAACCGGAATAATTATACGGGGAAAGGAATTTTACTATTAATAAAATATATTTCTGCTTCGTTAGAAAATGGAAACAGCTGATATCTTTTGGCCGTAATGGATATAAAAATCTGCTGCTGGATACATGGTAATATTGACGATCTTTATTGAATGAGATATACAATGCTTATCGAATATATTGTTGTAAAATTGATGTATTAAAGAATGAACATAGACATGATACTAGAACGCAGTACAG
>JBJFHK010000224.1:0-1579 GCA_051893535.1 Eubacterium sp. | reverse complement strand
TCACCGAAGAAGAGCGGAAACAGCAGGAGAAGCAGCCGCAGCAGCTCAGCATGTTCGACCTGACCGGCGGCAGCGGCGGGACTCCAGCGCTTTCTCCTTCCGGGACAAAAGCCATGGGCAGGGAGAAAACGATCTCTCACACGCCCCAGCAGGAAAAACAGCTCCAGAACGCCGTCCTGAACATCCAGAAAAAATACGGAAAAAACGCCGTCCTGAAGGGAATCAGCTACCAGGACGGCGCGACACAGCGGGAGAGAAACGGCCAGATCGGCGGCCACAAAGCCGGATCGGAGAAGAACATCCCCCTGCACCCTAAAATCAGGCCAAAAGAGCCGGATGCCGGGCCGGATCAGAGCAGCCGGAACCGGAACAGACAGAACAAAAAATAATCCGCCTTTCTGCGAAAACAGCGGCGGAAATACTTTAATTATTTATGTAAAATCATCATTAAGTGCCTTATGGAAAAGAAAACAAAGAACAACTTAACAGCGGAAGAGGCAGAAACCCTTCGGAAATACGGAGACATTATCGATCTTCCGCACCCGCGCTCCAACCGGCATCCTCACATGTCCGCAGAAGCGCGGGCGGCGCAGTTCGCGCCCTTTGCCGCGCTGACCGGCTTTGAAACCGCCATCCGGCGCACCGGGCGCAAAGTCCGGGAACAGAACGACGACGCGCCCGGCCGGCATAAAGAAAAATATTCACCGGACGAAGATCCCTTTGACGATTAGCCAGATTGAGGGTGTAAAGTATTAGTGAGAATTTAGAAACTGGAAAAGGGATCTCCAAGTGCTAAGATAAAAGTGAAGAAATTACATCTTTGCACTCGAAAGGAGATCCCTATGTCACCTATTATACACGAAATCGCAGCCGAATTCCTGGAAAATATCCTGGAAGCACTAAACCCTCACGAAGGGATGAACTGGGAAAAGACCAGCGCAAAACTCATGCAGTACTGCAAGGAAACGACCGCCAGGTTCCTTCGTGCAGCAGCGACGGTAAGGAACTGTATCATGAGGGTAAATGTTCCAGAGACCGTGGTACCAGAGGCGAAGCGAAAGGTCAATGTACTTCATGTTTTTGCTGATGAAGATCACGTGCACATGCAGAAAGCAGAAAATAGGCCAGGAAAGAGGATCTCCACGACTGGAGTATCTTTGATGGAGAGCCTATTGTCATGGACGGAGCTTCCGAGACTCAGATGCTGATCCAGAGCTGTGGGGCAGCAAGAGACCTGCTAAGTTGATTGAACGTGAGACTGTAACGCAGCCTGATGACTGGACTTCTGAGCGCCTCGCTGCCAGACGATCGCCGGCCCTCTCCGGGGCTGCAGTCCGGAGAGGGCCGGCGGAGTCGGAAGCGTGAGCATGCGCGAAGGGAGCCGGGAGGCGTTCCAGGCATAGGCTGCGTACAGCTCACGATACCACTTGGAGATCTGTCAACAAAAACTCCCACTAGATATTGACACCATCTAGCCAGATTTTCATCCTTGCAATTTTTCTTCTTCTAGTGATAAACTAATAAGTAGTTGAGTTGCTGACAGAATTAAAGCGTAAGTCCAAACGGGCTTGCGCTTTTT